>CAWUIJ010000006.1:0-44948 GCA_963922235.1 uncultured Parvularcula sp. | reverse complement strand
CGACGGGTGATCTGTCGCGGTCGGTTTGTACGGTCACCTGCAAATGGACATACCTCGCTCATGAGACAGCCTGGGACAGGTCCTACTTCGAGACTGTTGGGCTGGCCGATCTCGCGGACGCAGACTTTGCGCGTATCGGGCAATCGGTCGTTGATGTGGGTACGCCACTTGGCGACGGTTTGACGAGTCATGCGGCCAAGGCACTAGGGCTGGAACCCGGTACCGCTGTCGGGGCTGGATTGATCGATGCGCATGCTGGCGGCATCGGCACGATCGGGGCAGCGGGCCCGCACGAAGGTGCAACGGCGCGGATGGCCTATGTCTTTGGGACATCGGCATGCACGATGTCATCTTCGACTGAAAAGGCATTCGTTCCCGGTGTTTGGGGACCATATTATTCTGCAATGGTGCCTGGCCTGTGGCTTAGCGAGGGTGGGCAATCGGCAGCGGGGCACGCCATTGCGCAACTGGTCAAATTCCATCCTGCATACCCTGCGGCAAGACTGGCCGCAAAGAAGGCCGGTCATGGTGTCCTTGACTATCTTCTTGGAAAGCTATCGGAAACAGGCCTGCGCCCATCTGAGATTGCTTTGCTTGCCAAGGACATCGTGGTTGTCCCTGAGTTTCTTGGGAACCGCGCGCCCTTTGCAGACCCGGAGGCGAAGGCGATTATCTCAGGACTTGATCATGACGCGACCGAAGACTCATTAGTTGCGCTTTACGTCGCGGGCATTCTTGGTCTGGGCTACGGTTTGCGCCAGATCCTTGACGTGCAAAGTGCAAATGGGGTCCGCCCCGAGCTCGTTGTCATCAGCGGAGGGGCGGGTGCCGATCCGATCATCAAGCAATTGCTGGCCGATGCTGCAGGTATCCCTTTTGCCGAACCCGAAACAGTTGAGCCGGTATTGTTAGGGTCTGCGATGCTGGGGGCAGTAGCCGCCGGTCAATACGAAACTGTCACCGACGCCATGCAAGCAATGTCGTCGCTTGGGGCGCGGTACGATCCAGCCAGTGGTGAGTTGCGCGCCTTTCATGAGCGCCGCTTCTTAGCCTTCGAAGCTCTCCAGCAAGGAGCGCGTACAGTGCGCGGCGCGTCCTAGCAATCATCTAAACAGAACCCCACGACCGCTCAGGTGCCGAACATACTGCGACAGCGCATTTGCCGAAGCTGGAACCCCAGTTCGGTTGGATGCCACACAACGGATTAACCAGAAAACCATGCACAAGACATCATCCCCCAAAACCGATCTGACAAGCTTATCAAATGTGCTGCGTGGCCTGGCCATCGATGCCGTCGAGGCCGCGGGGCATGGTCATCCCGGTGCTGCGATGGGCATGGCCGACATTGCCACCGTTCTCTATGGCAAACACCTGGTCTTTGATCCTTCAAAACCTCATTGGCCAGATCGCGACAGAGTCGTGTTATCAAACGGTCACGCCTCTATCCTTCTGTACGGTCTTCTTTACCTCACTGGCGTGCCGGGGTTGGAATTGGGTGACATCAAGGCTTTCCGCCAGAAGGGCTCCAAGACGCCGGGGCACCCCGAAACGGGGCATACGCCAGGTGTCGAGGTTACGACCGGACCACTGGGGCAGGGGATCGCAATGTCCGTCGGTCTGGCTATTGCAGAGCGGCGACTACGCGACGACTTCGGGGCTGATGTCTGCAACCATCGAACGTGGGTCTTTGTTGGAGATGGCTGTCTTATGGAGGGCGTCGGTCAGGAAGCGGCCTCGCTCGCAGGGCATTTGGGCCTTGGCAAGCTGAACGTCCTTTATGACTGCAACAAGATCACAATTGATGGCAGCACTGACCTGTCGTTCACCGAAGATACTGCTGCGAAGTTCAGGGCCATGGGGTGGCACGTTCTGGAAGCCTGTGGGCATACCCACACCGAAATCGATGATGCGCTCGCTGCGGCCAAGTCCGAAGCTGGCAAGCCGTCGCTCGTGATCTTTCGGACAATCATAGGCTATGGTGCACCGACGAAGGCCGGAACGTCGGGGATCCACGGCGCGAGGCTCGGATCCAACGAAGCAGCGGCCACAAAGCGCGCTTTGAATCTCCCAGACGCGCCTTTCGAGATTCCCCCCGAACACCTTTCGGCCTGGCGGTCATTCGGTTGTACAGGCAGAGACGCACATATTGCATGGCAGGAGCGTGTCGCAGAGCTCGCACCGGACTATGCTCAGAAATATGCCCGGCGCATGAAGGGAGACTTGGTCGATGGTCTTCAAGAGCGTATCGAAGAGGCCAAGAAGAAGGCCATTAACACGCCCGGAGCTATCGCAACCCGGAAAGCAAGCCAGGTCGCGCTAGAACTCTTTACAGAGCTTCTACCAGAGCTGATCGGCGGATCGGCTGATTTGACAGGGTCCAACCTTACAAGAACCGCAGCAACGGCTGAGCCGTTTTGTGCAGCGCAGACTGGAAGATACATCAACTACGGTGTTCGGGAATTCGCGATGGGGGCGATCATGAACGGGATCGCCCTTCACGGCGGTCTTGTGCCTTATGGGGGGACTTTCCTCGTCTTCTCCGACTACATGCGCAACGCGATCAGAATGGCCGCACTGATGAAGGCCAAAACCTTCTTTGTCATGACCCATGACTCGATTGGACTTGGTGAAGACGGCCCAACTCATCAACCGATTGAACACCTTGCAAGCCTACGGGCTATTCCGGGTTTGCATGTGTTTCGTCCAGCCGACCTAGTGGAAACACTAGAGGCCTATGAGGTTGCGTTGCACACGGACGGCCCGTCACTCTTCGCGTTCTCGCGCCAGAGCGTCCCGCAGGTCCGCGCTACTCCTGTGGATGGAAATCCGACGGCAAAAGGCGGGTATGTTTTGGTCGAACCTGAAGGTCGCCGCGACATCACGTTGATCGCGACTGGGACCGAAGTCTCTCTAGCCGTTGAGGCTGCCAGCGACCTGCAGAGCTCCGGCATCTTGGCAGCCGTCGTGTCACTCCCCTGCTGGTCGCTCTTTGACGCGCAGGATCAGTCCTACCGCGCTGCGGTGCTGGGACATGGGCCGAGGATTGCCATCGAAGCGGCGAGTCCGTTTGGATGGACGCGTTATGTGGCATCCGAAGACGCCGTGATTGGTGTGACGGACTTTGGAGCCTCGGCCAGTGCTGAAGAGCTTTATGAACAATTTGGTTTGACGGTGGAGAACATTGTCGCCCGTGTCCGTGCCGAATTAGCGGATCAAGCAGCGATGGCTGTTTGACGTGGGTCGGGAGGACATCCTCCTCCCGAACGTCTTCCCGACCTGCAAGACAACGAAAAGGACCCATACTATGAAATCCGCTTTGGAACAGCTGAAGGAAATGACTGTGATCGTCGCGGATACGGGCGATCCGGCGCTGGTCCGGAAGCACAAGCCCCAGGATTGCACGACCAATCCGTCGCTCGTTCTGGCCGCGATGTCAGCCGATGAAACGCAAGGCCTTGTCGCAGAAGAGATCGCCAAGGCGAAAGCGCAATCGCTGAGTGTCGAAGCCCTCTGCGACACGCTGACCGTTGCCATCGGCGCGAACCTTGCAACGTTCGTGCCTGGGCGTGTTTCGACCGAGGTCGATGCGAGCTTATCCTTTGACGTCGAAGGCTCGGTTCGGCGGGCGCATGACATCGTGGAAGATTATGATCGGCGGGGCATCAAGAAGGATCGAATCCTGATCAAGCTTGCTGCAACTTGGGAAGGAATCCGCGCGGCAGAGCAGCTTGAGAAAGACGGCATCAACTGCAATCTCACCCTTCTATTCTCCCTCGAACAAGCCAAGGCCTGCGCGGACGCGGGCGTCTATCTGATTTCGCCTTTCGTCGGACGGATCACTGATTGGTTCAAGGCGGCCGAACAGGTTCCTGACTACCCGTCCGAAACTGATCCAGGGGTAAAGTCGGTCAGGGAAATCTTTGAACACTACAAGAACCACGGCATCGAAACGATCGTGATGGGGGCGTCCTTTCGGAATACTGGCCAGATCAAGGCCCTGGCCGGGTGTGACCGCTTGACGATTTCGCCTAGGCTTTTGTCCGAATTGGCTGAAGACGACGGGCCTGTCCCCCGCGTTCTGCGGAGCGGGGTTCCGAGTACAAAACCCTTGCCGATTTCCGAGATCGATTTTCGCTGGGGCGTGAATCAGAACGCGATGGCGACTGAGAAGCTGGCAGAGGGTATTCGTGGTTTTGAGAGGGACCAACGGACGCTGTTGGAATTCTTGGCGGCACGGCTAATGGCGTGACGGTGCTTCTCGAAATCTGGATGACAATTGCTCACTGCCATTGTTGCGTTGGCTCTCATTGCCCACAGACTATAACTTAGGACGCTCACACAACAAACCATCGTGCTTGTCTGGCATGGCAACCGCAAAGTTCTGGGGACCAAGCTCTGCGAAGTAGTCAAACAGAACCTCGATAAACGACCGTACATAGGCCGGTTTATGGTCGCCATAGGGGTCGGCGACAACCAGCGTCGGTGCACGCAAGTCGTCCGAAATCGGAACACGTACCAATTCAGCGCTGTCACTGCCGCTCGATGCGGGCCGCAAGTTTAGCATTGATGCGCCAAGTCCGTTGGCCACAGCCGTTCTGATAGTATTGTAAGACCGCGTGCGCAGGACAATGTCAGGACGCTCTCCGGCAAAATCTAGCAGAGCCAAGAGATAAGATCGCGTTTCTGCGAGATCCAGAAGGATATGAGGCTTGGACGCGAGCTCTTTGATTGAAATCGACGTCTTGCCCGAATCCGGATCGCTTGCATTCAGTAAAGCATGTGCAGGGCAACGGCATATGGGCGTGACACCGACGCCATACATCTCACCAATATCATACGTAACCACGAGGTCGACCTCGCCAGTGGCAAGCCAATTTCGGAGCTCAGACTGATCTCCTTCCAGCAAGGTGACCTGACAGCTACCGTTCTCATCGATGAAGCGTTTCAGGACCGGCGGGATCAGAATGGATCCAAAGGGGGAGAAACACCCCAGACGCAGTGTGGTTGTGGATGGTACAGAAAACGCATCGAGCGACTTCTGAAATTCATCTGCGGTCGCTAGAACCCGCCGCGCCAAGATGAGGAACTTTTGACCGGCGGGGGTCACTTCCATCCCGTGTCCCTTGCGGCGGTAGAAAAGGCTCGTTCCTGTGATGTCTTCAGCCAGATTGATCGCAGCCACAACCGAGGATTGAGAAATATTCAGCGCTTTACTGGCCGCAGTGATACTTCCTAGGCTACCCGCCACATGCAGATATTCGATTTGTCGATAAGTAAGCCGCATAGCACTCCACTATTGAATGATGATAACACTGTAAACAATATATTTTATGAATGAACGCTGCCATGGTTTGTTGCGCCCATCGCCTGATGTCCAACAAGCTTGCGGGGTGCTCACATGCGAAAAACGAGTTTTCTCTGGGACGAGTCCACTTTTTGGCATTCGGGTAGCAATTATGCGATGCTCGCGCCAGTCGGGGGCTATGTCCAACCGTTTGTGGCAGGCGGACTGCCTGAAGCACCCGAAACTAAACGCCGCCTCCGAAATCTGATCTCTGTATCGGGTTTGGAACGTGAGCTGCAGATGCACTCGGCTAGCCCGGCCACGGATGAAGATCTCCTGCGCGTTCACCCAAGATCATACCTGGATCAATTCAAGGCCCTTTCTGACCAAGGCGGTGGAGAGCTTGGTCTAAGGACCCCGTTCGGCCCCGGTGCCTACGAGATTGCGGCGCTATCAGCCGGACTGGCGAAAACTGCGGTCTCACAGGTTCTGAAAGGGGACGTCACTAACAGCTATGCGCTGTCGCGGCCACCGGGACATCACTGTTTACCTGAATGGCCGAACGGCTTTTGTTTGTTGGCAAACATTGCGATCGCAATCGAGGCAGCACTTTCCGAAGGGCTGGCAGAACGGATCGCGGTTGTGGATTGGGACGTGCATCACGGCAACGGGACCGAGGCCATTTTCTTCAATCGAGCGGACGTTTTGACGATCTCAGTCCATCAGGATCGCTGCTACCCGCAGGATACTGGCAGTCCAGACGATATCGGCGCAGGCGAAGGAACAGGGTTCAACATGAACATTCCCCTCCCGCCCGGCGCTGGCCACGACACTTATCTTCAGGTCATGGAGCAATTGGTTTTGCCACGTCTGCGCCACTTTGAACCGGATCTGGTGATCGTGGCATGCGGGTTCGATGCGGCCGCGGTTGATCCGCTGTCACGGATGATGTGTACAGCCGAAACCTATCGTCTGATGACGCGTGGCCTGATGACACTGATGAACGGTCGTTTCGTTGCGGTTCATGAGGGTGGGTATTCAGAACTCTATGTGCCGTTTTGCGGACACGCGATGCTCGAGGAAATGTCCGGGACGACAATACGTGTCGAGGACCCTCTGAAAGAGCGGTTGGACAAGCAACAGCCCGACGCCAGACTCATCCGTCACTTCGCGCAACGCGTGTCTGAGCTTGCCGATCATTTCGGTCTCAGAAGCTAAGCTAGAGCAGTGTATCGCTCTGAAACAGAAAGCACATTCGATAATCATATAGTGTCAAACTATATATTTTATGTTTGACCAAAGGCATGCTCTAGTCCGGGGATATCCAAAGGAAACGTACGTGCCCCATTGCCCTGAACACCAATACGCAAGACCAGCCCTGCATGGCCACCAGACAGGTGCAACGAAGTGTTGACCGATTTCATACCTTTCGCCCTGAACGCGATGACGTTGATCAGCATTCTGCTGATCGTTTCAATGGGTATGGCTATTATCTTTGGTCTGATGAATGTCATCAACCTCGCACATGGTGAGTTCATCACCATCGGCGCGTTTGTTTTTGTTTTGGTTCAAAGCTTTGGTGGTAACTTCTGGATCGCACTGGTTGTCGCACCATTCGTCGGTTACGTTTTTGGGCTTTGCCTTGAAAAGGCACTGATTTCGCGCGTCTACAGCAATCCGCTTCACGCAATCCTGGTGACCTGGGGCCTGAGCCTGATCCTGCAACAACTGATCCTTTTGACGTTCGGTGCTGCCCCGCAGTCCGTGCGTAGCCCATTTGAGGGGTCAATCGAGATCGCGGGTGCAACCTATCCAATCTACCGCATCTTCTTGATTTGCTTTGCCCTGGCCATCTTTGCAATTACAGCGGTCATCTTCAAGAAGTCGCGCTTCGGGCTCGAGCTTCGTGCTTCGATCCAAAGTCCTGAAATGACGTCGGTTACGGGCGTGGACCCGGATAAGATCAACGCCCGCGCCTTTGCTAGTGGCGCCGCACTTGCCGCTCTCGCGGGGGTCTTGCTTGCCCCGTTGACGGCTGTCACGGCCTTTATGGGTATCAACTATCTCGCCCGTTCGTTCTTTGTGGTGCTTGTCGGAGGAGCAGGTAGCATCTCCGGCGTCGCTGCCGGCAGTGGTCTGATCGGAACACTTGAGACCGCGTTGACCTATCAGATTCCCAACACTGTTGCGCAGGCCTTGGTCCTGATCCTCGCAATCGTCATGCTGCGTTTCCGGCCGAAGGGACTGGTTCCAGCATGATAGACTTTGCTCAAACACTAAGCCGTCGCATCGCGAGGCGGCCTTCCACACTTGTCGCTATCGCCGTCTCGCTGGTCCTGCTGGTATTACCAGCTTTCGTAAATGCCTATGCTCTGTCCAGCTACCGCGATGTCATATTGTTCGCCATCTTCGCGCTGAGCCTTGATGTCTTTTGGGGCAAGACAGGTATCTTGAGTTTTGGTCACGCCACGTTCTTCGGACTCGGCGCCTATGGGATGGCAGTGACCGGTATCCACTTTGACATCGACCCGTCGATCGTGAGCCTTGTGGGACTGCTTGCCGGGGTAGGGCTGGCCGCACTGGTCGCCCTCTTAGTTGGGTACTTCATTCTCTTTGGTGGTGTCCGTGGGGCTTACTTCACAATCGTGACACTGGCACTGACCCTGATCGCAAATCACATCGCGGTCGGCTGGTCCAGTGTCACTGGCGGCGACTCTGGTCTGATCGGTGTGCCTCCGCTGGTCATTTTCGGGCTCTCTTTCGTTGATCCGTTCCGCTCATACTATCTCTGCCTCGCGGTGCTCTTGGCGTTCCTTTTTGGGTCCATCGCCATCATGAATGGCAGATTTGGCCTGATCCTGACCGCAATCCAGGATGACGAAACCAAGGCTCAAACACTGGGCTACAGGACGTCTCTGCTCCTTCTGGTGACATTTGTCGCCTCGGCCAGCATGGCTGGTTTAGCCGGTGCCCTCTACGCCGCTATGAACGGATTTGTGGCACCTGACATGATCGCGCTTCTCCTTTCGACGGAAGTCATCATCTGGGTTGCTGTCGGGGGCAGCGGTACTCTCATAGGCGCGATCATAGGCACATTTGTTGTCTGGTGGCTGCAACAGGAAATCAGTTCCTTCAATGCCTCTGCTTGGCCAATCGCCATCGGCAGTTTCTTCATCGCGCTGGTTCTTTTCTTTCCGAATGGACCCGTCGCTTTGGTGTCGGAAAAACTGCGCAGATTCCGCCAGAAAGAAGGGGGACAACAGTGACGCCCTTGATCCCGCTCCTCTCCCTACAATCCGTATCGCGCCGTTTCGGCAGCTTTCAAGCTGTCAAGGACGTCACGATTGAGTTTGGACCGGATGACCTGAACTGTATCATCGGACCGAATGGTGCGGGCAAGAGCACTCTGCTGAACATGATATGTGGCACTTTGCCCGTCTCGTCAGGATCGATCCGGTTTGGAGATCACGATCTAAACAGATTGTCCCGTCATCAGATCGCCGCACTCGGGATCGCTCGCAAATTTCAGGTTCCGAGTGTGTTTCCAAGCCTGACGGTCCACGAAAATTTGGTCGTCGCGACTGGGAACAGAGAGACCCAAGAACGGCTTTTTGCGCTGGCGAAAACTGTGCAGCTTGAATCTATGCTGGATGTCAGCGCGTCCGAGCTGTCACATGGCCAGACCCAGTGGCTCGAGATCGGCATGGCCCTGGCAACAAACCCCAAAGTGCTGTTGCTGGATGAGCCGACAGCAGGTCTTTCACCAGACGAAACGCAGGCCACCGCCAGCTTTCTCAGAGAGCTGCGTGGTAAGGTAACAGTCGTCGTCATCGAACATGACATGGCCTTTGTGCGCGACATTCGGGCCAAGACAGTCGTCTTGCACTACGGAGAGATCATCGCCACTGGCGCGTTTGACGATATCCAAAACAACGACCTCGTCCGCGATGTCTATCTGGGTAGACGCTGATGCTGGACGCAAGAGATCTTGTTTCAGGATACGGTAGCGGCAAAGTTCTGAACGGCGCTTCGCTTTCCGTTAGCAAAGGCGAAGTCGTTGCGGTCATGGGCCGGAACGGCGTGGGAAAGACTACCTTTCTCAAGACCTTGATGGGAATCATTTCGGCGCAGACGGGCACGGTCAAGTTCGAAGCCAATTCGCTTACCGGCCTGCCGACGCATCGTATCTCGCAGTCAGGCCTCGGATATGTCCCTCAAGGCCGCGGTATCTTTGACAAGTTGACGGTCGAGGAGAACCTTCAAATGGGCCTGCGTGCGCAGCCCGATCTCAAACGTAAGATCCCAGAATTTATCTATGAGCGTTTCCCGATCTTGTTTGAACGCCGGACGCAATTGGCCGGGACCCTTTCCGGTGGCCAGAAGCAGCAACTGGCCATCTCACGTGCTCTCTGCGGCGATCCCAAGATCCTTTTGCTGGATGAACCCTCGGAGGGGATCCAGCCCAATATCGTCCAGGATATCGGCACATTTATTCGAGAACTCGCAGAAAGCCAGGGAATCGCAACGCTGCTGGTCGAACAGAACCTCGAACTGATCAGCATCGCCTGCGACCGCTTCGAGATCATGGAAAAAGGTATCTTCGTGCACCGTGGTGCCCGTTCCGAACTTCAAGATGAGGCCATGCTGAAGAAGTATTTGGCCGTCTGAGGAAGCATCAAAAACCAACTCATCCAACCTAAGGGGGTAACATGACAAAACTTCTTATGAACCGCAGGCAAACGCTTGCTTCAATTGGCGTGGCAGCTGCGTCATTGGCCGCACCGACCATTGTGCGAGCGCAAGCTGGTCCGGTGAAGCTTGGCTTCCTGTCGGGAATGACAGGTCTCCAGACCATCCTTGGTGAAACACAGTTCAACTGCTTTGAGCTTGCTGTTTCGCAAATCAATGCTGCAGGCGGTATCGCCGGTCGCGAGGTCGAATTCCTGATTGAGGACGATCAGACAACGACGCGCGGTGCAATTGACAAGGCGCGGAAACTGATCTTCCAGGATGAGGTCGACGCGACCATTGGCCTGATCGCCAGCCTGACTCATGTCGCCGCACGCAGTGTGACCACACCTGCTAAGAAGCTGCTCATGTATACAACCTATTATGAGGGTGACGTTTGCGAGCGGTATTTTTTCTCGACCGGACAGATCCCGAACCAGCAGATTGACCCGTCGGTCGATTGGCTGACTGCGAACGAGGGCACGACGACCTACATAATCGGCTCTGACTATGTTTGGCCTCGCAAGAGTGCCGAGGCGATTCAGTCCGCGATGGAGGCGAAGGGCGGGTCCGTTCTAGGTGCGGAATTCTTCCCATTCGGAACCAATGACTTTGGCCCTGCACTGGAACGGATCAAATCGGCCAATCCAGATTTTGTTTGGTGCATGTGCGCCGGAAATGACCTCATTACCTTCCTCAAGCAATTCAACAGCTTTGGTCTGGGTAAACAGCTATTCAGCCAGGGGCTTGATGATGTCTTTAGCCAAGCCGAGCCTGAGCTTGTTGAAGGAGCAATTTCGAACCAAGCCTATTTTATGGGGATCGACAACGAAGAGAACGCCAACTTCAAGGCGGCCTATGCAGCAGCCTATGGTGCTGACAAACCGATCAACGCGATTGGTGAGGCGGCGTACAATGCCGTATATCTCTACAAGGCCGCTGTCGAATTTGCTGGAACTACAGAGACAGAGGCTGTGATTGACGCGCTTGGACAAGTCGAGTTTGCAGCACCGCAGGGACGTGTAGGCTTTGCGTCGAACAACGTGGCGCGGTCCAACAGTATCCTTGCGCGCGCCAACAACGGCAGCTGGGACGTGATCGAGAACTATGGTCAGGTCGAACCAACAGTGGCCGGTTGTAGTCTCTGAAAGCCAAAACGTGATATCTGATCCTTCCCCAGATTTCACAATGAGCGCGATGGCGGCCTTGGCCGCCATCCGCAATAAAGATGTGTCTACACGGGAACTGACCCTGTACTTTCTGGAGAAGGCCGAGACAGCAAACGCGTCAACCGATGCACTAAGAGAAATTCTGTTTGATCAGGCTCTCGACGCTGCAACGGCAATCGACGCTGAACTAACGCGGGGCAATGAAATCGGCCCTCTTTGTGGCTTGCCGGTTGTCGTGAAAGAGAATTGCGATCTGGCTGGATGTATTTGTTCCGCAGGATTGTCCTTCCGATCAAACCACCGCCCCGACATTGATGCCGCAATAGTCAAACGTCTTCGGCAGGCTGGAGCCGTCATCATCGGGACATCGGTCAGTGACCCGGGCGCATTCAGTACGCGCACCCTGGAAGTGACCCATCCCATCAATCCTGATCTGACGGTGGGTGGGTCCAGTGGAGGCTCTGGTGCTGCACTGCGCGCCGGTATGTGTCTTGGTGCAATCGGCACAGATACCGGTGGCTCGATCCGGATACCAGCTGCATGTTGTGGGGTCGTGGGCCTGAAACCGACCTTTGGCGCGTTCCGCATGGACGGGATATTCCCCCTTGTGCCCTCTCTCGATCACGCTGGACCAATGGCGCGGTCAGTGGCGGAAACAGAAATTCTGTGGGCTGGTCTTTCAGGCCAAAGTGCCGTCAGACCCTGCAAACCGCAAATCATCGGGTATGATCCCTCTTGGCTCCAGGAAGCCGATCAAGGTGTGCAGGATGCGTTCTCCCTTTTCCTTTCTGCCTGCGTTGAACTGGGTGTCCCTACGAAACCTGTGACCCTGCCTGACCTCGATGATGTATCGGACACTCATGGCACGCTGTTCTTGGACGAAGCCCTTACATGGCATATGCGAAGTTTTGCGGACCAGCGAACTGAGTATCCGACAATCGCGCAGACATGGTTCGACTTAGCAGAGCAGGCCGACCCGAAGGCGGTTTTGAACGCAAAGGATCATCGGAAGCGTCTGACCGCCACACTAGGCGCTATCTTGAGTGAAGTGGATTTCATCGCGACGCCGACGTTGCTCCAAGCAGCTATCCCAAGAATAGCAGAGACAATTGAAATTGCAGGACAGACGCTGGAAACGACGATGGCCATGGTACGGACAACGTCGCTTTTCAATCATACGGGACATCCTGCGATTGCCCTGCCGATCGGCAGCATGAAAGACGGCGCGCAAGCCAGTCTCCAGTTGGTCGCCACACGATCGCAGGAGACTGCTCTCTTACGAATGGCCAACAGCATTCAAAGTCATTTCGTCGAATTGGCCAGAACCATCCCGACACCCAAGCCTTAGCCTACTCAGTCCAACTGCAAAATCAAACTCCAGCGACGTCAATCACCTGACTGTCGTACGGATCCAATTCCTAAGAGGAACAAAGCATGTTGAATACAGAAATCAGCGCACGCAAAGACTTATCCATTTCCCGTGGTGTGGGCATGCAAACCCAGATCTATGCCGACCGCGCTAAGAACGCCGAGGTCTGGGATGTCGAAGGCAACCGCTACATTGATTTCGCCGCTGGCATCGCCGTTGTGAATACCGGTCACTGTCATCCAAAGGTCATGGCGGCAGTCGAGCGGCAGATGGCGTCCTTCACCCATACCTGTCACCAGGTGCTGCCCTACGAGAACTATGTCCGGCTTGCCGAACGTCTAAACGTGCGCGTTTCCGGCGACTTCGAGAAGAAGACTGTCTTTGTGACCACGGGTGCAGAAGCTGTCGAGAACGCAATCAAAGTTGCGCGGGCGTACACTGGCCGCCCAGCGGTCATCGCCTTCGGGGGCGGCTTTCATGGCCGCACCTTCATGGGGATGAGCCTGACGGGCAAGGTCGCTCCCTACAAGCAGGGCTTCGGGGCAATGATGCCCGACGTCTATCACGTGCCGTTCCCGATCGACATCCATGGGGTTTCCACCGAAGACTCGATGAATGCCCTGAATAAACTTTTCAAAGCGGACCTCGATCCCGGGCGTGTTGCAGCGATCATTTTTGAGCCGGTGCAAGGGGAGGGCGGTTTCTATCCTGCGCCTGCCGAGCTTGTGCGTGAGATCCGCGCGCTTTGTGATGAGCATGGGATTGTGATGGTCGCGGACGAGATCCAGACCGGCTTTGCGCGCACGGGCAACCTCTTTGCCATGGATGGCTATGGCGTCGCACCCGATCTGACCACGATGGCCAAGGGTCTCGCAGGTGGCTTGCCGCTCGCGGCCGTCACCGGGAAGGCAGAGATCATGGATGCGGCCGGCCCTGGTGGTCTTGGCGGAACCTATGGCGGCAACCCGCTCGGGATTGCGGCGGCCCTTGCCGTCCTCGATGTCATCGAGGAAGAAGACCTTTGTGCGCGCTCAAACGAGCTGGGCTCGCGTCTGCGCCAACGACTTGAGTCGATCCGCGCTACAACTCCGGAAATCGTCGACATCCGTGGCCCCGGCTTCATGGTGGCCGTGGAATTCAACACGCGCGATGGTTCGGCGCCTAGCCCTGAATTCACACAGAAAGTTCGGGCCGAAGCGCTCAAGCGCAAGCTGATCCTTCTGAGCTGCGGCGTCTATGGCAACGTCATTCGCTTCCTCGCCCCGATCACCATTCAGGACGAGGTCTTTGCCGAGGCGCTCGACATTCTTGAAGCGTCTATCGCTGCCGCGCGGGAGAACTGATCTTGCTGATGCTGAACGATCCTGCACTTCTCGAGACCCGCGCCTATGTGAATGGGCACTGGATCGAGAACGGCAACAGCTTTCCGGTTTTCAATCCTGCGACCGGGAAGAAGATTGCGGATGTGACCGACCTTGGCGTCGAAGACGTCTCGCTTGCCATCGACGGTGCTTATGATGCCAAGGCAGCCTGGGCGGCCAAGACAGGCAAGGAGCGCGGTGCGATCCTGCGCAAATGGCACGATCTGATGGTCGAGAACATCGACGATCTGGCCGCGATCCTGACCGCTGAAATGGGCAAACCTCTGACGGAGGCAAAGGGCGAGATCATGTATGGCGCCTCCTATGTCGAGTGGTTTGCCGAAGAGGCAAAACGCATCTACGGGGATGTGATCCCCGGCCATCAGCCCGGCAAGCGCATTGTGGTCCTGAAGCAACCGGTCGGTGTCGTCGGCTCGATCACGCCTTGGAACTTCCCCAATGCGATGATTGCCCGCAAGGTGGCGCCTGCGCTCGCCGTTGGCTGCACCTTTGTTGCGCGCCCTGCTGAACTGACGCCGCTGTCCGCATTGGCCATGGCTGTGATGGGCGAACGCGCCGGTATTCCCAAAGGCGTGTTCAGCGTGGTCCCGAGTAGTGACGCGTCTGCAGTCGGCAAGGAGCTTTGCGCCAACACCAAGGTGGCCAAGATCACCTTTACCGGCTCGACCCGTGTCGGGAAGATCCTGATGGAGCAGGGCGCTGCCACGGTCAAGAAAGTCTCGATGGAGCTTGGAGGTAACGCGCCGTTCATCGTGTTCGACGACGCCGATGTCGATGCCGCTGTTGAAGGCGCACTGATCGCCAAATACCGGAACGCCGGCCAGACATGCGTCTGCGCCAATCGGATTTACGTTCAATCGGGTGTCTACAAGGAGTTCTCCGAGAAGCTCACAAAGCGCGTGTCGGCGCTGTCTGTCGGGGACGGCTTCGAGGAGGGGGTGGCGATCGGTCCATTGATCAACGAGGCCGCCCTGTTGAAGGTCGAAGCTCACCTCTCGGATGCGATTGCCAAAGGTGCGAGAATTGCAACAGGCGGCAACCGGCATTCTCGCGGCGGAACCTTCTTTGAACCGACCGTCGTCACCGATGTGATCCGCGGCATGCAAGTGCAACAAGAAGAGACCTTCGGGCCGATTGCTCCACTTTTCAAGTTCGAAACGGAGGATGAAGCCGTCGAACTGGCGAACGATACGGAGTTTGGCCTTGCAGGTTACTTCTATGCCAAGGATGTCTCACGCGTCTGGCGCGTCGCCGAACGCTTAGAGACGGGCATGGTCGGCATCAACACCGGGCTGATTTCAACCGAGGTTGCGCCTTTCGGTGGCGTCAAACAATCCGGCCAGGGCCGAGAAGGCTCAAGATATGGCGCGGATGATTACCTCGAACTGAAATACATGTGCTTCGGCGAGATCCGATGACCTAACTGAAACTACGAAGAGGTCTGCAGAGGCTGACAGAGGAACTCATCTATCGAGCCACCAACGCGAACTTCCAAAATGCGGAAGGACGTAACTAAGCTCTTTCGCCTTGATAGCAGTTTTGGATAGCAAATCAGTCTCGCGGCTACCATCTCGGATCGAGCCGCAGCATATGTCTCTCATTCAGAGCAATAATATCAACATAAGATCGACTCTCGGATTCCGGCAAAGTAGCCAAATTTCTTATTACCATAATAAACCTTATGCGGTGTTATACTTGGTGTTGCGATAGTATATTATCGTATGTATGCTGAACTCCTCTCACGGAGGTTCCGCAGCATGCGTCATTTTCTCAATAAGCTCTTCCCCTCGGTTGCAGTCGCTTTAACCGTGACTGGTCTTTCGCTGCCGACGCCCGCCCGCGCGCAGACATATCCGATCGACTGCGCGATCCTCTTGTGTCTGTCTGGCGGTTGGCCTGCTTCAGTACCATGCGCCCGGGCTCGCGCCGAGTTCATCCGGCGGATAACGCCCTGGCCGGTGGAACCGCCGCTGCAAATCTGGCGCTGTCCCATGGGCGCCTCCTATGAGGGCGATCGGCCATCAAACAACGCTGGCCGCATCCTTGAAGCCTTGTACCAGGCAGACAGCCGTCGACCTCTCCTATCCTTGCCAGTAGACAATTTCGTTCCTGCCGACCAGACACTTCGGTTCGTTCAGGATCGCGCAGACATCGATATCAGCGGACCAGAGTTCAACTTCGTTCGGTCCATCCGCGTGTTCGATGTCAGGTATGCGCGACAGCATGAATCCGGTCGTGACGGTGACTGCAATCGCAGCGCGACCGTGGTCCTCGGCACGTACGGGACCCAAGGCGATTTCTCATGGCATAGATCTTCCATATCTGCCCTGCCCGAGGCTCATGAAGGACTTGAACGTTGG
Organism: uncultured Parvularcula sp.; assembly: GCA_963922235.1. Taxonomy (GTDB): domain Bacteria; phylum Pseudomonadota; class Alphaproteobacteria; order Caulobacterales; family Parvularculaceae; genus Parvularcula. Next base: position 28,656 of record CAWUIJ010000006.1, on the reverse strand, counting down.
GGCCAGCACTGCCCGGGTATCTATCACCGATCTGTCTTCGTCGATTGGCGTGACTATGAGGGCAACTATGGCTTCGAACAGGTGAACTACTAGCGCTGAAAATGACAGCGGCGCCAAACTGTGAGAATCTGAGCGTGCTGAGATCGCTCAAGTTCTGGCCGTTCGCTGCTGTCGGCACCATGGTCCGGAGAGCGGACGAAGCCGCCTTATGCACTCGCGGCAATTGCCTACGCAGCATTTGTTTGAACTGCAGGTAGGTCCGTGGTTGCAACGCTGCGCGTGTTACCGAAGCGGTCGTGCAAGATCGTCAATTTGTTAGGCGTGTCGCGATTTTCAGCGCAACCGTTCTACGTTCGTCGCCGAGAATTCATCAGCCCAAGTGACGGTGAAGGAGGCGTGGAAACTATAGCCATTTGAAAATGTACAATAATATCGTGGTCTGACAATTTCCTTGACAATAACGTTGAACAAGAAGCACGATTGGAAGGTGCGACGATGCACGCAAAATCACCAAGCGACACAGCTGGACGTTTGCGCCCTATAGGGTCGTTAGTGATTCCATCTCAAAGACAATTCGTGCGTTTTGCGTCCTGCTCGTATCTACACAGGGAGCTTATCCGCTATGAACAAGACATTGGGCGCACTTTGCATGACCGCTGCGCTTTCGATCACATCAACCACAGCCTCCGCGGACGTCAAGATCGGTGCGATCTTTGACCTGACCGGCGGATTGAACATCTATGGCATCCAGCAAGACAACGCATTGGATCTGGCTGTGGCGAGCATCAACGCAGCCGGAGGTGTCAATGGCGAGAACGTCGTCGTCGTAGGCTACGATGCCCAATCCGAGCTTTCGAAATACACACAATTCGCACAGACGGCTGTGCTCCGCGACGGCATCGCGGCCATGTTCGCCGGGCTGACAAGTTCTTCCCGTGAAGCGATCCGTCCGATCTTCCGAGAGGCCAACATCCCGTATTTCTATTCTTCGCTCTATGAAGGCGGCGCGTGTGACAAGCAGACCTTCGTGACAGGTTCTTCTGCCTCTCAGCAGCTCAGTGTCCTGATGGATTGGGCCGTTGAGAACTATGGCCCCCGGATCTACATCATGGCGCCTGACTACAACTTCGGAACGATTTCCGGCCACTGGATTCACGAATACGCTGAGCAGCTCGGTGCAGAGGTGGTGGGTGAGGACTATCTGGCGTTGTCCGTAACAGACTACGCACCGACCATTCAGAAGATTCAGGCGTCCAATCCTGACGTTGTCGTCGCTCTGCCCGTGGGTGCAGCACAGACCGGTTTTCTTGAACAGTTCGCCGCGGCAGGTCTGAAGGACAGCATCGGCGTTGTTTCCACCAACTACGGCTCAGGTAATCAGCAAGTCGTGGTCTCGCCTCTAGCCGGTGAGGGCCTCGTTTCTGCCATGGGCTACTTCCCTTCGGTTGAGAGCGATGCAAATGCTGAATTCCTGGCCGCCTGGGAAGAAGCCTACGGGACCGATACGCCGGTTGTTGCTGGCGCGGTCGATGTCTGGAATGCGGTTCACCTTTGGGCCGCAGCCGCTAACAAGGCTGGCACGACCGACGCGGACGACGTGATCGCTGCACTAGAAAGCGGCCTGACGTTCGAAGCTCCGAATGGCACTGTGACGCTTGAGCCTGGATCGCATCACCTGCGTCAGGACATCTACATTGCGCGTGGCGATGCCAACAACGGCTTTGAGATCATCGCAACATTCGAAGATTCCGAACCAACCTACGAGAACGAAGTCTGCAACCTCATCGACAATCCCGATGTGGCTGAGCACTTCACGCCCGAAGGTTAACCAATACAATTGTCGATGCGCCCCGGCTTGGGGCGCATCACCTCTGGGAGGATGCTATGGAACTCGATTTCCTAGCGACGGTTCTGCTGTCGTCATTGTCCAGCGCGTCAATTCTGTTGATTGCAACACTTGGTTTGGCCGTCGTCTACGGCCTCATGGGTGTTATCAACCTTGCGCATGGTGAATTTCTTATGGTCGGTGCCTATTCGGCTTTGACCGCAACGCAAATTGGCTTGCCGTATCCACTGGCCATACCCATCGCGGTCGCCATGACAATGCTGATTGGTGCGATTGTCGAGTTGCTTATCATCCGCAAACTCTACGGGCGGCTGTTCGATACAATGCTGGCAACCTGGGGTCTAGGCATGGTGTTCAACCAGTTGGCGGTTCTCATTTTCGGCACAGTCTCACCCGGCATCGGCATGCCACAATGGAACTTCCAGATCGGTGACTACAGCCTCGCAGTCTATCCCATCGCGATGATCTTTGTCGCGGCAGTCATGCTGGCCTTCGTCTATTTCCTGATGACGCACACCGTCTACGGCATGAAGGCCCGGGCCTCGATCCAGGAGCCTCAGATGGCCCAAGCAATCGGCATCGACTCTTCGCGCGTGAACACGATGACTTTTGCCATCGGATCCGGACTCGCCGGGTTTGCGGGCGCGATTCTGCTGCCGATCATCCCCGCGACACCCTCGATGGGTCTGTTTTTTGCCGTCAAAGGCTTCCTCACTGTAGTCGTCGCAGGACCTGTGGCCCTGACAGGCAGTGCAATCACGGCGCTCGGCCTCGGCGGTGGTGCATCTGTCACCGCCAGCTTCATGACATCCGTCATCGGCGATGTCTTCTTCTTCCTCATGACCGCTTTTCTGCTTTGGCTCTACCCATTGGGTATCTCCGCCAAGTGGCGTCGCAAGTTGTGAGGGACGCCAGACATGTTTGAAAAACTACACAACAATGCTGGGCTGATCTTCCCGCTCATCGCAGCAGGTGCTGCCCTGGCTTTCTCCGGCTCACTTGATCCCTATCTTGCCTTCGTGGCGACGTCGTGGGTGATCTTCGGTTTGCTCGGTCTCAGTCTTGACGTGATCTGGGGGCGCGGCGGCTTCCTAAGTCTTGCGCAAACGGCCTTTTACGGCTTGGGGGGCTACTTCGGTGCCGTCGTTGCGATCAACTTCGCGCCATCTCTGGGCCTGTCCCTGCTATGGGCGCTCCCATCTGCCTTTGTTTTTGGCGCACTCATTGCCGCAGCACTTGGCTACCTGATTTTCTTCTCGCGTATGGGGGAGCTTCAGAGCACGATCCTTTCCTACACTTTCACGCTCTTGCTTTGGTCCGTCACACAGACGTTCAAGATCGACATTGGCGCGGCCGTCATCGGGGGCGACAACGGGTTGTCCAACATCCCAGGGATTATCCTGGGGGTTGGTGAAGAGGCGAAAAAGCTGAAACCCAATGCCGCCTTTGCCTGCGTCGTCTTCATCAGTGCGGTGGTTTACTTCTTCACGCGCTGGCTGATGCGCAGCAATTTCGGTAAGATTGTCGACTGCATTCGCATCGACATCGAGAAAACAGAGCTTCTGGGCTACGACATTCGGAAGTTTCAGGTGCTCAATTTTGCCTATTCAGGTGCAGTCGCCGGTCTCGCCGGTGCCCTGTTCGCGCTCTGGGCGAACTATCTGAACCCCTCGATCTTCTCTGTCCAAGAAGCGTTGCTTGTCCCAATCTATGTTCTGGTTGGTGGATTGGGAACGCTTGCCGGGCCGTTCCTGGGTGCTTTGATCATTGGTGCACTGTCCTTCTGGCTGGGTGGGGGCGCGGCTGGTGGGCAGACAACGCTAATACTGGGCGCCGTTCTGATCTTGTTGGTCATGTTCCTTCACAACGGCTTTCTTGGGGCTTTGGACAATCTCTGGAGGCGGTTTCTTCCCGATCCAAACGATGCGGCGCGCGATGCGGGGGCTGTGAAGATCGATACTGACGTATTGGATCAGATTCTGACCGAGGCCGCGAAACAGGCAGGTCCCGCCAAAAGCCTCTCCACAGATGAGGCCTTCAAGAAATTTGGTGGAGTAATCCCGGTTAATAGGGTGTCGCGGGAGTTCACACCCGGCAAACCCTATTCGTTGATCGGTCCCAATGGCGCAGGGAAGAGTTCTTTTCTCAAAACCTGCGTCGGGATCTATCGACCCGAGGGCGGTACGATCCGTCTTGACCAGGACGACATCACCAGAACGCAGATCTTCGACCGCGTTCACAAGGGGATGGGAGTCAAAAACCAGAAACCACAGGCCTTTGGCGACAACACCGTCTTCGACAATCTTTGGATCGCAGCATTTGCTCGGACCAAAGACAAGGCGGCAGCGGATGAGACCGCTACGCGCATTCTCACCATGTTGGGAATGGAGGGGCAGAAAGCTGTTCAGGCATCCGCTCTGTCCCATGGGCAGCAGCAATGGCTCGATATCGGGATGGTGCTGTGTCTTGCCCCACGCGTGGTACTACTGGATGAACCTGCAGCCGGGATGACCAATGAGGAAACGCGGGAGCTTTCGTTGCTCGTTCGGACCCTCGCCAAGCACACAACCGTCGTGGTCGTTGAACACGATATGGAGTTCGTCCGCACCCTCGAAGGGCACGTGACTGTCCTTCATCAAGGCAAGCTCTTTGCCGAAGGGGACATAGACACGCTCAGAGCCAATGACGCGGTCCTCGACATCTACCTGGGGAGGGGCGAGCATGTTTAAGGTCACAAACGCGACCGGTGGCTACGGCAAAACCACTATCATTCGGGACGTTTCACTGGAGGTAAAAGCAGGCGAGACCGTTGCTCTTTTGGGGCGCAACGGCGTCGGCAAGTCCACCCTGATGCATTATGCGACCGGGCTCATTCGTGCCACATCTGGTTCCGTCGAGATCGGTGGAGAAATGGCTCCACCCTCGCCAGCGAAACGAGCGCGGCTTGGACTTGGCTACGTTCCGCAAGGCCGTTTCGTTTTTCCACGGATGTCAGTGACAGAGAACATTGCGGTCGCTGCAGCTTCGAACGGGTTTGACGCGAAAGAAACCGTTGAGGAAATGCTGGAAGACTTTCCGCTCCTGCGTCCAAAGGCAACCGATTTGGCCGGGGGCCTATCGGGAGGGCAACAACAGGTATTGGCATTGGCGCGCGCTTTGGCGATCCGTCCGAAGATTCTTCTGCTGGACGAGCCAACCGAAGGGGTGCAGCCCTCCATTATCGACGAAATGGCCGGTGTTCTGAAGCGGATCAACGCGGACCGGGAAATCGCCATGTTGGTTGCCGAGCAGAACCTGGATTTCTGCCTTTCGATATCCGAACGAGCCTATGTCATGGAGAAGGGTCAGATCCGCTTGGACACGGACCGTGACAGCCTCCGTGCCGACAAGGAACTTCAGCAAGAGTTGTTGGGGGTCTGAGATGGTGAAGGATCTGACGGAAGACCAACAAAAGCGTATCGCTCAAACGCTCAAGCGAATCCGAGCGGGTTTGGCACGCGCAAAGCTGGGTCAGTTCTCTGAGCCTGCACATGTTTTTGAACCGGAGGCTCAGTATGACTCGAAAGACTGAAAGCCTCTCTGAACTGGTTGTCGCTTTGGCAGAGGGGCAGGAAACGCCCACCTCCCTGGCAGAAAAGTCCCTTGAGCGCGCGACGCAACTGGCCGACTTAAATGCGTTCGTGGCAATAGACGAGAAAATCGTCATGGCTCAGGCCAAAGCGGCAAACTTGCGAAGGCAATCCGGTGCCCCGCTCAGTCCGATCGATGGAATTCCATTAGCGGTCAAGGACAACTACTTGACGAAGGACTACCCCACAACCGCTTGTTCCGACGCGGCCCCAATCGAACCCGGTGGGCAGGATGCAACGGTAGTCGCAAATTTGCGCGCTGCAGGCGCTCTCGTTCTCGGCAAGACCAACATGCATGAATGGGCTTATGGTGCGACGAACACTACATCCCGTTTCGGCGTCACACGGAACCCGCATAACCGGGACCACATCACCGGTGGCAGCAGCGGTGGTTCAGCGGCAGCGGTTGCAAGCGGCATCGTTCCCGCCGCACTTGGCAGCGATACCGGTGGATCGATCCGCATTCCATCATCCGCCTGCGGGATCTACGGCTTCAAGCCAAGTTATGGGCGCGCATCCAGACATGGCGTGCTTCCACTGAGCTGGTCTCTCGACGCGCCCGGCCCGATTGCTGCAGCACTGGGAGACATCATACACTTGTTACCCTATTTCTTCGGTGCAGACGAGCGCGACCGGTCCACAGCGCATGCAATACCTTGGAGCGAAATACCGCCAATCGATAACGTAACTCTGCTCAATCTGAGCGGGCCGGGATTGGAACGCAGTGCTGAAGTCGATGCAGCGCTTGGGGCAGCGCTAGAGCGCAGCGGGGCGAGAGTTCATCACGGATGCTTTGCAGGAATGGGCGAATACTTCGCGGCATGGGAAGCAATCCTTCACTGCGAAGCGTCCGCCTATCACGGCACCCTACTTGCCAAGCAACCAGATGGATTCAGTGCAGTGACCCGCGCGCACCTGTTGGCCGGACAAGAGATCAAAGCAACTGAACTGCTCTCTGCTCAGCAAATCCGGGGGCAGCTGATGCGCCAATTGCAACCGCTCTGGGCAAAATACGACGCGCTGGTTTTACCTACTTTACCGGTGCCGGCTCCTGCGCACGGTGAGAATTGGCAGGAGTTTGGCGGACGGAGGGTAACGACACAGGACTCCATGACATGGTTTTGTTGGCTCGGGAACCTGGCTGGATTACCATGCCTGTCAATGCCGATCGGGACCTCCGAAAAGGGATTGCCAATTGGAATGATGCTCATGGGTAAACCTGGTGGAGATGAGGCTTTGCTCGGCGTCGCACGGAAGCTCGACAGGCAGGTTAATGAAGCGGGTTAGAAGATGGCAAGTGATAGCATAGGGATCGGGGTGCTTTTCTCCCAAACCGGAAAAATGGCGGTCACGGAAACCGCTCACATTAACGGTGTCCTGTTGGCCTGTGACGAAATCAATGCAGCGGGTGGCATCCTTGGAAAGCGCTTGGGACCAATCCTGATGAATCCCGATGGCGACGACCGGAAATACGCCGAGATGACGACAGACCTTATCCTCAATTATGGTGTAAAGACGATCTTCGGCTGTTGCCTTTCGACAAGCCGGAAAGCGGTGCTGCCGATCATTGAACGATTTGACGGCCTGCTGTTCTATCCGTCTGTCTATGAAGGCTTCGAATACTCGCCAAACGTGATCTACGGTGGTGCGGTCCCTAATCAGATCGTACCGCCTTTGCTCGAATACCTTTTCCAACATCATGGTAAAAGTATTGCACTAATTGGATCAGACACGCTTTATGCCCGCGAGATCAATCGCGTTGTGAAAGAGTTTCTGGTCGAAAGTGGCGGCGACGTTGTCAGTGAAACTTACCTGCCGTTTAACGCAACCGAAGCTGAGGTGCTAAGCGCAATTGATCGCAACGCGGCATCGGAGACAGATGCTGTTCTTTCTACGGTCGTCGGGGAGAGCAGCGTTGCGCTTTATGACTTGTATTCCGACAGCAAGTTGCGCCGGAACGGTGTGCCTATCTCATCGCTCACAACGACAGAAAGCGAGCTGAAAAAGGTATCGAAGGGGGCTCGCGCGGGTCACCTGTCGGTCGCAGCCTACTTTGCATCAATCGACACTATTCGGAACCAGGGGTTTCTGAGGGCATTCGCGAAGAAATTTGGCAACGACGAGCCGCTCAGTATCTACAGCGAGGTTGGGTACTCGTTGGTCAATTTTTATGCAAACGCTGTTGGGTCGGTCAAAAGTGAAGACACCATCCAATTGCTCCAGGCTCTGTCCGGATCGGTCTTCAAGGCACCCAGCGGTGATCTGTCGATCGACGTTGAGACCAATCATTTTAACTTGCGACCGCATATTGGCAGGTCACTGGACGATGGCACATTTGAGATTGTTTGGGACGGTCCGCGCGTCACGGCACCTGACCCATATCTTGTTTCCTATGACAGGCTTATTGAGGCAAGGGCAGCCGTATGAGCCTGCCCCCGGTCAGAGATAAGGGGCTCTTGCGCCGCCTCAGGCGCATGCGGATCCTTGTAATCCATCCTGAAGATCCAGAACGGGCAGCCTTCACGGCCCACCTTAAACGGATCGGCTGTCAGGTTGATACCGTTTGGCCTGCACCCCCAAAACTCGCTGAACATGTTGATGTCGTTCTGTTCGAGCTGGGTGCACATCGTGATCCAAATATTGCGTTATGGATGTCGGACGCGGATCGTATTGTTCGGATCGCGATCATAACCTTTGAGACCCCAGAAATCTTAGGTGAACTGGAGCGAATGAACGTTCATGGCGTACTCTCAAAACCCATTCGGATATTTGGTGTCTTGGCAGCTTTGACAGCAGCGGTCGGAATGAGTCGGCACGAGAACATCCTCAAAACACGTATTCGGTCTTTAGACGAGAATCTCAAATCACGTCGCAAGGTTGAGCAAGCGGTTGCCATCTTGTCTGAGACACGCGGCATCGATGAAAAGGAAGCGTATAGACGCCTGCGGGACAAATCTCAGAACTCGCAAACCAGCATTGGTGAGATCGCCCAAGCGATCATTGCGACGAGAGATCTTTGATTTCTGGTCACAGACTTTGCCGATCGAAGATCTGCTTGCCCCATGCCATCTGCTCGTCAGTTTCAATGGCTCCAGGACGAGCTTCCCGAATTCTCAAAACAGCATCCTCCGGCCGTTCTCCTTGTTCAACAAGAAGTCTCAGGGCCACCATTCCAGAACGACCGTGACCACCTCTGCAATGGACTAAGACGCTCCCGCCATCGTTCAGGATCTTGTGGAGTTCAAGAGACACCCCCGACCACCTTTGAGCGTTGTCTTCACCGATACCGCCGTAATCTGCGACCGGCAAATGAACCCATCCAATGCCGACAGTCTTTAGTTTGTTGCCTAAGTCAGCAGCCTTCGCTTCTTCCATCTCCTTTTGAGTTGTCATCGTAACAACAGTGCATGGTGCCCAGCGTATCACTTTTTCCAAGTCGGCAGAAAATCGACCAAAACGACCAGGCAGGCGACAAATTCCGACCCGTCCGCCAGCACTGCAGAAGACCTCGGCTATTTCGAGTTGTTCCATGTCTGCAATCCTCTGACCGTACTCAATATTCACCCTTGTCGTCGGCACCTGCTTGCTCCTGAAATAGGGTGTGCTTGGTCGGTAAAAGATACGAGGGATGAGATGATCCAACAAGACTTCGAAATCGTCGATGTGGAAGACATTTTGCCTTTCCGCCAAGCGATGTTGTGGCCAGACAAACCAATATCGCATGTTAAGGTTGCCGGTGACGAAGACGCGATCCACATCTGTCTGCGGAGCAATGGAGAGATTGTAGCTGCAGGCACTTTTTTTCGGTCGGGCGAAACAGCGCAACTTAGGAAACTCGCTGTGAGTCCACAGTGTCGCGGTCAGGGGATCGGGAAAGCTCTGGTGTCATTTGGTGTGGATCATCTCGCGAAGCTAGGTATAACGCGGCTCTGGTGCGATGCCCGCGTCACTGCGGTGGGATTTTATGAAGCGCTTGAGTTCGAAGTTGACGCAGATGTCTATCTGAAATCGGGCGTTGCCTACCGAGCAGCGTCTCGTGCTTTGGTCTTTGACTGATCGACAGGTGCTCTGTCGTCTGTGACCAAATGGTGCACCAGTTCTTTCAATATAAGACCGATAGGGTTCATTATTGGGATGGTTTTGTCGAAGAAGAGACGACTCGAATGAACACAAGAAGCGGCGCGGCATGTTAAACGTCAAAGGCTGTGACCTGATCGAGAAGCCAAGTTGACACAATAGTGCCTGCAGAACCGGCAGGCGAAGACGAGAATTTTAGGGGTTACTCTTCTGTGTTGTTGATATACGATAGTACATTATTGTAACCGGGCTATCTGCATCGGGGGAGGTTTTTCAGCATGCATTTCGCGTTCAAACCGCTCCTCTCCTCGTTTGCAGTTGCCATGGCTCTGGCTGATTTTTTGTTCCCAACGCCAACCAAGGCGCAGACGTACCCGATCGACTGCGCGATCCTGCTCTGTCCATCCGGTGGCTAGCCGGCATCTGTTCCTTGCTCCCGAGCCCGCGCCGAGTTCATCAGGCGGATCACTCCTTGGCCGGTTAAGCCACCGTTACAAATCTGGCGTTGGCCCATGGGCGCAAATCATGAGACCGCTCCACTACCAAACAGGGCAGACCGTATCTTCGAAGCGTACTTCCATCGATAAAGCCAAAGACCCGGTCAATCCTCTTCAAGCCCTGCCATCGAACTGGTCGAAACATCCGAGACGCATTGGCGCTCTTCAGATGCAAGTCGGGAGTTTGGTCCAGCAGACAGCGCACTCCGGTTCATTCAGGATCGAGCGGACATCGACATCAGCGGACCGGAGTTTAACTTCGTTAGGTTCATCCGGGTCATTGATGGCCGCTACGCCAGTCAGCATGAATCCAATCGTGACGATGACTGCAACCGCAGCGCTATCGTTGTCATTGGCACATACGGCAGCCAAGTTGACTTCGCGTGGCAGAGATCTTCAATCAACGCCCTTCCCGCTTCACATGTGGGCGTCAAGCGATGGGGAGAAAATTGCCCCGACATCTTCCATCGATCGGTCTTAGTCGATTGGCGTGACTACGATGGCAATTACTGGTTCGAACAGGTCAATTACTGAACTGCATGACTTGCCCTGATGCCTTGTCGATACCAAGCGTAGACTTCACGTTTCTCCAAGATCAAAACCCTTGGCTAGCCTAAAGTCAGAGCAAGTCCTCCTTCGTTTGCGGCGGAATGATTGTCGGAATCTGAATCAGTCGAAGATCGTCCGACGGGTCTTCGATTTCTTCGAACAATGTCTTTATCATGGAGGCAACATCTTGCCTGACCATGATCATGTTCGGACGGGTCCGCGCCGCAAAGGGATCCCAGTCGAAACACCCAACAACGGGTGTTTTCTCTTCTTTGTTCGCTGTGGTGTCGATGAGAGGTAGCAACCCCTCCAAAGAGATCGTCGAGTTGACAAACAGCAGGGCCGGATGCGCTTCGTTCGTCGTAATCCAGCTTCTATACGCAACGTTTGCCTTTTCAGCGGCATAACCGCACGAGAGGACATTGTCCTTTGGCACATCAATTCCATGCAGTCGGCAAGATTCTCGAAAGCCATTGATACGCTCTCGCGTGTTGTGATCCGAGGCTCGTCCACCGACGAAGAGCGCCGATGGGTTTGGGTTGCCACACGAAGATATCAAGCGATTGGTCAGTTCGAAGGCACCGGCGAAATTGTCTGAAATGATCGATGTCGCCTTGCCTCCGGGTAGGTCAAGGTTCAGGGTCGGCACTCCGGCTGCCGCACACAGATCGTGAATCCGGTCAGGGTCCGTCGCCCCTGTGCAGACCAGCAGCTCCACCTGGTAGCCAAGCATGGCCCGCGCCGCGGCGACTTCTAGTTCAGGATCCCGCCGGGTGCAGGTGACGATCGGGAAATATCCCGCCTCGCGCGCCCGAGCCTCGAAACTTTGCGCGATCGAGCTGAAGTAGCGGTTGTCATACATCGGGACGATCATTCCGATGATGCCTGACTTTTCACGGCTCAGAGCACGAGCCTGCATGTTGAGCGCAAAGCCATGTTTTTCGGCCAAATCAAGCACGCGCTGTGCAAGTTTTTCGCTGATTCTGCGCTTCTTCCAATTTCCATTGATCACAGCGCTAACGGTCCCCGCCGAGGTGCCCGCCAGTTCCGCAAGATCGTAGATCGTTGTTTTTTTTGCGCTTTCAGGCATTGGCCTCTGAAATCCGGATTTCTTGCTCCGTGGCATGTTGACACTGCGCAACCGATTGTGCAATCCATGCACAACCGGTTGCGCAACTTGTTGTGCACCCATAATCGCCCGGGAGGACGGGCAAACACAGGGAGGAAGCCATGAAAGGCATTTCCAAGATTCTCGGGGGCGCTGCTGCCGCCGCACTGCTGACTGCGGGCGCTGCCGCAGCAGAAACCACCATCGGTGTCGTCGTGAAGATCGGCGGCATCCCGTGGTTCAACGCCATGGAGCAAGGCATTCTGCAACAAGCCGAAGAGCTTGGCGTCGAGGCCTTCATGGTCGGCCCGACCAGCGATGACCCTGCCCTTCAGGTTCGCGCCATCGAAGACCTCATCGCCCGCGGTGTTGACGTGATCGGTGTCGTGCCGAATGACGCCACCGTGCTGGAGCCGGTGTTGGAGCGCGCCCGCGCCCAAGGCATCAAGGTCATCACGCACGAGTCCCCCGATACCGTGAACAACGATTACAACTTCGAGATGGTCTCGTCCGACGACCTCGGTATCGCCCATGCCGAACTCTTCGCCGAAGCGACCGGCTGCGAAGGTGGCTACGCTGTCTATGTCGGCGGTCTTACGGTTCCAGCGCACAATGCCTGGGCCGATGCTGCCGTTAATTGGCTGGCCGAGAATTGCCCCCAGATGACCCAGGTCGCGGACCGTTTCGGCGTGGCCGAAAGCGTCGATGACAGCCGCAACACGACACTCGACCTGATCCGGGCCAACCCGGACCTGGCCGGTGTTCTGGCGTTTGGAAGCCAGGGCCCCATCGGTGCAGCCCGGGCCGTTGAAGAGCGCGGTCTGTCCGGCGAAGTCGCGGTGGTTGGACTTTTCTCTGCTGGGCAGGGTCAGAAACTGGTCCAAGACGGCGCGATCACCGGTGGCTTTGTCTGGAGCCCGCTCGAAGCAGGCAAGGTGTTCGTCGAACTGGGCAACATGCTAGTCGAAGGCGGCACGGTCACTGACGGCGACGACCTTCCGCTTCTCGGTACCGTCACGCTCGATGGCAACAACATTTTCGCCAACAAGCCGCTGGCTTTGAACACCGAAACCATCGACGGCCTGGCCGAGATGGGTCTCTGATCCGAACTCCTCCCAGGGGTGTGGCTGACTTGTTCGGCCGCACCCCAAAAACTCTCAAAAACACGCTAAGATTGCGCCAGATGTCGTCTCATCTGGCGAAGGGTCGTAATGGCAAAGCACGCACTACGCGCGACGGGCGTCACGCAGAAATTTGGATCATTCACGGCTCTCAGGAACGTATCCTTTGAGTTGGAAGAAGGCGAGGTTCACTGTCTTGCCGGTGAAAACGGCTGTGGGAAAAGCACGCTGATCAAGGTCATCAACGGCGTCAACATTCCTGAACCGGGCGCCCAGATTTCTTTTCATCACGACCCGGCCGCAGCCCGCGTCTTTCCACATGACGCGAAGCGCCACGGTGTGCACGTGATCTGGCAGGACCTCGCGCTGTTTCCCGATCTGAGCGTTGCCGAAAACATCTGTTTCGACCGCTTCGTGGCCCAACCCTTTGGCGGCCGCAATCAAGCTGCATCCCGCCAAATGGCCGAAGAGGTCATAGCGCGCATCGGTATTCGCCTCGACCCCGACGCAAGGCTGGGTGATCTGAGTATCGCAAAGCGCCAGCTTGTTGCGATCTGTCGCGTCCTGGCCGCCAACGCCCGCATCATCTTCATGGATGAGCCGACTGCATCGCTGACGCGCAAGGAGACGCAGGCGCTGCTGGACATCGTGCGCAAGTTGTCTTCGGAAGGCATCTCCATCGTTTTCGTCAGCCACCGGCTGGCCGAGGTATTGGATGTCTGCTCGCGCGTCACTGTTCTGAAGGACGGATCGCTCGTCGGCACCTACCCCACCAAGGGCATGACCCAGAAGCGCCTGTCGGAACTTATGACCGGCATGGAATTGAGCGAGCAGCAAAGGCAGCCGAAAACCTTTACCGACACGGTTCTGGAGTTGCGCAACCTCTCCCGACCCGGCGAGTACGAGGATATTTCGTTCAGCCTGCATAAAGGCGAAATCCTCGGAATCACCGGGCTGATGGGGTCGGGCCGGACCGAACTGGCGCTGAGCCTTTTCGGCATGACCCGGCCCGCGGGCGGCGAGATCGTGCTGGAAGGCAAGCCAGTGCGCTTTGCCAGCAACCATGAGGCCATCGATGCTGGCATCGCCTATGTCTCCGAAGATCGCCTGAACCTCGGCCTCGATCAGACACAGTCCATCGTCAAGAATACGGCGGCAACTGTGCTGGACGATCTGGCCGAACCGACCTTCTGGCTGTCGCCGTCCCGTGTTCGGGCCCTCTGCGACCACTGGATCGACCAGCTCAAGACCAAGGTCAGCAATCCCGAATTGCCTGTGAACTCCCTCTCAGGTGGCAACCAGCAGCGGATCGTTCTGGCCAAATGGCTGGCCACCAACCCCAAGGTGCTGATCCTCGATGCGCCCACAGTCGGGGTCGATGTCGGCGCGAAAGCGGGCATCTTCCGCATCGCGCGCGACCTGGCCGAACAGGGCATGGCGATTATCCTGATCACTGACGAGGCAAGCGAGGTGCACGCACATGCCGACCGTGTGTTGATCCTTCGCGAAGGCCGCATCCGCGAAGAACTGAGTCCGCATGACATCGAAGAAGAAGCGCTGGAGGGCCTGATCAATGCCTAAAATGCTCGCCAGCCCCGAAGGCGTCTTGTCGGCCCTAATCCTCGCGCTCTGCATCTTGCTGAGCTTCGCGACGGACAGCTTTCTGTCTCTGCAGAACCTCTTTGATCTGCTCAACAACCAATCTGTGAACATCATTTTTGCCGTGGGTCTCGTGGTCGTGCTGATCGCGGGCGGGATCGATATTTCCTTCTCGGTCGCGGCTTCGGTCGTGCAATATGTGACGGTCGTGCTGCTGATGCAGTTGGGTGGCGGGAACTGGGCGCTGGGTCTGCTTCTTGCTGGGGCCACCGGCATTGCGCTCGGCCTCGTGAATGCGCTCTTCATCCACAGGTTCCGCATCGTATCGATCATCGTCACGATCGGGACATTCAACGTCTTCTTCGGCCTTCTGATGTACCTGTCCCGGGGACGGTCACTCTATGGCATCCCCGACTGGCTCTATGACCGGATCACGATACTGAGCATCCCGATGGAGCGCGGCTCGGCCACGCTCTACCTGCCAGTTCTGGCCATGCTGGTCATGGTCGCGGCGACCTGGTTCATCCTGTCGAAGACCGGACTCGGGCGGCAGATCTATGGCTTCGGGTCGAACCCGGATGCTGCGCGCCGCTCGGGCATCAGCATCGCGTGGATTCAGGCCTTCGCCTACGGCTGGCTGGGCCTTTGCGCAGGCATCGCAGGGCTGATGCAGGCGCATATTGTCCGCGAAGTGGTCCCGAACGCGCTCTATGGCCGCGAACTCGACATCCTTGCCGCCGTTGTCCTGGGCGGAACGGTGCTGGGTGGTGGACGTGGCACTGTGCTCGGTGCGGTGCTGGGTGTCGTTCTGCTGGCGTTGATCCAGAACGGATTGAACTTGCTGGGTATTACGCCGTTTGCCTTCAAGATGATTGTCGGTGCTGTGATCCTGATCGCCATCACAGCCAGCAACGCGGATCGGCTCCTGCCCGAAGTCCTTAAATCGCGGAAGGAGGCCTGACATGCGCGCAACACTCTCTACATGGTCCGGCGACAGGATCGAGTTGTCCGCGATGGTGCTGTTCCTTTTTGCTTCCATCGCGCTTTTTGGCATTCTCGCGCCACAATTCCTGTCCGGTGGCATCTTCCGCTCCATAGCCTTCCAACTGCCGGAACTCGGCCTGCTGACCCTTGCCATGTTCATCCCGATCATCGCGGGGGGCCTGAACCTTGCCGTGACGTTCACCGCCAACATCTGTGCCCTTGCAGCAGCCTTCTTCGTCAAGTCCTTCATGATGGAGGCCGGCATCACAGCCCTGCCCGTAGCATTGCTGATCGGCATGGGCACCGGGTTCCTGATCGGCGTGGCAACAGGTGCGATGGTGGCCTATGTGGGCGCGCACCCGATCCTCGTGACACTCGGTGCGATGATCTTCCTGCGCGGTTTGGGCGAGCTTCTGACCCGTGGTGGCGACATCTCGGGCCTGCCCGACAGTTTCAAGACGCTGGGCCATGAAAGCATCCTCGGTGTTCCGATCCCGATGCTGGTCTTCCTCTTGGCCGTGGCGGTTTGCCTCTACATCATGCAGTTTACCAAGCTTGGATTCCGAATTCACATGGTCGGGTCGAACCCGAAAGCCGCGCTTTATTCGGGCATCAACGTCAACCGCGTGCTGGTCTGGGTTTATGGGCTCTCAGGCGCGTTCGCGGGGCTGGCCGGAATCATCATGCTGGCGCGGTTCAACTCCGTGCGGATCGGACATGGCGAAAGCTACCTGCTGATCACCATCCTCGCCTGTTTCCTTGCCGGCGCAAACCCGTTCGGTGGTTTCGGACGGGTCCTGCCTCTCGCCGTCGGCTTGATGAGCCTACAGGTGATCGCGTCGGGCATGAACCTCATGGGCGCAAGCCAGCATCTTGCGACCGCCGCCTGGGGCGGGTTCCTGATCCTCGTGATGATCCTGCGCGCGCCCTTTCAGTCAAAGAGATAGGACGGGATGATGGCACATCTTCTTGGTATTGACGTAGGCTCTGGCTCCGCCCGCTGTGGCGTGTTCGATGAAGCGGCAAGCCTCGTCGGTGTGGGAGTGCAGGCTATCGCACAGAACCGCCCTGCCCCCGATCATGTTGAACAGTCGTCCGAAGACATCTGGTCGGCGATCTGCATCGCCGTGAAGGCGGCACTACGTGAAGCCGGTATTGAAGGGGCGCAGGTTGCCGCTTTGTCCTACAGCGCAACCTGCTCTCTTGTTCTTCTGGACGATGCTCACCACCCATTGCCCCTGAGCGAAGGCGAGACACCGTGGAACGTCATCATGTGGATGGATCACCGTGCGCAGGAGGAAACCCGCCTCTGCAACGCCACCGGATCATCCGTACTGCGCAATCTTGGCGGGGCGATTTCGGTTGAGATGGAAATCCCCAAGCTGATGTGGGTCAAACGGCATCGCCCCGACCTGTGGAAACGAATTGGCTATGCGGGAGACCTTGCCGACTTCCTGTGCCTGCGCTCCACTGGCACCCTCGAGCGGTCCGTTTGCACGCTGGGGTGCAAGTGGACTTATGATCCGGATTCCGGTGGCTGGGATCATGCTTTTCTAAAAAAGATCGGACTGGACGACCTGTTGGCCCGTGCGGCCCTGCCCGCGCGGGCTACCGCGATCGGTTCGTTCGTCGGCACGCTGACCGAAACCGCTGCGAAAGACCTCGGTCTGACACCCGCCTGCAAGGTGGGCATGGGCTTGATCGACGCCCATGCCGGGGCGCTCGGTACGTCCGGACTGGCAGATACCGGACTTGAAAACCGGCTTGCCCTGATCGCGGGAACATCGAACTGCCATATCGCCTTGACACGGAAACGGATCGAAGTTCCGGGCGTCTGGGGGCCATACGCGGGCGCGGTGCTGGACGGGTGGTACGCGTTGGAAGGTGGGCAAAGCGCGTCCGGTGCGGCGCTTGACCAGATTTTGCGTTTGTTCCGCGCACCGGAAACCGATCCGCATGGGGTGCTTGGCAGAGCGTTCCTCGAAGCTTTGGCAACGGATCCGGACTACGGATTTGACCTCAGTGTGCTGCCAGACTTTCTGGGCAACCGGTCCCCCTTTGCCGATCCGAAGATGCGTGGTGCAATCCTGGGGCTGACACTCGAAGACCCCGAAACTCTGCTGCCCAAGATCTATGGCGCGACGGCACTCGGTATTGCGTTCGGGACACGGCAAATCATTGAGACCATGCGGTCTGCTGACGTCCCGATCCGGACAATCGACCTCAGCGGCGGGCATGCGAAATCCGAGTTGCTCGTCCAACTCTACGCAGACGCCACCGGATGCGAGCTGACCCTGCCCACCTGCGCCGAACCTGTGCTGCTGGGCGCGGCCTGTGCTGCCGCGGCGGCCGATCCGGCCTTCGGTGCTTTTCGAAAGCGCGCGGGTGCCATGCCAAGCCGGCTGATCAAACCGAACCAACGCCGCGCAAAGAACCTCGACGATCGCTATGCCGTGTTTTTGAGCCATTACCCTGCTCTGCCCCTAAAAACGCGGCGTGTTGCAAAGGCGCTCTAGCCAGATACGGACCTTGACCCATGACAAAACTCGACTATCGCCGAATGGCCAACGCCATTCGCGGCCTTGCCATTGACGCTGTAGAAACCGCCGGTCACGGCCATCCAGGCGCCGCGATGGGAATGGCTGACATCGCAACCGCGCTCTATGCAGGCCACCTCCGGTTTGACGCATCCACTCCCGATTGGGAGGACCGGGACCGCGTCGTCCTGTCGAACGGCCATGCATCGATCTTGCTCTACTCGCTGCTCTACCTCACAGGTGTCCCCGGAATGACGCTCGATGACGTCAAGGCGTTCCGGAAAGGTGGGTCTATCACCCCAGGCCACCCTGAAGCCGGCCATACACCGGGCGTCGAAGTCACGACTGGACCCCTCGGTCAGGGGCTTGGAATGGCCCTCGGTCTTGCGATGGCCGAGCGCCGCCTTCGGGATGAGTTCGGCGCGGATATTTGCAATCACCGGACATGGGTCTTTGCGGGAGACGGGTGCCTGATGGAGGGTGTCGGGCAGGAAGCGGTCTCACTGGCCGGGCACCTTGGATTGGGGCACCTGAACGTGCTCTATGATTGCAACAAGATCACCATCGACGGAGACACAGGCCTTTCCTTCACTGAGGACACCGGCGCGAAGTTCAAGGCGATGGGCTGGCACGTGCTGGAGGCCTGCGGCCACACGCAATCCGAGATAGATGACGCGCTGGCCGCCGCAAAAACCGAGACCACCAAGCCTACTCTTGTTGTCTTTAGGACGGTCATCGGTCGGGGTGCACCGACCAAAGCAGGGACATCATCTGTCCACGGCTCGCGCTTGGGTTCGAAGGAAGCAACAACCGCCAAGGCCGCACTAGACCTTCCTGAAGCTCCGTTCGAAATCGCAACCGACGTGCTTGATGCGTGGCGCGAGGTCGGGTCGGCTGGTCGCCCTGCGCGAGAGGCCTGGCAAGACCGCATTGACGAACTCTCGCCGGACAACGCCAATACCTATGCGCGCCGCATGTCCGGGGGATTGCCGGCCGCCTTGTCCGAAGCCATTGCCATGGCGAAGGCGGATCTCATAGCCGAGCCAGTCGAGGTTGCGACGCGCAAGGCCAGCCACATGGCACTGGATTTCTTGACCACACGGTTACCGGAAATGATTGGCGGATCGGCGGACCTGACGGGATCGAACCTGACCAAGACCAACGCTGCCGCGACGAGTTTCTCGCACGATCGCTCCGGTCGCTACGTGAACTACGGCGTGCGCGAGTTTGCGATGGCGGCCGCGATGAACGGCATGGCGATGCATGATGGCTTTCTGCCCTATGGTGGCACCTTCCTCGTGTTCTCGGACTACATGCGGAACGCTATCCGCCTCTCGGCCCTGATGGGGGCGCGTGTCTTCTACGTGATGACGCACGACTCCATCGGCCTGGGCGAGGACGGACCGACCCACCAGCCAGTCGAACACCTGGCGAGCCTGCGCGCGATCCCCGGCCTGCACGTCTTCCGCCCTGCCGACGCGGTTGAGACGCTGGAGGCCTACGAGGCCGCGCTGTCGCTCAATGGTCCCTCGCTCTTTGCCTTCTCGCGGCAGGAGACGCCGCAGGTTCGCAAGGCGGCGGGCAGCGAGAACCAGACAGCCAGGGGCGGCTACGTCCTGCACGAACCGGACGGACCGCGCGACATCACCTTGATTGCCACCGGCACCGAAGTCGCCATCGCGCTTCAGGCAGCAGAGCGTCTGCGCTCGGACAACATCCGCGTCGCTGTTGTCTCCCTACCCTGCTGGAGCCTGTTTGATGCGCAACCCTACAATCACCGCGCAGATGTTCTGGGTACTGCCCCCCGCCTCGCCATCGAAGCCGGCAGCCCCTTCGGCTGGACCCGCTATGTCGCCAGCGAGGATCACGTCGTCGGGGTGCCTTGTTTCGGAGCCTCGGCCAGCGCTGAAGCGCTCTACGCAGACTTTGGTCTCACGCCTCCAAACATCGCGAACAAGGCCAAGACGCTGCTGGGACGTAAAGGATCATGACCATGCAAAGTGTGCTCGATCAACTTCGGAGAATGACAACCGTCGTCGCGGATACCGGTGACGCCGCCGAGGTGCGGATCCACCAGCCCGAGGATTGCACGACAAACCCCTCGCTGGTCCTGGCGGCGATGGACAGCGCCGAGACCGAACCTCTGATCCGCGCAGAGATCGCGGCAGGCAAGGCGCAGGGCATGGATGCCGCCGCCATCTGCGATACGCTGACCGTGTCCATCGGGGCCAACCTTGCAGGGCTAGTTACGGGGCGGGTCTCGACCGAGGTCGATGCGCATCTCTCCTTCGATGTCGACGGCTCGATCCGGCGTGCCCACCGGATCGTCGAGGACTATGCCCACCGCGGCATTGACCCCGACCGCATCCTCATCAAGCTGGCCGCAACCTGGGAAGGGATCCGGGCCGCTGAGGCCCTCGAGCGGGACGGGATCAACTGCAACCTGACGCTCCTCTTCTCCATGGCGCAGGCGAAGGCCTGTGCCGATGCGGGCGCGTACCTGATCTCGCCCTTCGTGGGCCGCATCACCGACTGGTACAGGCAGGCCGAGGGCGTCGTCTCCTACGCGCCGGTCGACGACCCCGGCGTCCGTTCGGTCCAAGAGATCTACGCTCATTATAAGGCACACGGTATCCCGACCATCGTGATGGGGGCGTCATTCCGCAACACCGAACAGGTGAAAGCGCTTGCCGGCTGCGATCGGCTGACGATCTCTCCCAAACTGCTTGCGGAACTCGCGCAGGACACAATGCCACTAAGACGGAGACTGACGCCCACAGAACCTACCGCCCAAGCCCCGGCCGGCCTCGACGAACCAGCCTTCCGCTGGCAACTGAACGAAAACGCGATGGCAACAGAAAAACTCGCCGGCGGTATTCGAACCTTCAATCGCGACCACCAACGGCTTCTTTCCATGATTGAGGGCATGCTTGCCTAGAGGGTACTTGGGTATTTAGCGTTTCGGGCGTTTCGGTGAATTCTGAACCTGGCATGAAGTCTGCCAAAAAAAGATCAAGTTGTGTGAGGTAGTTCGACAGTTGGAGGCCGTGCTGGTTGCTAGACTTCTACACCCCACAGAGGATCGGATCGTTGGTCGGTTATATCTTTGGGAAAACGGAGACATCGATCCCTTGTGGGTCGATTGCGCGGTCTCCTCTCCAAGGATTGAGTGGCTGCCGACTGTCGACCTTCAAGAGCTCCATCTGACACGAGGTGCGATAGAGCGTTGGGGGCGTCCAGACTGACGCCAGCCACTAGAGTTAGAGTGTATGGTCTAGGCTCGTTTGGGCCTCTGTGTGATCGACAAAGTGCTGTGCGGGAACGCCGAGCGCACGCGCAATTACTATGAGTTCAACGACGTCTATTCGCCGCTCACCGCTTTCCACCCGGGCCACAAATGATTGGTGACACCGAAGACGTTTGGCCAATTCGGCCTGCGTCAGCCCAGCCTTCTTCCGTACCGCGATAAGTTCATCGCAGAGCGCTTCATGTCCTGAACTCCTGATGGTTTTGGCCACGTGTCACAAACCTCTTGTGACCGGGCTAATCTACTTTATAGATTATCTAAAAAGTGGATATTTTGGGGTTTCGTTGAGTTGGTACCTAGGCGCGGCGGGTCTTTTGAAAGAGGAGGTTCATTGACGCGGAATCCGTCCATGTTCGAGCCTTGGGTCTTAGTTCTCGATCGCCTGAAGGAAACGACCGTATTCCTGGCTCACCTCCCTCGCCTCCACAAACGCTCGCGCACGTTCTTCGTCCAAGCACCGAAAGTAGGCCTGAATGTCTTGGATGTAGAAGTCGAAATCTTGTCTGATGAGATCACGAAACTCTTCGGCGGCATTCGGATCGCTCGGGACGAACGGTCGTGTTGGCGCGATACACGTTTGGGCGTCAGCACGGCCCACCAAACACCAACAAATGACCGCAGCCTGCGAAACTGTGGTCACACACAACCTGAGGTTTCTCAAATCCCATATTTTCTTGAATGAATCCACTACGCATGCCTAATGGGTGCGTGACCAAACTACAGCCGCAACACAGAAATACACCTTGCGGTTAGTAATATACTATCGTAACTCTGGGCTTCAAGTGGGAATGCCCGGGCGTTGCGCGTTTGAAGAAAGCGTGAGCCGGGCCATGAACTGGGACATCGAAGCACCAAATGTGGTTACGGAAGCACGTTTCCGCGAACTCGTGGAAAGTGGCTATAGCGCTGAAATCCTGTGCCAGGAGTCGGCACACAAGAAGGGCCCGAGTTATTACGGGGTCTGGATCATGCGTGTCGTCTCTGACGAAGGCGTGGAAAAACTGCTGGTCACGGCCCGTACCCGGACGACCTATAACGACATCAAGATCCGCGAGTTCAAAACCATCACGGGCGTGGTGTCTTTCCTTATCGGCATCGGTTTCTCCCATGCCGATGTGCCGCTCGAGGAAGGCCAAAGGACAACGCACAATCTGGCTGCAACCGACAAGGGCGGCAGCAAGTAGCCTTCTTCTTTTCTGGTATTTCGCGGGTCCCGCCTCCGCGCAGATGGTGCTGGTCATGGAGAGCGACGGCTCTCTGAGCCCATCCCGCTCCCAGGACAGCTTTGCCCGCAATTACAATGACGGCATTGGACAAGGTTCAGCGGCCGATGATCTGGCAATCTTTGGCGAACGGGATGGTGAGCCAGACGACATCCAATTGGCAGCCCTCTCACGGCCTGCGCCCCTACCCCGCGCCGATATCCTCACGGCCATCGAGGCCACCGCCTTTCGCTATGCCGGGCATCCCGGGCTACGCGGCGCGGAGCTCTCGGTTCGCGATTGGCTGACCCTCTTTCGCGCCAATATCGAGGTCGAGAGCGGCTATCGGCAGGATGCGGTCTCGAGTGCAGGCGCCATTGGCCTTGGTCAATTGATGCCAGCGACGGCGCGCGACCTCGGTGTCGACCCGCGTGATCCTATTCAGAACCTAGACGGTTCCGCCCGCTACCTCGCGATGATGCTGGAGGCATTCGGCGATCCGCGGCTCGCGCTCGCAGCCTACAACGCCGGACCGGATGCGGTCCGCCAGTACGGCGGCATTCCCCCCTACAGAGAAACCCAGAACCACGTGGTGCGCGTCATGGCCGTCGTGGCCCGATTGGAAGGATCAAATTCATGAAAAACGTATCAAACCTATTCATTGCTTCACTGGCACTCTTCCTGTTCATAGCAGAACCGGCCTTGGCGCAAAGCATCGACCTCTCTCCGATCCAGAGCTTGTTGCAGGGGATCGTCGATGCGCTGACAGGCCCGCTTGGCGTCGTGATCGCGACGCTCGCCGTTCTGGGCGTTTTCTTGAGCTGGTTCTTCAATATCATCGATCTGCGTCAGGCCCTCTGGGTGCTTGTCGGCATCGCGGGTGTTGCCGCCGCTCCCACCATCGTTGCCGCGGTCTTTGCCGGTGGCTGAGCGCTCGCCCCTCTTTCTCGGACTTGTGCGCCCACCCAAGCTTCTGGGCCTGCCCATCATGTACGCGATGGTCTGGCTCTTTGGCTCGGTGCTGCTCTTCGTCTGGGTCCAGCATATCGCGGTGCTGGGCGTGGCCGCCCTGCTCTACCCCGTGCTGTGGAAGGCCGCAGACTGGGACCCGCGCTTCATCGACGTGATGATGACAGCGCTGCAGGAGACATCACCGACGCGGAACCGCTCTATTCATGGCGGGGACAGCTATGCGCCTTAGTACTGCCTTGGACGAAACGGTCGATCTCCGCACAATGACTCCCGACTGGTATGCCCGCGAAACCCGCCTTGCGCATATGCTTCCTTACGTCAGCCTGGTCGATGACCGCACCGTGCGGACGCGGGTGAACGAGCTTTTCCAGTGCATTCGGCTCGATGGGGTCAACAGCTACACCACGGATGATGCCTATCTCGATAAGGTGACGGCGCTTTTTGCCCGGATCGTCGCGCAGCTGGGGCCGGAGTTCAGCTACTATGTCCACAAGGTCTCGAAGGCGATTACGCCGGACCTCGAGCCCGTGCGCGAGGACAGCTTTGCGGGCGAGGTAGACCGGCTCTGGCGCGCCAAACTCGAAACCAGCGGGTTGCGCGACAAAACCCTGACCCTCACGGTCATTCACCGCCCGCCTCCCAAGAGCGTTCTGCCCTTCCTCAATCGCAGCGCCCCGGACCGGCTGAAGGAGGCAACCGAGAAACGCCTTCGCCGATTGGGTGAGGCCGTGAGTGTGTTCGTGTCGGGCCTGGCGGAGCTGAATCCGCGCGTCCTGTTTGCCAAGAGCGGCGAGTTGATCGGATTTCTGGGGGCGCTCAACACCGGGCAGGAACTGCCGCTCTATCCGGCCAATACCTACGGCTTTTTGTCCTTCAACGTCGCCAATACTAGGGTGACGTTTCATGGCGATCATTTCGAGCTCTCGGAAGGCGTCGTGGGGCATCGCTATGGCAAGAGTTTCACCATCGGGGAATATTCCGAGGCCACCTCCTGTACCATGTTCGACATGCTGAACCTGCCGGTCGACATGATCGTCACCCACTCTTTCACGCCTATCAATTCCAACCTCATGGCGGGCCGGATCAAGCGGCAAAAGCGGCAGATGCAGGCCAGCCAGGATGCGGCGCTCTCGCTGATGGAAGCCCTCGACATTGCTGCCGATGATCTCGAGGCCAAGCGCCAGAGCTTTGGCGAACACCACATGGTCGTGACGATCTTCTGCGACACGCTCGCTGAATTGCAGACGCTCAGTGCCGAGATCGTCAACGCCGCCGCCGCCGAAGGGGTGAAAATGATCGGCGAGCGGGTCGCGGCCAAGGCGCATTACCTCAGCCAGCATCCGGGCAACCAGCCCAAGCGCGTGCGTGCCAGTGCCATCACCAATCGCAACTTCGCGGATTTCGCGGCGTTTCATCGGACCCAGCTTGGCAAGCCTCCTGGGAAGACCCCCTGGGGCCGGGTCATCACCTATCTGCCGACCCCCGAACAGAGCGCCTACCGGTTTTCCTATCACGAGCAAGGCTCGCCCGACAAAGAACCCACCAGTGGGCATACGCTCATCATGGGGCGGCCCGGATCGGGCAAATCGGTCCTTTCCGCCTTCCTTATGACGCAAGCCCGCAGGGCGGGGGCGCGGATCTTCGTCTTCGATTACCGTCTCGGTATGGAGATGGCGGTCCGCGCCAACGGCGGGCGCTACGCATCGCTCAAAGCCGGGCAGCCCACGGACCTCAACCCGCTCTGGACCGAGACCGATGCGCGCGGCACTGCATGGCTTTCGGATTGGCTCGGGACCTTGCTCTATCGCGCCGACAAGCCGCTCACGCCGGCACAGACCAACCGCATCCAGGAAGTCGTGCGCCAGAATGCGCAGGCCTCCAATCCGGCCCTGCGGAACTGGCGGGATTTTGCATCGCTCTTTGTGTCCACCGATGATGGCGGCGATCTGCACCAGCGCCTGCTCGAATGGACGGAAGAAGGCCGCTACGGTTGGATATTCGGCCAGACGTTGGAAGACACCTTCTCGCTCGAAGGCGATGTGGTGGGCTTCGATCTGACCGGCATTCTCGACAGCGAGGCCGACAAGGAACGGATGGCCGTCCTCTCCTATCTCTTCCGCCGGGTTGAGCGCGAGATCGAGGATCGCCGCCCCACAATCATCGTGATCGACGAGGCCTGGAAGGCGCTCGACAACGCGTATTTCGCCGAGCGGCTGTCGAACTGGCTGGTGACCGCGCGCAAGCAGAACACCGTCGCGGTGATGATGACGCAATACGCCAGTCAGCTCGAGCGCACGCGGACCGGCAAGACCATCGTCGAGGCGGTGCCGACGCAAATCCTGCTCCCGAACATCCGGGCTCACGCCGCCGATTACGCGATGCTGAACCTCTATGAGAAGGAACTCGATGTGCTTCTCAACACCGGCAGCGACAGCCGCCTTGCGCTCATCCGCGACGACCAGGGCTCGATCGTGGTTGATGCGGATCTGAGCGCTCTCGGGCCAAATCTCACAATCCTCGGCGGCATGGAAAAAGGAGAGGCGCTCGTCGGCGCTGATTACCGCGACCGCCCGGACTTCTGGAGACTTTCATGATCCGCTTATTTCTAGCCCTGGCCGCACTCGGCGTGCTGGCTTCCTGCGCCCAATACCAGGAACCGCAGGCCAATTGCTTTACCTTCCTCGCCTCGACAGCCCCTGTCGGGCCTGATTGCACCTTCACGCCCCTTGGCGCGCCGGAGGGCGGCATTGAAGTCTAAACTGCCTCATATCCTCGTGCTTTGCCTGCTGCCCGGCATCGCCCTTTCCCAAGGCGTGCCGACCAATGACAGCGGGCTGACCGCGCGCGATATCGTCGAGACCGGAGATCGCGAGACCGACCTTGCGATCCAGGCGGACAAGCTGTCCGTGCGCGAGCTCATTGCCGAGATCGAACGCGAGCAATTGGAAACCCTGCAACGCATCCTCGATGCCCAGACCAGCTTCGGCGGTCAGGGCCTGCCCGCGATGGTCTCCGGGCTGGAAAGCGGCAGCGGCGATCCAGCCCGTTCCGTCGAAGCGGTCTACGGCAATGCCGACATGGACCCCAATCCCGGCGGCGCTCAGATGTTCGGGGATGCCTCCGAGAACATCGAGCAGCTCATCATCCGCGTGGCCCAGGAGACCAGCGGCTTCGCGGGCGTGGGCCGTGCGGGTCTCTCCCCGGTTCAATGGCGCGCGTTGTTGCAGGCGCTCATCTGGCAGGAAAGCCGCTTCACCATCGGTGCGCGCTCGCCTGTCGGAGCCTTCGGTCTCACCCAGATCATGCCCGGGACCGCCAGTGATCTCGGCATCAAACCGGAATACTACGACAGCCCCTACCTGCAGGTGCATGGCGGCGCGCGCTATCTCGCAACGCAACTCAACACCTTCGACGGCAATATCATCAACGCCCTCGCGGCCTATAACGCGGGGCCGGGCCGCGTGTTCGAATATGGCGGTGTCCCGCCCTTTGCCGAGACCCAGCACTACGTCCAGGTTATCCCCGAACGCTACAATCTCTATCTGAGCCGCATCGGTGGGATCGAAGCGCTCGGCACGATCGATCCGGCACTTCTCGCCAATGCGAACCTCTCAATCACCGGGCATGGCGCGGCCTTGTATGGCAACAATTCCCCTGCGGCGATGAGGCAGGCCGCCTTGCGTATTGCGGACATCGTCGAGCGGATTTCCGAAACGGAAGATGTTCAGGAAAGCATCGCGCTCAACACCTATGCCCGCGCCGAACTCGTACGCCTCGTCGCCGCCCGTATTCGTCTTCAAGCGGCGCGGACCCGCGTGCTTTCGGCCGAGGAATTGGCACAGGCCAGTGCCCGCATGGCCGAGGGCGCCTTCATGGACTTCACGATCAGGGAGATAGACTGATGGGACGGATGTTTCTGAGAACGGCTTTGGCCACGACACTTGGGATCGGTCTGCATCTAGGCACCCTGTCCGCTGCCGTGGCGCAAGGTGTGCCGGTCGTCGACACCCAGAATATTGCGCAAAACATCCAGCAGCTTCGGCAGATGATCGAAGACGAGATCCTGCAAAACGAGCAGCTGACGCAGCTCCGCGAACAGCTTGCCACACTCACGGACCAACTCGCGGAGCTGCAAAGAACGTATGAAGCGCTCACCCGTCTTGCCGAACTGCCGGAGATCATCCGCACGGAAATGGAAGCTGAATTGAATGGTCTGCTCGACCAAGAATTTGGCGACATCCTTGCGACGATTGAGGCCATCAAAACGGGCGATTTCTCGGGCCTCTCGGGCTCCGGCGCAGGCGAAATCGAAACCCAGATGGACCGGGTGCTGGCCGATCTCGGCTTCGATGAAGACACGCTCTCGGATATGGCCACCAGCGACAATCCCGGGGCCAACCGTGTGGCCACGCAGGCAACAACCGGCGCGCTCGTCTCAGCCGCGGCCCAGAACAGCTACGAGGACGCGGGCCAGTCACTCGAACGGGTCGACCGCCTCGTCGGACTAATCGATGACATGGATGAGCTCAAGGAAAGCATCGATCTCAACACGCGCGTCACCGCGGAACTGGCGATCGCACTCGTTGCCATGTGGCAGCTTGAGGCCGTGCAAACCGTGGGTGACGGCACGGGCGGCGTGATCGATGCCGCCACCATCGCCGAAGAGCAGCGCTTTATGGATTTCACGCTGCCCGAGTTGCGGGCTGATTAAGGCGTTTCGAAATTGACCCAGAGTATCAAATATCGGTTTTCGCGTTCGAGCGCAGCGAGAGGCAGCGAAGAACCGATGCCGCTTGTTTCGAAACGCCGAGCGGGGGTGTGACGCGTGGCGAGTGAACAGGAAATCATCGAAGAAGAGCTGGTCTATGGGGCCCTGCGCCGTGAACGGCTCTGGCAGCGCCTTGGGCTCATCGGTCTTATCTTCGGCATTCTCGGATGCCTAAGCGCCGCGGCTGTGGCGATCCTCGATGTCGATCCGCCGCCTGTGGTCGTGCCCTATGATCCCGCCACCGGTTTCGCGCTCCCCGAGGCCTCGGTGGGCGCGACGACTGTCACAGCCAACCAGGCGATCATCGAGGCGGAGGTGTTCCGCTATGTGACCGACCGAGAGGTCTACAACCAGCTCGACAACGATCTCCGCATCCGAAGCGTCCTGCGCCGCTCGGACGCGGCGGCCGAGAGCGGGCTGCGCCAGATCTGGAACAGCGCCAACGAGAACTACCCGCCGA
>CAWUIJ010000005.1:0-46020 GCA_963922235.1 uncultured Parvularcula sp. | reverse complement strand
CGATCGAAACGGTGAGCCGCACTTTCGCCCAATGGGAGCGTGATGACATGCTCACCAAGGTCCAAGGCCACGTCTATAAAATAAGCCCTGCGCTCGCTGCCTAACGCGGCAGTGTTTGAGGTTCAGGCCGGCGTACCAGCCATATACTGACACCGGCCAAAAGCACGCCCACCATCGCTGTGATCCACAATGGTGTGCCCAAAACAGCCATCAGAACAACAGCGAGCGTCATCCCGACACAGGCCGCGATCTTCCCCTCACGGCGGATGGCGCCGGTCTCAAACCAATCCTGCAGAGCCTGGCCAAAGCGCGGATGATAGAGAAGTCTCGTCGCCAGGGGGTCATCACCCTTCCAAAGAAGGAAAACAGCAAGGATCCAAGGTCCAGTGGTCGGCAGGAGGGGCAGGACAGCGCCCACCGCACCGACGACGAAGCAGAAATAGCCAAGACCCCGATAAATCTGCCGTTTCATCTACCCAACCATCTCCCAATGATGCGCAAGGCTAGCAAGAAGAGGTTGATGCGTCACGAACACGACGCGGCGATCGCTGAGATGCTCGAGGCAACCGGCTAGGATGCGCCTGGCCTGGTCATCGCGGATATGTTCGCCCGGCTCATCCAGTAAAATCAGAGGCTTATCGCTTAGCAAAGCCCGCGTCAGTTCAAGCCGGCGCGCCTCGCCGAGCGACCACACATCCTGACGGATCGACGCATCAAGGCCGCCCGCTTTCCTCACGCGCTCATCGAGCTCTGTGACCGAAAGCGCATCCCAGATCGCATCGTCCTCTGCGTCGGTGAAAAGGTTCTCGCGCACTGTGCCGCGCATCACGACAGCATCATGGAGCGAAAGATGGGTGAGAGCTCGTGCGGACGGTTCATCACCGAGCGGATGCGACGTCCCACCCACCCAGGGCAACCATCCTCCAAGGCACTTCAGCGCCGTTGTCTTGCCCGAGCCCGAAGGCCCCAAGATCGCCGTTGGCTCCCCCGGCTTCAAAGTCAGATGACAATCTGGACCAAGCTGCACACCGTCAGGACTCATCAGGGGAAGGATGACCTTTTCAGGGGTGACTGCTGTTTTCACCGATTGGTCGGCCGACTGATGAGCTGTCCAGGCACCAAGCCGCTGACGGGCAGCTTTGGCTTGGAGGTGGGCGAAGGCTTGTTTGCTGACTGGCGCCAGAAGTTCCGCAAACGCCAACCATGAAAAGCCGATGAGCACGGGCAGAAGCAGCCCCTCCGCCCGCGCTCCCGTCGACCAGGCCACCGCAATTGTTGCACACGCGGCGGCAGGTCCCAAAAGGCTCGAAACTGTCGACGCAACGGCAAGATCACGACGGGCTGTTGCTGCGGCGACTTCTGCGTGCCGGGAGCGATTGATAATCCGTGTCAGCTCAACATCACGCTCGCCGCTCGCGTCAAGAGAAACGAGACCAGCGTGAGCCAGCCCGAGTGATCGGCCTGCATGATCGCGCAAGTCACGCTCTGCATCATGGCATGCCGAAGCATTCAACGCAGCGAGGGCATTCACAATGCCCAGCCCACAAAGCATGGGGATGATCAACCCCAGAGCCAAGGGCACAACAAGCGTCGTCGCGACGGCAAGGGGGACAGCACAGATCAGCATGATCGTCAGTGGGAAGGAGAAACGGAGGGGCTCGAAATCATCCGCCTCCACATTACTGAGGAACGCCTCAAGTTGATCAGCCTGGGCCAATTGCCAACCGCGCGAACGCGTCTTCTCTGACGCCGCCATGCTGCGGAAAAGCGCCTCTCGATGTCGGGCCTGGTCGTCAAGCGCGGCTTCATGACCAACCACCCGCTCACCGTACTTCCCCGCTGTGCGGGTCAACGCCAAGAGGCGCACCAGTGCTGCGGGATAGTGGAAGTTGAAAACCAACGCGGCTGGACCAAGACCGGCAAGCGCAACGGACGCCAAGAACCACGCGGACACACCTACCAACAACACACTCGCGAGTGCCGTCAGCGCTCCCAAGCCAAGGGCCAGAAGCCAGAAATTGGTCTTAAGACGGATCATCACGCGACCACCTCGGCTTTTTCCTCAAGTGCGAACCGGCCATTGGCCATCGCAATCAAATCGGGGTCATGCGTCGCAGCAATCACAAGCTTTGACTGAGCTGCTTCCGTCAACGCTCGGCGCACAGCTGCAGCACTGTCCGCATCCAGTTTGGCTGTCGGCTCATCAACGAAAAGAAGCGGCGCGCCCTTCGCCAAAGAATGGGCCAGGGCCAAACGAACCCGCTGTCCGCCCGAGACTCCACCTGCGCTCAGGTCGATATCGTCAGCCTGCGTCCGGAAACGTGCGTCATCGGTCAGCCAGAGGCTCTCAAGCCAGGCCGCTTCATCATCAATGAGGTGCTCACGGAGCAAGTCTTCGGGCAACCAGGCATCGGTCGCAACCCAGGCCGCGTCTCCAGATGACCTAAACACTTGGCCTGCTTTGGGTTTTTGTACGCCCGCCAAGGTTCTTAGCAGAGTGGTTTTTCCTGAACCCGATGGCCCCGTGACAACGATCAAACCAACGTCCGGCAGGTCCCAGTCCCCAACTGTTGCGCCATTCGCCAGCACAAGGCCCCGCGCGCCAACGGCGTTCATCGGTAAGCGAAGGTCTGACTTAGGAGGCGCAGATGCGATGGGCTCGAGAGCCTGAAGCGCCTCGTCCCCCTCAGCGGCGAGATGATAAAGCTCTGAGAACCGACGAAGTGGCTGATAGACCTCTGGGGCGAGGACCAATACCCCCAATGTCGTTGCGAGACTCAGCCCGTTGAAACCTGGAAACGCGACCAAACCAAGATGCCCAAGGCCAAGGAAGATCGCCAGCATCGCGATGCTCAACGAACTGAAGAAATCGAGAACCGCAGAATTCAGGAAAGCCACCTTCAAGAGTTGACTGGAGCGATCGCGGTAGTCGTGCAAAACGGCGGCAAGCCGCTGTGTCTCGTCTTCCGTCGCATCGCATCCCACAATGGTCGGTAGACACCTGACTTTCTCTGCGAAAGCGCCCGACAGCGACTGAAGCGCCTCTTCCTGGGCGGAGGCCTTGGCCTTGGTGAGGTTCCCCACAATGATGAAGAACATCACCATGATCGGCATGGTCAGCAGCAGGAGCAATGCTGCCTGCCAGCTGAGAGCTGCCATAAGCGCCAGCGCCATCACGGCCCCCATCGCGGACATCGATTTTCCTAAGCGCACGGAAACGACAGCGCGCGCCGCGGAGCCGGGTTGCCGTGAGATCCGATTGGCGAGATCGCCAGCGTCCATGGCTTGGACGTTCTCGATGTCCGACCGCGCACCAAATCGTAAAAACCAGTCAAGAACCGTGTTCGATGCTTCGATTTCAGCGCGGCTGACCAAACGGGCCGACACAATTGCCAGCGTCATAGAGACCAACAGCTGCACAGAACCTAAAAGCAACGTCGTCCAAGAAAGGGTTCCAAGGACAACGAGGTCACCGACCAGCTTTGCTAAAAAGAGCATGGCAACAAGACGTGCGCCGAGTGCAGCGGCATCAATCCAGGTGATCATGCGCACGCGCGGCGCCACAACGGCGCGAAGCTTCGCTTCCGCGGACCCTGTTTCGGTGTGCCGACGCTTTGTCATTCTCGGGGGTTAGACGGATCAGCAACGCAAATCTTTGCGCGACAGCAAAGTATTGGCTCGCGAACTTGTGACATGGTCGGCTGGTCATTGTCGGAGTCTGTCCATGCCTGATCCATTGCTTGTCGATCTGTCACGACTGCAGTTCGCCCTAACGGCGATGTATCACTTCTTGTTTGTCCCACTCACGCTCGGCCTCTCGATCCTCGTTGCGATGATGGAGACCGTGTACGTCATGACCGGCAAGCAGGTCTGGCGGGAGATGACCAAGTTTTGGGGTACGCTCTTTGGCATCAATTTCGCTCTCGGCGTCGCGACCGGTATCACCATGGAGTTCCAGTTCGGCATGAACTGGGCATTTTACAGCCATTACGTTGGCGATGTGTTTGGCGCGCCCCTGGCCATTGAAGGTCTGATGGCCTTCTTTCTTGAAGCGACCTTCGTCGGTCTTTTCTTCTTCGGTTGGGATAAGATGCGTCCACAGACGCATTTGCTGACCACCTGGCTTATGGCTCTCGGCACGAACTTCTCGGCTCTTTGGATCCTGATTGCGAACGGCTGGATGCAGAACCCCGTCGGCTCTGCCTTCAATCCGGATACGATGCGGATGGAAGTCACAGACTTCATGGCTGTGCTCTTCAACCCTGTCGCGCAAGCCAAGTTCGTCCACACTGTCTCGGCTGGCTATGTGACAGGCGCTGTTTTTGTGCTCGCTATTTCAGCGTTCTACCTCCTCCGAGGGAAGCACACAGCGCTTGCTCAACGCAGCTTTGTCATGGCCTCTGCTTTCGGCCTGGCATCGGCATTGTCCGTCATCGTCCTTGGAGACGAAAGCGGCTACGCGGTGACCGACCACCAGAAAATGAAGCTCGCGGCCATGGAATCGATGTGGCACACAGAGGAAGCGCCCGCCCCCTTCACCGCCATCGGCATTCCCGATATGGAGGCGCGAGAAACCCATTTTGCGATCGAGATACCTTATGTGATGGGGATCATCGGAACACGGTCCTTTGATACAGAGATCCCAGGCATCCTTGAACTCGTGGACACAGCAGAGGAACGCGTGAGAAGCGGTTTGGTCGCCTATGCCGCCCTCGAAGCCTTCAAAGCTGACCGCACCAATCTCGAGGCCAAGGAGCTTTTCCTCTCGACCCGGGACGATCTTGGTTATGCTCAATTGCTGCGGCAGTTCACTGAAGATCCGTTGAGCGCCGACGATGAACAGATCCGTGCGGCGGCCTGGTCCACGGTTCCTTCGGTCCCTTCGATTTTCTTCAGCTTCCGGATCATGGTCCTTGCCGGTGTGATCCTTCTCTTCCTCTTCGCCCTGTCGTTCTGGTATACGATGCAAGAGCGCATGCCGCCGCGTTGGCTGCTCACGGCCGCGCTTTGGTCGCTCCCAATCCCTTGGATTGCCATGGAAATCGGCTGGTTTGTTGCGGAATATGGACGGCAACCTTGGGTGATCGAAGGCGTGCTGCCCACATTCCTCGCCGCCTCGAACCTTACGATTGCTGATATCTTGATCACCATCGTCGGCTTCACCGTCTTCTACGGGATCCTGGCCGTGATCGAGGTTCGGTTGATGCTGCTCGCAATCCAGAAGGGCCCGAAAGTGCTCGATAATCTGGGGGAGCTTATCCCCGGTCTCAACGAACAAGATGGCGCCGTTGCAGGCAAACCGAACCTGGCGCCTGCTGAGTAAACGCTGCCTTAGGAGTGACACAGATGATTGACGTTCTTTTTTCCTATGAGTTCCTCCGCATTCTGTGGTGGGTCTTGCTCGGTGTTCTTCTCATTGGGTTCGCCATCGCCGATGGGTTCGACATGGGTGCAGCCGCCCTTCTCCCGGCCGTTGCGAAAACGGATGATGAGAAACGCGTGGTGATCAACACCGTCGGCCCCGTGTGGGAAGGCAATCAGGTATGGTTCATTTTGGGTGGCGGTGCAATTTTCGCAGCCTGGCCCGCTCTCTATGCGGTGAGCTTCTCGGGCTTTTACCTGGTGATGTTCTTGGTGCTGTCGATGTTTATTCTTAGGCCGGTCGCTTTTAAGTATCGGTCCAAACAACCCGGCGCAGCGTGGCGGCGGAATTGGGATCTCGCTCTGACTGTATCAGGTCTGGTCCCGCCAGTGATCTTCGGCGTCGCCGTTGGCAACACACTCATGGGCGTGCCGTTCGTTTACGACGGAGACCTGAGACCGGACTACCAAGGCAACCTCTTCGGGCTGCTCAATCCAGCTGCACTTTTCTGCGGATTTGTGAGCCTTGCGATGATCTTGGCACAGGGGGCTGCATGGCTTCAGATGAAGGCTGACGATATTGTAGCCGAACGTGCCCGGCACGTAGGACGCCTGAGCGCGCTCGCAGCCGCGTTCCTGTTTGCTTTAGGCGGTGTTGTCGTCGCGATGGGCGGACTTGGCGGTTATGAGCTTCAGTCAACAGCCAATTTCAGCGGGCCAAGCTTTCCTCTCGATAAAGAGGTTGTTCGGACCAATGATGCTTGGCTCACGAACTACACCAATGCGCCCATTTTGGTCCTGGCACCCCTTTTGGGAATAGGTGGTATGTTGATCGCTTTCTTAGGTTTCTCAGTGAGAAGCTCGACACTGACCTTCCTCGCAACAAGCCTGGGCATTGCGGGCATCATCAGCACTGTGGGTGTTTCGATGTTCCCCTTCATCCTACCGAGCACATTAGAACCTAGCCACAGCTTGATGGTCTTCGATGCGAGCTCCAGCCAGAACACCCTGCGCAACATGCTGATCGCGACAGTGATCTTCCTCCCGCTCGTTCTGCTCTACACGGCGTGGGTCTACAAAATTCTCTTTGGGCGTGTGACGCTCGAAGACCTCCAAAACGCCGATCACGCGTACTGATGATCAAGGGGATATAGACATGTGGTACTTCTCTTGGATTCTTGGCCTCGGCCTCGCAGCAACTGTCGGTATTCTCAACGCGCTCTGGTACGAGCTGAGGCAAACGCGTCAGTCATCAGCGCCAGCCGTCAACGATATCTTGGATGGTGAAGAGGCTAGCAGCCCCCACCAACCCTGATGCGAGCCCGAAAATCTGCAATTCCAGGCTTTCGAGCGGTACATTGAGAATTTCCCATCCAAGAACGCTGGATGTCGCTTGGCATGTGTGTTGAACAGACTTTCAACTGCTGTCCTTTTTCCGGACAGCACTCCTTTTTCGTCAGTTTGGCCCAACAAGCAGAACAAGTAACATCTTAAAATGCCTCAGAAAAAACTCTCTTCCCGCTCCAAATCTGGGCTCGCTGCAGCGGCGCTCGCGATCGGTTTTCTTGCTAGCGAAGCACAAGCTGGCGACGCAGAGGGCCGGTTTGCGCCTAAGGGCATCGGCTTGATGCCATGTGGCCAATTCCTGCAAGCGGCAGAGCAAGGGGCTCCAGAAGCTGCTCTCGCGATGTCGTGGGTGTCAGGCTACTTCTCCGCAGCGAACATGATCCTGCCCGAGACCTACGATCTCATCACGTGGCAAGAGGGTTTGCTGCCCAGCATCATCGCGTCGATCTGCCAGCAAGTGCCCGACCAGCCAATTGCCTTGGCCACAGCAGAATTGATCAACGCCTTCGGTCCCACGCGCATTCAAGCTGCTGAGCAACCGACCGAAATCGTTGTCGGCGAACGCCGCCGTCTGATGTACCCAACAACAGTTCGCCAGATGCAGCAGCTTTTGCTGAATGCCGGCCAATCGGTCACGGTTGATGGGGATTTCGGTCCTGGGACCCAGGCCGCCCTGCGCTCGTTCCAAACCGCCGCAGGTGTGCCCGCGACCGGCTTCCCCGATGAGCCAACCATCGTGGCCCTCTTCACCGGCCCACCACCTGAAGCGCAGCAGGCCTCGCCTCCGCCGCTTCTTGCCGCGCCGCCCAATCAGCAGCAGCCAGCGCCGATGCCAACGATCGATATGGCACCCATCGAGAGCCCTCTCTCAGGCGGTGGTCAGTAGCCTCTCGAAGCGGCACTGATCAGCTCGGCGCCCCACGCGAAGCGAACAAAGCGCTTGTCCTGACCCACGGGATGAGCGTTTTCCCTACACTTTTATGAGCAGCCCTGGCTTCGATATCGAAGTCATTTTCCATATTATATCTTTATTTTACAATGCACTAGACGGACAAACCAGAACAAATGCCTGATAAAACCCCTGTCTGATACAATTATCAAATACATTTCGACAAAGTTCGACGAACACGTTCAGGCCTTTTTTTGTTTCTCTCCCTACCGTTTTCCTTGGGGGCACGAGTTCCATGGATTTTGTACGTAGGCTTGCAGTGGCGTTGAGTGTTTGGTGGTGCGTTGGCATCGCCTCATACGCTGATGACGGTACTTCCATGCCAATCAGTACCCTTCTCGAGAGCGCTGATTACATCGGCAGCCCCTTGGACAAAAAACTGGCCATGGTCGAAGCATGGATGGCTTCACGCGATCCGGCCTTACGAGATGCCGAGTGGGCCCGGGCAGCTTCGCAACGGATCACCGTGATTGCCCGGCAAGGAGATCTCGCCGGCGCCGATACGTATGCTGACACCGTCTTAGAAGACATGCTTCTCGCCTTAGGAGACAGTGGCGAGTTCATCAGTGCAGCTTATGGCGTCGGTTTCGTCAAAATCTACGCACAGAAAATCGATCAAACTCTCCTTCTTATAGACCGTATGCGGAATCATCCGCTTTTTTCCACCAACCCGCTCTACCAACAAAACGTTGATACACTGATGGTTGCTGTCCATACACAAACGGGCAACCCCATTCTCGCAGCGGACATTCTTATCAATAAGTATAATGATGGTTCGATTGACAGCCTACCCCCACTCGACCAGCTCAAGCTCATCTCGAACATTGCCTACGCTTTGATCAAGGGGCGCGCTTATCAAGAGAGCGAGATCTACCTCGATGCTGCTCTTGAGCGACTTGGAATGTGGATGGAAACAGGGGCGATCAACGAGCCCAATGTGAGCCTCGTCCGCTGGCATATTAATTACAACCGGGCACAAATGCTGGTGAACCAAAAAAAGTTCGAAGAACTTCCTGAGCTTCTTCCGCACTTGCAGGCCGATGCCATCACCACAGGCGCGCCGTTGTTTTTGTCACAGGTCGACTACATCGCTGCGGCGATCGCTTATAGCCAGGGACGCTTCGACGACGCCGCGTTCCTGATCAGCCGGGCGATCGAAGAAACCTCAGCTCTCGGAGCCCCTGACGGTTTGATCGAATTGTTTGCGCTTGAGGCAAAGAATTTCGAGGCAGCAAACCGCCCAGAAGACGCACTACGCTCCTATCTCAAAGGCAAGGCGCTGGATGATGATCTGAAAGCTGAGGAAGGTCGCGCACGTGTCGAGTATATGAACACCCGCCGCACATTGCTCCAGCGCAATGCGCAGATCAAAGAGCTCGAAGCGAAGACGACAGCCGCCGAGCAGATGCAAAGGCGCGATCAGATTATTGCTGCCGTTACAAGTTCGGCCCTCGCTCTTGTCTTGTTCTTTGCCCTGGCTTTGGTTCGTTCGCAACGACGTCTGCGCACCTATGCAGACGAATTGGAAGAGAGCGAGAAAAAGGCGCAGATCGCGGTGCACGCGAAGGCCACATTCCTCGCCAATATGAGCCATGAAATTCGTACGCCTCTCAATGGTCTCTTGGGCATGACCCAAGTGCTCGCAGAGCAGCGATATGGCGGTGAACATGACGAGTGCGTCGATGTCATTTTGAAGTCCGGAGAGTCTCTCTTGACCATCGTGAACGACGTCTTGGACCTCTCAAAGATTGAAGCCGGCAAAATGGCGGTCTCGCCGCGGCCGACAAACATCCGGGATTTGGTCAAGGATGTTGTTGGTCTTTGGTCGGTCAGCGCGCACGAAAAGGGCATTAATCTCAACGTTGTTGTGGACCCCGCCCTTCCGACCATTGCCCTCTTTGATGGTGAACGTATTCGGCAGTGTGCCTCTAATTTGGTATCGAACGCCATCAAGTTCACGGAACGAGGACATGTGTCTTTCGAGGTCATTGCACGGAATGACGGCAAAACCCTTGCTATCGTCGTCGAGGACACGGGACTTGGTATCAAAGAGGATGTGGTCGCTACGCTCTTCACCGCATTCGAACAGGGCGACACGTCGTCGACGAGAAAGTTCGGCGGAACAGGCCTAGGCTTATCGATCGTCCACAGCTTTGCCGAGCTCATGGGCGGCAGTGTCACAGTGGAAAGCACCTTTGGCGAAGGCTCACGGTTCGAACTGGTGATTCCGATCACGCCTCTTGCTGGTCAAAAAGTGTCTCAGTCCACAGACTCTAAGGCCAGCACCACTGTTGATTGGAAACAGCTCAGCAATATCAACACCATTTTGCTGGTCGACGATAACCACGTGAATCGCATGGTCGTCAAAGCGTTTCTGAAGTCGAGCGACATCAGAGTTATCGAGGCTGAGAATGGGCTGGAGGCGCTCGACTGCCTGAAAGCACACGGAGACGTCGATCTGGTCCTTATGGATATGCATATGCCCGAAATGGATGGACCTGAGTGCATTGAGCATATCCGCGCATCCAAGGAAAACTGGCAGGACGTGCCTATCTTGGTTCTCACAGCTGACGCCATGGAAGGCGATCGAGAACGCTATATGCGTTTGTCTGTACAGGGATATTTGTCAAAGCCCGTCGTTCAAACCGATC
The DNA here is from genome assembly GCA_963922235.1 of uncultured Parvularcula sp. Classification (GTDB taxonomy): domain Bacteria; phylum Pseudomonadota; class Alphaproteobacteria; order Caulobacterales; family Parvularculaceae; genus Parvularcula. Next base: position 35,712 of record CAWUIJ010000005.1, on the reverse strand, counting down.
TGTGGACGGAGATACACCGCATCGACGTCTCACACAACGCCGGGCAGCTAGAACAAACCGGCTAAGTCACGCTGAGCCTTTCTCAACTCAAGGCTCAGACACAAGCTCAAATGTCCATGGCGACGACCAAAGCCGAATGAGCTTGGGGCTTTAAAAAACCCGAGCTGGGGCGGTTGTCATCAAGGTGGCAAAGAGTGGGGCTTTGAACCTCAGACGCAAAGTGACCATGCCACCGAACGAAGCTCACCCTATCGGGGCCATCTACCACCGCGGGAGACAAAGGTTGTCGGAGGGGGCGAGACAAAGCTCGAACCCGGAAGCCAAGTGCTCAGATAGCCCTAGGCGGTAGCGCAAACAGAAACTGTCGGAGAGTTTCGAAACGAAATTCGAACCCGGAGCAGCTCTCAAACAGTGAGCGTGAGCGAACGATAGCCCCAGCAAAAATGGCGGAGGAAGAGTCCGCTCTACCATTGTTCACAAGCATCCACTGTTGTCCTTTTAGTCGCTGATTTATTGACGATATAGGTATCCTATTTCCATAGGCATCCACTTGCGTCCACACAAATCCACATTATTTTGGGGGGACGATTGGTGGAACGCGAGGCCATGGCAGCTCTTACAGCATTGAAGGTTTCGAAGGCCAAGCAACCGGGGAAATACTTTGATCAGGGCGGTTTGATGCTGGTGGTAAAACCGACCGGCGCTGCGTCTTGGGTTCTGCGCACGATGGTCCAAGGCAAGCGCTATGAGATCGGATTAGGATCGCGCCAGGATGTAAGCCTTGCTGAAGCCCGCGAGCTGGCCCGCGCCACTCGCAAGAAGCTGCGCGCGGGCGCGACGCCCTCGTCTTTGCGGGCTGAAGCCAATAAGCTTCGGGGTATGACCTTTGCCGATGCTGCTCGCCGCGTTCACTCAGAACGCCTCCCGGGTTGGAAGAATGAGAAGCATACGGCGCAATGGATCTCGACGCTTGAGACCTACGCCTTCCCTACCCTCGGTGATCTGTCGGTGGCTGAGATCGGCTCCTCGCAGATCCTCGACGTGATCCAGCCGCTCTGGCTTGAGAAGGCTGAAACCGCTCGCCGGACAAAACAGCGGATAGGGTCCGTGCTCGACTGGGCGCATGCCAAGGAAGAACGATCCGATCCTGCACCAATGCGCGCCGTGGATGCAGCCCTCAAGAAGCAGAAGAGCGCGCCCAAGCACTTCGCGGCCATGCCTTATGGGGAGATGCCCGCGCTGATGGCCAAGCTTTCTGAGAGCAAGGGTGTGGGTGCCTTGGCGCTTCGTTTCACCATCCTCACGGCTGCCCGCTCGGGCGAGGTGCGCGGCGCAACCTGGGGTGAGATTGATCTTGACGCCAAGACATGGACCGTGCCCGGAGAGCGCATGAAGGCCGGTGAAGAGCATATTGTTCCGCTGTCTGACACCGCGATCGATATCCTGAAAGCCGCCAGGATGCTCACAGACGGCGCACCAGAGACGATCATTTTTCCCGGCATGCGCGGGCGTCCTCTTTCTGACATGACGCTCGGCAAGGCCCTCAAGACGGCTGGCGGCGACACCTACACCGTGCACGGCACAGCCCGCTCAAGCTTCAGAGATTGGGCTGCGGAGCAAACGGACTTCGCAGGCGACGTCGTGGAAGCGGCGCTAGCGCATACCATCAAGAACAAGGTCGAGGCGGCTTACCGGCGGACCAACTACCTCGAAAAACGCCGTGAGCTGATGGCGGAGTGGGAGAAGTTTATTGTCAGCTAAGCCCGCCGACTTCGACCCGCCCGCAGAACAGATCGAAAATGAGAAGCGGATTTATTGCGAAGTTCTTCGCATAGCGGGGATTTCGCGAGACGATGAAATTTGGAACGAAGTGAATGAGTGGTTCGAAGAGTGTCGGCCTCGCAAATGGATCGAAGTGGATCCTTGGAAGGATGATTTCAGCCTATCGATGCAGGCCCAACCAAGCGAACAACGGCCAGAGAAGAGGTTTGAGGAGCGGCCTGACGTCGAGACCCGCTCGAAGGATAAATGGCAGGTCTGGTCTTCCAAAGACCAGCGCGTCGCTCAAAAAAAGGCCTTCAAGCGTCCGGGCGGCCCATTGGGTCAAGCACGGACACGGGCTCTTGAGCTGTATAGGTTTACTGAATGGCTCCCCTATACATACCTTCACGGGCCTGACGATTACGAAGAGTATCGAACAGCGCAGCAATGGCTACATGCCTTCGGCTACGGCCAGATTGAACGAAGGTAGCCAAATCAGGATCGGTCGGCAGCTATCGAGAAAGATGGGTTTGATCTGGCGGAGATTATTGGCCTGAGGCAAAGCCACCCGACATTTAGGTTTCTCGGCGAATGGTTTGTCTTTCTCGCACGACACCACAGAGGCGAAGAGAAACCTCGCTCGAAAAAGTGGTGGTGCGAAGAGGAAGGCCTCGACATCGCAGATCATCTCTTCGCGTATCTGCACGGCGAACCATCGCCGGAGGAACGGGGTAAAGGGCAGTTTCTAACAATCTGGGAAAAAGCGTACCCGCATTATCGGGCTGAGCACGGTAGTTTTTCTAGAATTTAGAAAACGGTACAAGTTCCTGTACCGTCTGCATTCTGTCTAATTTCGGGCACTTGAGTACACATTCGAACGGTAGCGAATCGAAAGGTGCTCAGTGCCCAATAATCCAGAACCGCTCGTTGTACCGATGAGCATGGTCCCCCACTATCTTGGGTGTGGCCGAACCAAGGCATACCAACTTAAAAACGAGGGGGCCCTAGAGGTTGTGATGATCGGCAACATGCCGAGAATCACCATGCGTTCCATCAAAGCGCTCATTGAGCCTCAAGCTCAGGAGGCTCGCTGAACCATGTCTCCCGATACAACAAACCCCGGGGCGCGGGCGGGAGCTACCGGGGCTGATATTATTGCATTTGACTGTACCAGAAGCTCCCAGTCTAACGACGATCGAAGAGCTAAGCAAGCTGACGATTTCCATCGAGGGTACGCGGCAGGTCGAACCTCCATGCTCGACGAGCTTAGGAAAGGCACCGATGCTGAAAGCCACTTCAAAAAACTTGGTCGGCAGGGTGTCGCTCGTTTCTGCCTCAAGTGCGAGTTCCCGTACAACGATAAAGAGCTGCGCTTCCTCACAGAACTGACGGGTTGGAACTCACCCACACTTAAGCAACTCAAGTGGCTGAGAAAGCTCCATCGCTGGGCTCTTGAAGAGCATGTGGAGGTGACGCAATGACCCTCGCACATGAGATCACAAGGACCCTCGGCGGGGACTGGCATGGAAGCTATGGCTCTGTGCCAGACATGGGTCATAGCCATCGTGATCGAGGGCTGACGATCAAGCCGCACGCTGACCAACATGACGACTTCGTTGTGCATAGCCATCACGGCTATCCGTGGAAGGATGTAAAAGACGATGTGCGGCAGCGGGCTGGCCTCGAACGCCCAAATCCTGGATCAAGTGTCGCAAAAGTCGCAAATGTCGCAAGGGTTTTGCGTTCGGATGCAGGGCAGAAACGCGCCCGGGCTGAGGCTATCTGGAACGCGGCTGACCGGTACGACTACAGAATAGGTGACTATCTGGGGTCACGTTCGGTCAGTCGGGGACTCTGCGACCAGTTTCGTTTGGCGGATGAGGCCGATGGAGGCCCATTTTCCAATCCTCACGGGTTTCAATGGCCAGCACTCGTCGCACGGGTTTCTAGCCATGACGACAAGTTCCTCGGCGTTCACGTCACGCAGCTAGCATTGGATTGCCGATCGAAGGCGCCCACCAAAAGGCCTCGGATTATGTTCGGCCCGATCCGCGGCGGAGCGGTTCGGTTGCATCCAACTATCGAAGACAAAGTTGTCGTGGGTGAGGGTATAGAGACCGTCCTGAGCTACATGAAGGCCACGGGGATTCCGGGCTTAGCCGCGCTCAGCACCTCGGGATTGATCAATCTTGAGCTTGCTGACGGCATCAAGAGCATCATCATCGCTGCGGATCGGGACGCCAATGGCGCGGGCGAACGAGCCGCTCACCAGCTCGCTGATCGCCTTATCCGTGAGGGGCGAAAGGTCTCGATCGAACTCCCACCGCCAGGGTTCGGAGACTTCAATGACGTGCTGATGACCCAAGCCAAGCAGTACAAGGCACAACTTCTTCAAGAGGAGGTCGCCGCATGACCGCACTCCCGTCCCATTTTCCGGGTGCCGAGGTGGTGCCCATCAAACAGCGTGATGGGCTCTCAGGATCGCCTCTTATGCGCTCCTTGCCCCAGGCCGAGGATTACCTGTTGCGGCCCTCGGGGCTCTCAGAGAAGCCGTAGAGAGCGTTCAAGCTATCACGCTAGCGCCTGCCGCGATTGCCGCTCAAAGCGCTCTCTCGGTGGCTTCTCTCTGCGTGCAAGGGCATGCCGATGTGGAAACGCTGGCAGGGTTTAAGCCCACGTCTCTTTTCTGCCTCACCGTTGCTCGTTCTGGGGAACGAAAGAGCTCTTGCGATGGTCACTTCATGAAGCCCGTCGAGGAGTTTCAGAAAGAGCTGCGTAAGTCTCGGGCAAGTTCCATGATCGAGTTCGATGCCAAAAAGCTAGCCTACAAGAACAAACGAAAAGAGGCTGAAGACACGCACAAGGACGATCCTTTGGGGCTCGAAGAGGCACTCAAGGAGCTTGGGACCCCTCCAGACGATCTCCTGTCCCCCACGTTCATAAGCACCGACCCCACGATTGAGGGGCTAACGGCCAATCTCGGGATCACGCGCGGCTCTCTGGGCGTGTTCAGCGACGAAGGCGGATCTTTTCTTGGTGGTCACTCGATGAGCAAGGAGAACCGCCTCAAAACGTCTGCCACACTCTCGTCGCTCTGGGATGGTAAGCCCATCAACAGAACACGCTCCACAGGGGGCGTCGTCGAAACTTACTACGGTCGGCGTTTGGCCGTTCACCTCATGACGCAGCCCATTGCAGCGGAACAACTCCTCGCTGATCCGATCGCCAACGGACAGGGCCCTTTGGCGCGATGCCTCATCGCTGCGCCAAAGTCGACCATCGGTACGCGCATGAGCCAGGACTCGGATCCTTCAAATGTCGCGCGTGTCGCAAAGGTTATCAGCGAGCGGATCGCCAAAGAGCTACCTGTTGAAGAAGGAACCCAGAACACTCTGCGGCTTCGCAAATTGCTGCTTTCCGCGGATGCCAAGCGGTTGCTTTGCGCATTTGCAGATGAAGTGGAGTCGGGGCAACGAACCGACGGTCCGTACGCAGCAATCACGGCCTTTGCCTCTAAAGCGGCCGAGCATGCCGCGAGGATCGCTGGTGTTTTGACCCTCTTTGAGGATCTAGGCGCCATGGACGTCAGTGAGCAATCAATGGCGGATGCTATCATCCTTGCCCGCTTCTATTTGAGCGAGGCCAAGCGTCTGCACGATGGTGCAATCATCCCCAAGGATGTCCAAGACGCCGAGAAGCTCCGCGTGTGGCTTGTTGATGCTTGGGATGAAGACTTCATCAACACACGGCCTATCACCAATCGTGGGCCACTGAGAGACACGAAGACAGCCAGAGCTGCCTTAAAACTGCTCGAGGAGGCTGGATGCCTTGAGAAAGCTCCCCAGGGGGTTTCTGTGGGCGGGCATTCGGCACGCGAAGCATGGAGGCTCATTCAATGACCCAGTGGTTTTTGCCCCAGCATACGCTGCGACATTTGCGAAATTTGCGAAATTTGGAATTGGAGAGCACTGATGAATGACCTGCCTGCCGATAAAACGGACATAAAACGGGGCACTGACGGTAAGTTCGGACCTGGAAACCCCGGTCGCCCGCGCGGCTCACGGAACAAAACAACGCTCGCCGCTGAAGCACTCTTCGATGGAGAAGCAGAGGCGCTGAGCCGGAAAGCCATCGAACTCGCGCTTGATGGTGATACCACCGCCCTTCGTCTGTGCCTGGAACGTATTCTGCCCGCCAAGAAAGGCCGCACAGTGCGCTTCGAGCTTCCTGATGAAGAAGACCAGCTCTCATCATCAACGGTGCTCACAGAGCTTCTGAAGGCCATCAGCTCGGGCGATATGAGCCCCGAAGAGGCCAAGCCCGTCGCTGACATCCTGGAAGCTCGCCGGAAAGCCTTTGAGACCGAAGAGCTGGAGCGCCGCCTCGTTGCTCTCGAGCAATCATCAGAACTGGAAAAGCAATGAAGATACTCAATTACGCGGAACGACTGAGTAGGCTCGAAGCGAACCAAACGCCTGAAGCTGCTAATGTCGAACGCCCGCTCGTTGGCTTTAACGATGATCGATCAGCAACCGGCATTGTTGGCGTCCACTATCGCGAGACTGGTCGCACCACCTGGTTGTCACCCAAAGAGATTGAATGGACAAAAGTAGGAGAAAGCAATGGGCACTGAGAAGTTGGAAAAACGGCTTTCACGCTTAGAGCAAGCACAACCGCTTGAGGACATTCAGATCATCCTTGGAATATTGGCTTTCAACGAAGACCGCACAGCCTTCGGTGTGGTCGCAACACGAGACTACCGAACTGGCGAAACTCATGACGTGCCGCTGAATGAGATCGAGTGGAAACCAATCGGAGGAAAAAAGCGATGAACAAGACAATCAGCACACGTGTAGACAAACTCTGGGCACGCCGACGGACCACCCCGCAAGAGCTTGTCGAGGCACTCGGAAATTCACGAAACGGCGAAAGAGTTGTAAGCGTCCCCCCATGGCCGCCTTACGCTGACGATCGGATTGGTCGTACTCATGAGAGGTTCTCATGACGAAGGGCTGGAGGATCGGTTTTGGACGGAATGGTGGTGGTCGAGGGTCGCCGACGGCGGGTCTGGCCTGAAGAGGTCAAGCGGCGGATTGTCGAGAAGAGCTGCGCTCCCGACGTGACGGTTTGCGAAGTGGCGAGGCGGCACGATCTCGAACCCGCTCAGCTCTACTCCTGGCGCAAGCTTTTCCGCCAGGAGATCGACCGGGCTTTGTCCTCTCTTCCGGTTCAGGTCGCCGAACCTACAGTCTCGGAGGATGGCGAGCGGAAGCCGACTGCCGCGCCCTCGACTACTGAACGGATCGAGGTCAGTTTCCCCGATGGTTGCCGCCTGTCCCTGCCATCGCAGACCCCGGTAAAGAGGATCGCGGCCCTGCTGAAGGCGATGCGGTCGTGAGCCTGAGCTTCCCGCCAGGAACGAATGTGTGGCTTGTTGCTGGGGTGACAGACATGCGCCGCGGCTTTGATGGCTTGAGCGCTCAGGCGGCGACAGTACTGAAGGAGAACCCCCTGTCGGGGCACGTCTTCATCTTCAGGGGTAAGTCCGGCGACCGGGTGAAGGTTCTCTTCTGGGGCGGCCAGGGGATGTGCCTGTTCTACAAACGCTTGGAGAAGGGATCGTTCGCCTACGAACTGGGGCCCCATCCCCAGTTCGCTTCACGGCTCACTCTGGCCCCGCGCGAAGGACGGCAAGGTCTCGATCTCCGGTTCCCAGCTCGCAACGCTTCTCGACGGGATCGACTGGCGGCCGAAGCGGGTGCCACCCGCGGTTCGCCAGCCAACCCGGGTGGTGTAGGCTCACCGCTACGTCACCTTGCTCTTTGACATCGTTGATTCCCAGCGGGGCCGAACAGAGGCATGCGGATCTTATGCCGACGAAGCCGCCCTCCGATCTGCCCGAAGATGTTGGCGCCCTTCATGGTCTGATCGTTCACCAAGCGCTCGAGATCGAGAAGCTGAAGCACCAGCTGGCCATCCTGCGGCGGCACCGGTTCGGATCGAAGAGTGAGGGTCTCGACCAGCTCGAACTCGGCATTGAGGATCTCGAGGAGACAGCCTCAGAAGCGGGTACACCGTCCACTTCGAGCGACCCCGTTTCCTCGGATACGCCTGACCTGATGAAGAAGCCGAAGCGCAAGCCGCTGCCTGAGCACCTGCCGCGCGAGGACGTCCGTGAGGTCCTCGACTACGTACCCGGACGCTTCGTCGTACATCGCCATGTCCGCGTCGATGCCAAGCCTGCCTATTGTGCGCGGGATGCCGAGATCCGGTCTTCTGGCTCATGTGCTGGTCTTGAAGTACGCGGACCACTTACCATTGTATCGCCAGTCCCAGATCTACCACCGCGAAGGCGTTCATCTCGACCGCTCGACCCTGGCCGACTGGGTCGGTCAGTGCTCTCGTCGAGGCGGTCGGCCGACATACCCATGGTGGCAAGGCCCTCTTTTCCGACGACACGCCAGTGCCGGTCCTCGATCCCGGCCGGGGGGCACCAAGACCGGGCGGCTGTGGACCTACGTACGCGACGAGCGCCCGTGGGCGGGACCGGCACAGCCAGCCGCGTTTTATCGCTACTCACCGGACCGGAAGGGCGAGCGGCCGAAGATCATCTACGGGACTTTGAAGGTCTTATGGCGACCGTTCGGCGGCGGGCTCCGAGGCGAGGTGATGTCTGGTATCTCGATGAGATGCAGGTGAAGATCGGAGGGAAACCTTACTGGCTGTGGCGCGCGGCCTATGCCGATGGCTACGTCCTGGACGAGGTGGTCTCGGTGAGCCGTGACAAGAGTGAGGAAGTCGCCAGGACCCATAGGCGAAATCCGTTTCATCAAAGAGCTTTTCACAAAAGCAGCGTACGAAGCATGCCCATTATGACATGCTGCGCGGAACGCCTGCGCCCATCATCAATCAACGCAACAGACCCCATCGAGGCCCCATTCGAGAACCTTAAAGGCGCTCAGAGGGGCTGGTTCGCCATCTGCTAAGCTCCCGTAAAATTCTATTGCGTTTAGCTATTTATAGGCCGATGCTCAGGTTGAAAACGTCGCAACTCGTTGTGCTAGGAGTACATCCACATGAAGATTTCCGCCCGGGCTGTATCAATCATCGCAGCAGTCGTCGCCGGCTGTTCAACTTCGATTGCAACTGCTCAAACCGCCTCTAACCCTCATAAGTTTTTTACACCACGGTCTGCGGTTCTTTTCTCACCGCGATGGGCAGAGACTGGCGAGCTTACAACCAGCCAGTACATGGATGTTGCAGACGACTACGGAGCGTCAAGCATTGTCTGGCACTACCCGATAAGCTTCGGCACCGATAACGGCAACTTAGTTCAAGCCTCGATTTCTCGCGGACACGGTCTTCGTAGTTGTGCACTACCCGTTCATACCGCATCCCCAGCTGCCGCGTGCCGGGACGGCAATGGCAATCCAATTCCGCACCATGCCGCAACCAATAGATACTATCCAGACACAAATACTCAAGCCTGGCGCGACGAAGTTTCGAATGCGGTGCAATTCGCGAAAACGGCAGGGTGTAATGCTCTGCACCAGGATGATGCATTTTTCATGGTCACGCGAATGCAGAACGGCTGCTATGCGTCCAAACCCCGTGCAGAGGTTGAAGACGACGTCTTTGAATACTACGACTGGTTGACCTCTCGAATAAGAACAGAGTTTGGCGGTTCTATTCCGCTGACCTACAACAAGGTGTCTCAAGGCGAGGACGAAGCTAGCCATGGAATGAACGATTTAGCGCCTTACTTCAACGGTGTGATGGGCGAGGTTCACGAGGATCAGAACTATCCGTATGCGTTGTTTCATTCAACTTGGAACGTCAACAATCTGCTGCTCAATCAGCGAACAGTTTCAACTCTCGTATCCACAAGCCCGCTCAGAAACGAACGCCATATTGCGACAACTTATGCGATTGGAAACCATCCTATCGTACCTTTTGATGTCTATATCGCGCCAGGAGAGCGGTACTTTGGACCGGTATCGATCTACGAACCCTATTACAGTTTGGTCTCTTCTAATCCGACGCTGTTTGACGGCTATGGGATCATTGACGCCTACATCGATCATCACCAGAACCCGAGCGGTGTCTATCGCTACGCAGACGGACTAGAGGGAGTTTATGGGCGCTCCAACATGATGAGTACACTGAGTGGGAACTCTGCCGGAGGTAGGGTACTCCACATCGTTAACTGGCAAGATTCAGTGCGCTACTTTACGATGTGGATCAACAAAAGCCACATTCCCTTTACCCCAACCCGCGCGGTCGTCCGCCGTCCTGGCGCGGGTGCCTATGAGATATCTGTAGCTAGTGACGGCAACCGATGGAAGTTGACAGTTCATAGCGTGGACGTTTGGGCGGTGGCCGAGCTGCTTCCCTAAAGTTCGGTCCCAACATCACCACCTAGACTCTTGCCCTACAGTTTGTGACCCGTCCCCTTTGAGCGCAGCCGCATTGAGGTGACCTTCCGGTCTTGACCACCATTTTGCTGGATCAAAGAGCCACGGCGGGAGTTTGTCGATCTTATTGATCGGCGCTCGGCGATGCGGGTGAGGACGTCCGTCAGCCAGGCTTGCGGATCGATGCCGTTGAGCTTGGCCGTTTCGATGAGCGTGTAGGCGGCGGCAGCGCGTTCACCGCCTCGGTCTGAGCTTGCAAACAGGTAATTTTTCCTGCCGACCGCTACACAGCGCATCGCTCGTTCAGCGGTGTTGTTATCCAGCTCACAGCGACCATCTTCAAAGAATGGCGTCATGCGTTTCAATTGCGTTATGGCGTAGCGGATGGCTGTCGCCAGGGAGGATCGCCCTGGCAATGAGGGGAGCGTCGCCCCCAGCCATGATTGAAGGTCGTCGAACAGCGGCTTTGATCGTTCCTGCCTGGCTGCAACGCGAATGTCTGGCGGTGAGCCCCTGATCTCTTTCTCGATGCCATAAAGCGCCGCGATCCTTTCGAGGGCTTCCGTTGCAACAGGCGACGCGGTGCTTTCGGCGATGTCAAAGAACTTGCGGCGAACGTGCGCCATGCAGGCGACCTCCCTGATCCGATCGCCGTACAGCTTGTCATATCCTGCGTACCCGTCGGCGTGAAGGAAGCCGCTGTACACGGACAGGTGATCTCTTGGCCGCTCGCCTTTTCGGTCGGGCGAATAACGATAATACGCGGCGGATGCGGTATCTGCTCCATGGGCTCGACTGTCACGAACATACGCCCACAGCCTGCCAGTTTTGGTTTTGCCGCGTCCTGGATCAAGAACGGGTACGGGCGTGTCATCCGTGAACAGGACATCGCCGCCCATGGCATGACGACCAATCGCCTCCACCAAGGGATCAAGCAATGCCGCCGACCTGCCTATCCAATCAGCCATGGTGGAGGTGTCGAGATCCACGCCCTCGCGAGCGTAGATCTGGGATTGACGGTACAATGGTAAGTCATCGGCATATTTTGATACCATGACGTGCGCCAGAAGGCCCGGACCTGGAATGCCTCTCTCAATAGGCAATGATGGCATCGGCGCCTGGTTGATCGCCCCGCAATCACGGCAGGCCAGCTTCGGCCGGACATGGCGGATGACGACGAAGCGTCCGGGGATGTAATCTAGCTGTTCCCGAACATCCTCACCCATGACCCGCATGGACTTACCGCATGCTGCGCAATCCGCTTCCGGTGTGTGCACGACATCTTCACGGGGCAGATGGTCAGGCAACGCTTTGCGTTGGGGCTGGCTTTTGTATTCAGGTGCGGCCTCAGCAGCGGCAGGCAATTCTGATCGTTTTATCTCCATCTCTTCCAGCATGAGTTCCAGCTGGTCGAGATCTTCAGACTTGGACCCGAACTGATGCCGCCGCATGATGGCGATCTGGCCTTTCAACTTCTCGATCAGGAAGCTGTGCTCCATCGCCAAACGCTGCAGCTCTGCAACGTCGTCGGGCAAGCTATCTTGGGTGAGAACAGCCATGACCTATTATCTACAGGCCATTCACGTCCAAAGGAATCTACGATGTCAAAGAACAGGCCTCTACGGACAATTAAATCACCCGTGTTGGCTGAGAGGTCACCGCACGCTGCCGAGTGAGGCGCCAATCGATCCCATCAAGCAGTGTCGCCAACTGCGAAGGTGTGACCTGGACCTTACCATCTTTGGCTGTCGGCCAGACGAAACTGCCTTTCTCAAGACGCTTATAGAACAGACACATCCCTTGGCCGTCCCACCATAACACCTTGATCCGATCTCCACTGCGTCCACGGAAGACAAAGACGTGGCCGGATAATGGGTCCTCGTGCAGCACCGTCTTCGCCGTTGCTGCTAGCCCGTCAAACCCTTTGCGCATGTCAGTCTTGCCCTCAGCCAACCATACCTTCGTTCGGGATGGAAATCCCAGCATCAGCGATCAAGCGTCCTTGCAAGGCGGCCCAATTGATTGGGTTCCATCGTCGCCGGAACAAACAAGCGGCGACCATTGGTCAACACCACTTCGATGCTTTCTGACGATGCTGAGGGCTTTTCTGGTGCCTGCTCCGGTACGATATCGATGGGCAAGAAAGCTGTCTCTGGCGCAGGGGACGGAAGATACTTTTTACGCCACGCAAATAGCTGCGCCGGATCAAGTTCGTAGCGCCGGGCGACTTCACTAACGCTTACGTCGGGATCACAGCTTTCCATGACAACCCGCTTCTTGAACTCAGTCGGCCAGGTCCGGCGTCTCCGGCCTTCAATGATCACCGTCCCATCCAATAGAACCTCCTATGAATACGCACTAGAACTTCTACTGAATATCCATAGGTTCATTGGCCACGTAAGGCGGTGAAGACCGCACGCTTACAAAGAGTTCAGCCTCAGCATAAGACATTCGTTGACGTCGTGGATGCGGAGATCGCTGCGCGACAGTCTCCGTCCGGAAGCGATGCACTGGAACGCCTGAAAGCCCTGCTGGACGCAAAAGCCGCGGTGCTCGGATGGGCACAAGAGGACCTCGCCCAACATTCCGGCCTCCACACAAAGAGCGTCAGCTACTGGAAACACCATGGAGAGCGAGCCGTTGGACGGATCGCCGTCAGAGATATGGTGTCATCGTTCCGCGAGCACGGTCTGGTCTTCATCGACGGTGGGATTACGTTGAAAGTGGTCGAAAGCATCGCTGACGGATAATTTTCAGTGGCCCTTAAAAGTCAATGCGCGTCATTTTTCGGCCATGAACAGTTCCGGGTGACCTGCGCCCCGGTGCGCCCTCGATCATTTTGAGAGTCCTTGGGGTTGATAGCTGATGGTTGGGGTTATGGCGAGCGCGGTGATCGGCTGGCCGTCAGGTAGCCGAGACGATCGCCGCGCCTCGGCGGGCGCTAGCCCGCCAAGAGAGGTGTGCGGACGCACGTTGTTGTAATCGTGTCGCCACCGGGCGAGCATGGTTCGGGCATGGCGCAGACTTTCGAAGACCTCCTCGTTGAGCAGCTCATCTCGCAGTCGGCCATTGAACGACTCGCTGAAGGCGTTCTGTGTTGGCTTGCCCGGCTGGATGTAGTGCCAGGCGACATCCCGATCGCTCTGCCAACGGAGGATCGCGCGACTGGTCAGCTCCGTGCCGTTGTCGCTGACGATTGTCTGAGGCTTCCCGTAGAGTCTGATCACCGCATCGAGTTCACGGCCCACCTGTTCTCCCGAAAGCGACGTGTCTGCCACCAGGGCGAGGCACTCGCGGGTGTAGTCGTCGATGACAGCCAGGATGCGGAACCGGCGGACATCACCGAAGGTGTCGGCCAGAAAGTCGAGGGACCAACGCTCACCGGGGCCCGATGGGATCGGCATCGGTTCTCTTGTTCCTGTGGCTCGCTTGCGGCCTCGTCTCCGCTTCACCGCCAGGCCCTCTTCCTTGTACAGACGCCTGAGCTTCTTGTGGTTCATGCAGATGCCCTCCCGCTCCAGCATCAAGCCGATCCGCCGGTATCCGAAACGGCGCCTCTCGGTTGCGATCTCATGCATGCGCGTGCGGATCTCGGGGCTGTCCGGCACCCGTTCCCTGCGCACGGTCTTCGGATCGACACCGACCAATCGACAGGCTCTTCGTTGCGAGACGTCGTAATCCGCCATCGCCTTGAGAGCTGCCGACCGCCGTTCCATCGGCGTCGTCAGTTCTTTCCCAGAAGGTCCTTGAGGATCGTGTTGTCGAGCATCTGCTCAGCGAGTAGTCGCTTCAAACGCGCGTTCTCAGTCTCGAGCACCTTCAGCTTCCGCGCGTCGGAAACCTCCATGCCGCCGAACTTGGCTTTCCACTTATAGAACGTCGGCGAACTGATCCCGTGCCTCCGGCAGACCTCCGCCGTGGTCTCACCGCGCTCCTGCTCAGCCAAAATCGCAATGATCTGTTCCTCGGTGAATCTCGACTTCCTCATGTCCATCTCCTTGTCGACGGACTCTCCATTCAAATGAGGGACCAAACGGGGCTCAGGTCACATCCTAGCGCCATGTTGAACGCATAGATCTCGCCAAAGTGGGCATCTAACCGTTCGAGGTCTTTCCATAGAGTGCGTTCTCGAGCGCTATTGGATTCGGTTTGAGAACTATCGCTCTGGCCCTGAATGACGCCGGGTTTCGAAGCTTCACTGCGAGTCTCGAGATCCTTTTGAGGGAAAAATGGGGGGTTACAGTTTGGTCGAACCGCCCATCTATTTGATTCTTAGCTTTATTCTCGATTTTCGTGGCGGAGAAGCTGGGAGCTTTTTCGAACACCGATTTTGACCGCCTCTTTGAAACTCTAGCGGACTGGGATGCGCAACTCAAAGCGCAGAGCATCGATTTCGAAGCCTTATCCACCGGGGATGCGGTGCCTCCCTCACCGGAGGTCTCGCCATGACCTCTGTGCGAAAGCGTCCATCGCCGCTGTCCATTCGCATCACAGAGCAACAACGCGCTGAGCTTCGAGAGGCTGCAGCGGGTGGTTCCGTGAACGCCTATGTCATTCGGAAGCTATTTGGCGAAAGCGCCGCCGATAGCCGGAAAGCTGGTCGTGTTCCAAACATTGACCAACAATCTGTCGCTCGGATCATGGCGGCTCTTGGGCAATCGCGCCTCTCCCAAAACATGAACCAGATTGCTCGCGGCGCGAATTCGGGTGCTTTGCCTATATCCCCCGAGTTGCAGCAGGAGCTTGCTGAGGCCTGTGCTGCCATCCGTGCGATGCGTACAGACCTACTCACTGCGCTGGGTAAGCGGCCTTGATCCTCGTAGGCAACCAACGCGGCGGGGCTGGCAATTTGGCTGCTCATCTTTTGAACGCCCACGACAATGAGCATGTCGAATTGCATGAGCTGCGTGGCTTCATGGCCCACGACGACCTACGCGACGCCCTGCAAGAGGTCGATGGCATCTCACGTGGCACACGCTGCCGCCAATACCTATACTCTCTGTCGCTCAATCCGCCCAAAGAGCAAAGTGTAGAGACTTCGGTTTTCGAGGCCGCAATTGATCGGGTAGAACACAAGCTCGGGCTTAAGGGGCAACCTCGCGCCATCGTCTTCCATGAGAAAGAAGGCATTGATGGCGAAACCCGTCGTCATGCCCATGCTGTCTGGAGTCGGATCAACGCGGATGAGATGAAGGCGGTCCCGATTTCGTATCCAAAGAAGAAGCTGCGGGACATCTCCCGTGAACTCTACATAGAGCAAGGCTGGAAAATGCCGCGCGGCTTCGTCAACTCAGAGGAAGCCAATCCCTTGAACTTCACCCACGCCGAATGGCAGCAAGCGCGCCGCGTCGATCAAGACCCACGCCAAATCAAAAGCGCTATTCAAGACGCGTGGGCCATCTCGGATTCAGCCGCTGCCTTCGGGCAAGCTATGGAAGAGCGGGGCTACAAGATTGCGCGGGGCGATCGACGCGTTTTTGTTGCCGTCGATGTTCACGGCGAAGTCTACTCCATTCCTCGAATGGCGGGCGTGAAAACCAAAGACGTTCGTACACGGTTGGGTGATGAAGCCAGCTTTGGGAGTGTCGAGGAGATCAAGGATCAAATCGCGGCGGGAATGCTCGGGAAGCTGGATAGTTTTGATCAAGAGCTGAAAGCAAGCCGCAGCGCTAGCCTTGAAGCACTCACCACCCAAAAAGCCGGACTGGTCGAACAACAGCGACAGGAGCGACAATCGTTTCTGGAGGGACAGAACACCCGGCAACTTGAGGAGGCGGTTGAACGCCAAGCACGGTTCCGAACCGGCGTGGCAGGCTTATGGGATCGGCTGCGCGGTGAACACAGACGCATTGAACAAACCAACGCCAATGAAGCCCAAGCGGCAAGCCTACGAGACCGCGACGAAAAGGATGCATTCATCTTTAAGCAGATGGAAAGGCGACGCGAACTGGCGGTGCAGGCTCAAACACAGCGACGTGGCTATGTGGAGGAACGAACAGCTCTAGCCAATGACCGCGAGCGCTATCGCGCCATGCGACTTCCGGAAAAGGTAGAGCAGGAAAAGACCGAGCTTTCTCAGGCTCCGCCAATCCGCGGTGAATTTGGTGCTGCTTCAAGACCAACGAACCCGCAGGAACGCGCGGCTTACAAAGAAAGCCGCATGAAACGAGACTTCGACGGAGCAACACACAAGATCGCACCACGTGGACCAAAACCGGAGCTTTAAGCAGTATGCTGAGAGAAGACCAGCGTCGGCTAGAACGAGAAGGCGATATTGCCACCGCAGTGAGAGGACCGAACTACTCCCGACTCGAAGCTGAGATCAGACGCAACAAGGTCTATGCACAAAAGAAAGCCCAGATGGGCGCTGAGGCCAGAGCGCGGGAGAAGCGGCTACCACCGCAGGGACCATATCAAGCCCCCGGCAACCCTGAAGCTGCAAAACGCGAAGCTTATGGTCGGTGGAAGAAAGCGATGGAAACGCGTGCCGCAACTCGGCGAATGAACCCTTAGCATTGTGCGGGTCACACCTGACCACAAAGGTCCGTTCTTAGGTTTGCTGCTTCGGAATGGGATGTGAACGGCCCTCACCAAACAGGGGCCGTTCACAGCTCAGGCCCAGCAGCAAACCGAGCACTACGTGCAAACCTCTGTCGTTCTGCCCCCATGTGGCTGCTTTGGAAGGGTTTGTAACGGTGCCTTTACAGGAAGTGCCAATAGGGCGAGCATGAACCGTATATCTATGTGTAATTTTCCATCATAGAAATATTGATTTCTGGGTCTATCGACGGTATATGGGCCCTATCGCATCGAGCGATTTTCACTTCTGAAACGTAGAAGAAAGGAAGAAGCGCATGGCTCAGATCCAATTAGTTGGCCCTATAGTGGGTTCAAAGCTCTGGTTTTCCAAAGAAAACAGTGGATTTCGAGTCGCTACGCTCGTCCCACCTCCGATTTTTGAGGTCGGTCGATCCGGGGTTTCCCTCTTCCTAATAGCTGTGAGTGCCATTCGTGATTTTTGGCAGCAGTTTCTACGCATAAAAGGAGTGAATTATGAACCTATCCCAGCTAAAGAAAGCTGCAATGGAGGGGTGGAAATCTCTCCGCGATTTCCGTCGTGAGAGGGTGAACCCTTCTCCTGAGGAAATTTTGAGAGAATTGGATGAAACTTTAGGTCGCCCACCGAACGGTGGAGGTCCTAAGCCCCCCCCCACTATCGAAGGGGGGGTAGACCTTTCTGGTCTTTGTTTGCCCCCAGAAAAGAAAGGGGAGCGGAGTATTATGACGATGAAACACAACAACACGAACAGGCTGCAGCTTGAGCTGTCTGATACGTATAGCAAAATGATTGATCGCCTCATCCCAATGTGTGATTTGCGCACGAAGAAAGATGTGATCGAGAACGCACTAACCTTGCTGGGGTGGGCTGCACTTGAGGCAAGCAAAGGCCGCACAATCGCCGCTGTAGATGAACAGGATAAGTTTTATCGAGAGTTCACAACTACTGCACTCGAAGGCGCGGGTACGTACCATGAGCGCATGGGAGAAGTAGGTGACGGTAGCACCGATCCCTCTTCACCGCCCCAAACCAAGGCACAACAAGTTGTTGTTGGTGCAGGCTGAGGTTGTACAATAAGGATGCTCCCGGTATCGATGTGGTACCGGGGGCATCTAACGCGTAACTAGATCACGCACCCCCAGCAAGAGCATGGGTGTATGAGCGATGATCCTGAAGACCCGAATAACAGCGGGTTACCTATCGAGAGTCTCTTGGACGAAGATAAGTTTCGCGTCCAGAAAGAGAAGCGTTTTGATAAAAAGTGGAAGAAAACCGTATTAACATTATCGCCTGAAGGTATATCTCTGGAAATTGAAGAATTGACTGAAAACGCCAACCCACAAGCCAAATATCATCATACTTATACACTTCTCGCTTGGGGAAGTGGTATGATTTTTATGGCCTTATTATTATTGGTCGCCGTTTTCGTTAAAGAAGTTACAAATTTTCAGTATCAAATATTTGTGGCTATACTTTCATTAGCAGGTGGCGCGTTTGCAACCGTGATATCTGGGTTGCTAGATATAAAAATGAAGATTGGAAATCAATTGGTGATTGGCGCGACAGGTGCACTAGCTGTATTCGTTTTACTACTTTTCTTTTTGCCAAAGGTCGTTTTACCAGGCTGATTAAACTTTATTTCGTTTATAGAAAACAGCACATCTATTGACCAATGACGTTCCATTCTGTTCGCAGAATCCATCCATCTTCCTCTGAACCGGAATACTCGGAACGTATAGCGCCAGCAGCAATGCGCAAATCGCGCTCCTCCTCAATACGGGCCTCTGGGACCCCCGCTGGAAAAGTTTCTTCAGTCGAAATTGTCGAAGGCATCTATATCGCAGCGCGCAAGGCGCCCTCCCATGCATCCAAAGAAGTTTCTGCTCTATTAGCCTGAATGACAAGAACCATCTTCAGCAGCAGCTGCGCATCACTGAGTGATAGCCCAGCTATTGAATTGCCATTCAGCCGTGAAATAAGAGCAGTCCTCGCCAGTGCATCCAAGGACACTGGAGGAGTAGCAAGGAGGCTTCTAGCCATATCTACATCTGTAAGTTGGTCGACCAGCCCCAAAAACGATCGAATGCGCTCTTGTTTCTCCGCAGTGACAAAGTCTGCATCCCGCATCACACGCAGTGTTTGTTCGGCACCGTCTCGTTCCTCGGCAGCATTTTCTGAGACAACCTCCAATGCGCCGACAATGGATCCCGCACGGAAATAGCGCTCTAGGTCCTTGAGAGCATCTGCAAGAGGATAATCGTCAGTAGATAGTGCGAATTTTTGGCGAATTTCTGCCTCAATACGTAGGCGTTCTGCACTCATAACTTCGAACAGCGCAGGCATAGTTTGATTTAGATAAGTCTCTTTATCCACCGATGTATCAAATGTTGTAAGAAGACCCGTTAGTCCTGAGAGTATTTGGCTGGTATCCCCGCCGCTGACTAACGCACCCCAAACACTGAACGCAGTCGAAACGCTAGAGACAGCAATGTTTCGGCCTGCATCAGCACTGACCATTGAAGTTTGATAGCGACCATAGTGTGCATCAATTGCCCTCATAGTCACAAGAACGACGTCGTTACGATACGCTACACTCGCAAGGTGTGCATCACTACCGTCAGTAACATGACGTTGTAGAAGCTGAGTATCGAGCTGTGAGACTATAGAATCGGCATCACTTACGCTACTGAGGCTGCTATAACGCTCGGGGAAAGGGCTCGAAACGCAGCCGCCGAGAACAGCAAAAACACCAAAAAGCCATTTACAACGCATATCAGCCTCCCATAGCCAGAGCCAAACATAATTTCAGATCAACAGCGAGGGCCTAGAAGTTGACGTGGTACATCAAATATATCGCAATGCGTGCACAAATCCGTTAGATTGGCGCATATCTCTTTCAAAAACATCTTCTTCCAAAACAAGTCGCACCAATCTATGTTTATCTATATCAATAAATAAACCGCCGCCTTGTCATCACATAATTGTTTTGTACTTCTAGATATTTCTATCGGTGAAGAAAGTTTGACCAACAAAGGTTCGAGACGACATTAATCTTTTTACTAAATCTATATTTTTTGATTAAATGAATGTTATTTATTTCTATTTTTTCAATCATAATGGGGATTTAATTAAAAATATTATTGATTGATACAATACATGACAATTCAGTTTTTTAATGCAATTCTACTTCGACTATTAAGGGTCGTCAAAATAATATCAGCATAACACCTGCTTATAGACATAATGGTTACGTAATAAGTGGCCGCGCCAGCAGGGTCTTTTCGGGGCAATCTATTTCTTTTGTTTTCTTTTCAGCTTTGGCCCTAACAAAACCACCATTTCTTCCTCTCTCCTGGGCAACGCATAAAGCTCAGTAGAGAAACGAGTGTTTGGGCCTTCTTCCTCTCTTTGAAACTTCACAGTCATTTTTTCCAAAACCTCAGCGAGTGAGTCTGTTACTGCGTCAATTACAGCTACGGCTTGGTTGGAGACAGATGATCCAAACTTTGAATCTTGAACAATGTCTTCACCGAGAACGCCAGCCAAGAAAGAAAGAAAGCCTACGGTGCTCATTTTGGATTTTGCACGTATAGAGCCGTTTTCAATAGATGAAATTTGGAAAAAAGAATCTAATACATTAGTATGCAGACTAAAACCATCCATGACCTGATAGTGTAAGACTTCTGAATTTGGTTGTGTTGTGATTAAACCTCCGCGTCTGAAATGATCTGATACCTTGCTCCGCATGATTGCCGTAGCGATTGTAGAGATAGAAATTTCGGCGAAATAGGCCCGCAGCAAAGCCTCGCTGCGCGGTTCGTGTTCGTAAGCTAATGCGGTTACATCCAAAAAGACTTCTAAATGCGTCGT
Source organism: uncultured Parvularcula sp. (assembly GCA_963922235.1). GTDB lineage: Bacteria > Pseudomonadota > Alphaproteobacteria > Caulobacterales > Parvularculaceae > Parvularcula. The sequence continues at coordinate 15,108 of CAWUIJ010000005.1, read as the reverse complement.
AGTATCCGACATAAATAACCTTTTTGACGAGAGCCCGATGGCGCGGCCACCTTTTATGTAAGCATGGTGGTTCTCCTGATGGAAGGCTGGCTGCATTCCAAGGGGGAATCACTCTACCTTGTGTGGGGCGACAGGCGGCCCCGAGAGTTTTAGATCAGTGTACAGCATACGCAGCTAGTTCACTATCAACAACAGGTCGAGGATGCTGATTCCAGCGACATCGCTTTCGCGGCCTTGCTAATCTTTTACCGTCCATAGGCAAAGCGAGGCATCCAAGATTCTTCCAAACCAATTTCGTCTTGGTCTTCATCGTCGTCGATACCTGAGGATTTCTCACCCGTCAGTATCGTGAGTGTCTTTCCGTACTCACCGAGTCCTACGACCTCTTCCCTCAAACGGTGTTCCTTGTCGCCTGAGAACCAAGTCATCGTATCAGAGGTTTCATCAATCAACTCATCGAGTCGGTCGCCGTAACGTTGTTCATTAAAGGCAAGTGTAGCCGTATCGGGCAGTCGACAGCCTTTTCGTGGGAAGTCTCCTGGTCTCAATGCACGCAGGCTGTCTGACCAAAACCCATACAAGATTTCAGTGCCCTCACTGACAATCACCGCAAGAGGATAGTCACAGCACTCCGCTGCCCGGATCGCTGATGCCGTCAGTGAGCAGTCGGCTTCTTTGGCGAGTGCGCAGATCCCGCGCAGACCAACATCTGCACCTCGCAAAAGCCGTTTCGTCAGCTGCGTTGGCATGAGGAGACCCGACGAAAAGTGGTCTGCCTCAATCTCGATGCTCTGATCCCCCTGCGAAAAGCCACTCCGCGAAATGTGGGTTCCACTGGGTGCGGACTGAATTTCTTGAGCGTGTCCTTCGAGAAAATAATGCCCAAGTTCGTGGCCTATCGTGAAGCGCCGAAAGCCATCATTCTTGATGCTCGCAGAATAGAAAATGGCTACGAGATGCTCCGTCATTACGATACCACCGCTGACCCCTTTCACCGGGGCTGGTTTGGCCTCGATGCTAATTCCCTCAGCAGCTGCAATTTGCTCTGGTCGGATCGGGAATGCGTCCTGGCCAAACTCTCGCGCCTTTTGTTCTCCCTGCTGGCGCGCCATTTTGAGACGGAACTTACTTCGGGACATTTTTCTTCGCCTCCGCAAGCTTCACGTCGATCAAAGTTTGGATCCAATCACGATCGGCATCGGATAAATTCTCTTCTCCGCGAAACCGAGTTGTAGCCCCCTCCATGCCGCTGGCATTGCCCAACAGATAGTCAGAGGAAACGTTGAGCGCACGCGCTAACGCTCGAACGTTGGCGAAAGATGGCCGTCGCCGGGCGCCTTCAAAATGGCCAATCGCTGACTGAACCAAACCTGCTTTGTCGGCCAACTCAGCTTGGCTCAATCCTCGTTGACTTCGCGCTTCTTTTAGCCGCTCGGCAAAAAGAGACTTGTTATCTGGGTCGCTTGACAAAAGACTTCCTCGTAGTTATTTTTATGACTGTATCGTCATGGGCTCCTAAGTCCATGGCGATATTTTTGAGGCCCGCCCATGACGTTTTCGTCATTGATCATGAGACGAACTTTGAAATCTGTCAACGAGAACTTCTTCGGCAACCTCATTTTCACTCAGCATAAGGAGTAAAATATGCTTGTTCAGAAGAAACGAATTCAAAATGCAAAATCCTACCTCTCAAAGGTTGTGCCACCAGGAGGGACGTTTCGGCTTGTCGCATCGACAGAACGTATCAAGCCAGAACGGCTTCAAAGCATCGGCTTCACCTCACCCTTGAAAGCAGGGAATACTGTTCTTCCAGATGACGTTGGTGCGGTATCGAGGTTTAACGCATATGGCCGCTGGGATATCCACAAAGACCAACCGAAGGAAGACCGATATGTCCGCACTGTCTATTGGACATGGCGCGAGTGGCGTGGCCGTCACGACTATGAAGATAAGTCGGATTTTCGTGACATTTATCAAAAGTGCTATCCGCGTACCTATGTGCGTCCTCCGTGTTTAGAGGTTACAATCGTGGAGCGTGATGACGGGCAAGCCGTCGCCCTTCCAGAACTTACTTATTTGCCCAAGGACGAAGTCGACCTCCGTCATGCCATCAACTTAATGCTCGAGCTGTTCGGTGAGTGTGAAATTGTCGATGCGGATCTGGCGAAGATCCCTTCAGTGATCCGCAAACGGGTCGCTTGGGAAATCTTGCCGCCAGGACACTATCCCTTCGCTGCAATCAAGAAACACTTAGGGCCGAGGCTGGCAAACAAAGGCGACGGTGATGCAAGGGTCATACTCGACCGTCAGCAGACGATCCTATCACTCAACCCCGACGAACAGTATACAGGTGTTGGCGGTTTCTCGGACTACATCGCCTATGTTTTTAAAGGCCCCGAGATCGTGGTTTTGGAAAGCGTCCAACTGGGAAACGCGATCTACGTGTTCGGTAAGGACTGGAAGCGGTTCTCACAGATGTCCAAGGCCGAGATCCTCACGAACAACCACCAAATTGCTAGAATTGTTCATTCGTCGGGCTGGAAAGGTACCCTGGCCCGATTGATCGATGCAAAAAAAGCCGCGTGAACGGAGGATAGAGATCATAGATGGCCAGGAAATCAAACAACGAAGTAACGAGCAAGCGAGCTGCCTCTGCAGCCAGCAAAGTGCTCCGGGACCCAAAAGCATCGAAGGCTGCAAAAACGGCTGCCGGCTCCGCCCTCACACAACGACCTAACAGACGGAAAAAGTGAGGTTACGCAGCTGTGGGGACAGGGGCCCGCTGGCCTCTGTCCCGTCAGGCGAACTATTGGCTGGCTTTGATGATATATATCCGATTTGTTTTGATCCAGCGCCATTGCTGCACAGGGGCAAACGGCAAATCACCAGGTCTATGAACCAAAGCTGTAGGCCAGAGGGATGCAACGGGAGAGCGCAGCGTCTCCCTTGCCAAGAGGCGTGGGTATTACCCACGCACCTCTTGCGATTCATGGAATTTATCTCAGGAGGCTATCTCATGAGCATTACCAAGGCGCATGCAAGGTTCATGAGCCAACGTTGATCGGCCAGCCAAATTGAGGTGGCAAGCCTATAACTCGTCCGAGTACAGTTCTTCGACTTCCTCTGGGTCGATGCACAAGTAGGCCAACGTCTGCGCCTCACTCGCATGACCGTAAGCTTGGGTCAAAAGCGCTGTGGGTCGTCCGAAGGTTTTTCGTTGGTGATAACCCCATGTCTTGCGCATGGTGTGTGAAGCATAGTTTCCGTGGAGCCCAACAGCAGCGCACCAAGCTTTAACCTTCCGGCTGACTTCAGAGACACAAAGAGCACTCATGCCTCGTTGAGATTTGAAGAGCGGAGCATGTGCCGTTGGCTCGGGATGTTCTGCCAACCAGTTTTGTACCGTCTGATGCACAACCCCATTCATCCGTGTTGCCCGGTAGTGGCCATTCTTTGATTGCTTGAGATCAATACGATCCCCAGGTTTCAAATAGGCCACATCCCCAACACGCAAAGATACCAATTCATTTGCTCGGTATGCAGTGTTTACTCCTAAAGTGAATAGACACAGATCACGCGGGCCCCTCGCAAGGTGAGTCTTGATTGCTTGAATGGCACCGAGCTCACGGATGGGCTCGACTTTGATTGAGGAACCACGCTTTGGGTGGTTGGTTGCTTGTGATTTTGCATGCGCCAAGCGAGGCATTTGCACCCCTACGGAGAGTCAAAACGCAAGACTATTCAGCCAACACAATCTCGTCAACTATTGAATAAAAGTTGACGTAATATGAAAACCCTTGCCTGTCAACACAATGGAGCCAAGCCCATCGAATATTTGGGAACAGCTATAACCTCAAAAGTGTTCAGTATGCTGCCTTCGTCAACTTTTATTCAGAAGTTCGCGTCATTTGGGGGTTACCATGCGTGTGTTGACATCTATCATAGGCTTTTGCGTTTTGAGCCTCACTACCAACTCAACAGCTCATGCGGCAGCAACAACGAGCCTAAGGCTCTATAGCGGTGTGCACGATAACGTCGAGATTTCAGAATTCTCTTTGACGGGCGTGGACCGATCACTACAAAGAACATTCTCGAACCCCATTGGTGATCTCAGTACATATAATGGTGTTGGCCGGGTCAGCGCCGATCAAATAAGCGTCAAAGCCTATGGGTCTGTTGAGCTTTCGAACTACGTCGCTGGCTCTTATACGTCGCGAGAGAACTGCCCTGAGGGCATCACACAGTGCGCCCCCGATGGTGGGCCCACAACAATCGCTGCCTCATTGAACGCAACACAAACAGATTCTCTGACGATCTCTGGAGGCACCGGAATCGGCTATTATCAATTTGAGTTCGAAATCACTGGTAGCGGGTCATTCGACACTGATCTGCCTCTTGGCGGCTCGCGAGGTGCTCAGGCAAGCGGATCAATTTCTTTTAATGACACTACAAATAAGAATTTTGATGTCTTTGGCTTCTCGGACGCAGGCGTGTTCACTACTGACGTTTTCGCCTTTAATTACGGCGAGAGCTTTGACCTCACGCTGAGGTCGGCATTTGAGATCAGCCTTGATGACTTCGTCAGCTCTGCCCTTCCAGAAAACAGTGTCTACAATTTCTCAGGAGTTGCTGACTTCGAGAACACCATTCTCCTGAAGTCGATCTCGATTTTTGAGGATGCGGCGGGTCAGACCCTTGCACGCAGTGTTAGCGTCGGCTCGCTCTCGGGTACCGAATACAACGTCGTCTTCGACGAGGTCTCTGAAGTTCCTTTACCAGCCGCTGCGCCGCTTTTCATAGCAGGGATCGCAGGGGCTGGGTTCATAAGACGTCTGGCACATAGGGCATAGACCATCTCTAGCGCGAAGGCATCGACGCAATGGCCACCAGTTGCGCGCGTGACATATAGCTGGTCAAACTCAACATCCACATAGACATACCCCAACATGTCTCAGATAGTGACTTAGCAGTCGTTTTGGGGTGTCTATGTCTGGATTGTCTAAGCAGCGGAAACGGTTCGTGCTGCTTTCGCTGTTGGCAGCTTCAGTTGCCGGTCTTCTCGCACTTATTTCAGGATACGAACAAAAAAAAGTCGTCAGTTCTGGTTGGAAAGCCAACGATGAGGAGGGTAATGTTCTTGAGCGATTAGTTGAACAACAAATGGAACAGAAATTTTCCGCAATTGAGGAAGATCTTGAGGCTCTGGTTAGTAGCCTAGGCCATGATATCGATTCCGGCAATTATTCAGATCAAACTCTGGAGATTGTCGAATCTGATATGATTACAGTACTGGCTATATCTAAATTGACATTAGACATTAGCAACAACATTAATAGACCTCATATTATCTCTATTAGTAGCGAATGGGAAAATGCTGGTTACTTCTCAAGAGCTCAAGAAGAAGTTATTGATGATATTTTCTCTGAATACTTTGAAGACTCTGAAGATTACAAATTATATCGCCATGATTTTAAAATTCTAGGATCTACGGATCACCCAGATCAATGGCAATCTGTAGTTTCACAGATTCTGTATGGATTCGAAGCCATACAAACTCAAGGAGTAGATGCAATTCTCAACAACCCCAAATCAATGCCTATAGTTTTGGTTTATACCCCCAAAGGAGGGCAATTTGGAGGGATGATCACTCAGCATCAAATTCAGGGCAGTCGACGAACCAACGTTACCGAAAGTGACGTAAATCACTTTAGGGGTATTCTTACGAGAGAAATTTCAGATAGCCTCAATTACTTAAGCGACAGCTTGGATGACGATGAATATACTGAGTCTGACATAAACACGGCATATGAAAGTTCGACGATACGACTTATGGCGATCCAATTTAGAGATATTTATGGCCGCAACATTAGTGATGAGCAAGTTGAAATCATTCGCTTACGGATGGACTTAAACATGAGCGATGAAGACTTTGAATTTCTTATTGATGAAATACGACACGGCAAAGATACAACAAGCTATGGGGCCAACAACTTACAGTGACCAAACACGATCTACAAGCCACCACTGACTTATGCATTCTTTTATTTTTGATTTCGCTTTTATCCTCAATGCTCTCGTTAGATTGGACGGCTGCCACCACCGGACAAAACAATAACAACGCCTTTATACTGTTTTTCGCAGCGATTTTGGGGATCGTACTGGTCTCCGCTATTGCTGGTTTGTATTGGGAGGGGCGTCCAAAGCATGAAGAAGCACTTCGATTCATCAAAGACCAAAAGATTCCACTAGGGAAAAACGTCGGTGTGATAGCGGTCAAAAAGAGTGGCCTGAGCGAGCGTAGCAGTCTTCTCTCCCAAAATGTCGCCGTCCCCCACGGTCTTAGGGATTTCTCGATCCCGGAGCTCTTCCTAAAGGAGGAGATTGTTCATGAGCTTGGTCACGTAGAATCACGCGATTGCATAACCGTGCAAACCTACTTCCTGCTAGGGATCTTAAGTGTTTTCGCCGCAATTCACGTTACGTTGACTACTCCACCTGAGTACGGCTACAGCGTATTCTTTACACTGATTGTCCCGTGCCTCATCCTGTCTCGGTTAGTCGCGACGATGCGAAACCGAGAGTATCGTGCAGATGCATATGCATACTCGATTATGGGCGAGCGATACCACAGTTTTTTGGAGGGCGTGGCAAGATCAGAGAGAGGAGAAAACGCCCCCTTCATTATAGCTGCTTGGAACTCGCTCACCCACCCAAAAGCTGAAATGCGCCTAGAGCGCCTTCAAAATCCTCAGCTATCCAAATGGGACGTAATACGGAGCGGAATTTTCTTCGGCATCGTGGCAATTTACTCAGGTAGTTTTCTCTTCCTGTCACTTGTTTCGGGATTGGGTTTGGGATTTCTCGGACTTGGTTCGGTATCGCTTAATCTACAGTCGATTTTGTATTTCTTCCCTGTACTCGTCGTCGTTACTGCAACGGTCTGGTATCTCAACCGCGTTCATGCTGGCCTGATGCAGGAAGCTTCGTTCCCTATCATCCATACCCTGTCTGTTGTTGGTGCTATTGCGGTCTTTATGTTCGTCGTGATTTCGTCGAATCTCCAAACCGACGTTACCCTTCTGGGCTGGGCAATGATTATCGCGATTTTTTTTGCTGGCTACATCCCAGTACTGATGTTCAGTATATTATTCTTTTTATTGAGCGGCGCGCTAAACTATACGCTTTCACGGTTAGGAACCAATTACGGGTCATACCCACTGTTTCGTACTGCAGTGTTGTTCGGCTTCTCGGTCGTTTACTTCGTCCACACAAATGAACTCATCATGCCGGGTTTGTTGGGAGACGAGCCTTTCTCGCTAGCGCTTAGTGGAGAAACAGAAACCCGACTCCCGTTCTGGCGAAATGTCGGGATATGGGTTTGTCTTTCGGCATTTGTCGGACTATCAGAAAAACTTGTCACCGAGCAGCGACTATGAGAACAACCGAGAAGAGCAATTTAGCTCAGGCCTTCTTGGTCATTATCCTTTTAAGGCCTTCGAACCACTGAGCTAAGCCTGTTTTTTTGTACTCATCAGAAGAATAAGGTGTGTCAGAAGAAAACTTGTAAAAGATGTAGTCATCGACGCCGCCAAGACCTTCTTCATTAGCCACTTCGATAATTTTTGCGATTCTCGATACGGTCTCTGGACAGTCATCGTTAAAAATCAAACCAACAAAATACTGTGCACCTCCTTTGCTCGCGAGAAAGGAGTTCGCACCTTTTTGAATATGGACGAATGACGCATCATCGAAGAGCTCTGGGTACTTGGCCGACAAGAACGTCACGAGCGAGTTGATTGGTTGATCGCTTTCGGATCTGATTTCGATCTTGTGCGGCATGGTGGCTGCCCCTTATTCTACTTTAAGCTCTCAGATGCCTTACGTTGAAAAACAAGCACCAGCAACGTAATGAGCACAGTCACTTAGCATTGCGAATGAGCCACGATGGCGAAGAAACCTAGATCATCATCGACGCCAAAGAAGGCAGCAAGCCGCACCAACACCCCTGCTGCACAGGCAGCTTCCGAGTATGAAATCACCCATAAGAAGGATGCCAAGGGTGAAATGCTGCGCGGGCGCAAGGCCACTAAAATTAGACAGCAGACGGATCAATATGGTAAGGTAGTAAAGTCAGGTGACGTTTTACCTGACACCGATATTGACCAAGAGATTGTCGAAGCCATTTTTGAACCGAGTAAGCGTACAAAAAGAGATAGAAGTGAGTTTGCAAATCCCGAAGCGCCTCAATGGGCTGAAGAAAACGCTGCACACGTTGTTTTGAGCCCCAAGACCACTGACTCATACCGAAGCTTGTTTGCGGCGTGTGCAGAGAAATCTGGTGATGCACGCCAAGCGCTTGAGCTAGCGATTGACCTTCTTGCTAGCGACTCAACACCAATTGAGAAAAGTAAAGATGAGCTACAGCGCTTGGGAACTCGCATCTCTCGAGAAAAACGCGATCAATTCAATGCCGTTTCAGAAAGAAGCCCCTCGAAACGTTTGGCACTCGAGCGCGCAATCATTTTATTGGCGGATCACCTCGGAATTGACCACGACTAAAATGGCACCAGAAAGCGATGCCACGCTATTGACAGCCGTTTAGCTTGAAGCCCATGATGAACTCGCCATCGCGTGATGGTGAGAAGCGCTGCCATAATGGTGGTGCATGACGTCCCTGATTGGAGGGCTTTATGTTCTGGGGTAACTCGAAAGAGAAGAAGGCAGCCACTCGAAAAGAGAGAAAGCCATCATCACGTCCTTGCTCGCACTGCGGAGGCAAAGGTCGAGAGACATTTGCTCTTCCGGGAGGCGGCGTCGATAGCCGCCCCTGCATGATCTGCTTTGGCTCCGGCAAAGCCTAAAGACCAAATGGCGGCACAGAAGGGGTGCAACCCTTCTGTGACCGCAGCAATCCCTCATTGGCTCCGGTAAAAGCGCTAGAAGGACGCTTTGATTATGACACATTCCAGAGACTTTCAACCTGCCCCCGGGCGGGAACAGTTAAGCTCTGCCCCACCACCAGATTACGTGTGGCCCAATGGGCTTGATGATCCGTACCGTGATCCGGATAGCTTACTCGAGAATACGGGCGTCAAAGGTCGCGGTGAGACAGACGTCAGCGGCTATGTAAGCGGGTCGTCTTCGGCACACGCGCAAAAGAAAAAAAACCTGCGCAGGCGACTATATCAATCAGGCGCAGCAGGAGCAAGTTACCTCCTCTGGGCACTGAGTGACATTTTTATGATGTTGGCGTCACCGTTCTTGACTGCTGGCGATCTACTCTTCGAAATAGGGTTTCGCCTCGCAGTGGTCGGCCTGCCGACGGCTTTAATGGTCTGGCGAACGGGGATGATTTCAGCCTGCTGCCTATCAGTCCTAGCCGTCTTGCTTGGATTGGGAGCATTTGGCGACGGTGAAGGTGTCTCTGGGCTCTTTCACCTCTTCTTCGCGGGCGCGTTCCTTCGAGGTGCTTGGGTGGCTCGAAAACTGCGAAAGCTGACGGCCTAGAAGATCGCAGACAAGGGTGGGTGTGCATCATACCCACCGACTTACGTTCATTCATCCTTCAAAAATCTGATCGCCGATTCTGGCGACAAGGGGGCACTATGTCTTCAAAACGACGTTCAACAGGTCAACCCAACAGCCCATTTCGACAATCGCTGGTCAAGGCGAGCTTTTGGCTGGGGGTGGTCATCACCTTTTTGATCACGCCTCAGCTCTTCTCGGTAGCGGGCGGCATGGCTAACGGTGCGTTTGGTGCATCCGTTGCACATGATGAGGTGATCGGTTTTCAGGTCATCCTATTCTTGATGCTTTGCATGCTGAGTTTAAGCGTAATCGCGGCGGGTGCAACCACGCTCACGATGACGCTCTCAATGTTCGTGATCACAAGGCTGCCGTTCTTTTCTGACAAGCGCGAGGGCAAGTGATCGACCCTCACCGTACCCATTTCGATGCGAGCCATGATCGCTATGGAAGCGCACGGTTTGCCGATCTGGAGATGGTACGCCGCGCAGGGATGTTTGATCTTCATGCACGGCGCGTAGCCCTCGGCTTGATGAACGGCACATTCTTAGGCACGGCCACACAAGGGGGTGTGCTGACTGTCGCCGGAGCGAGATCAGGCAAGCTGACGAGCGCGCTGGCCTTGAATCTCCTACGCCCACCGAGCAGTTCTGAGGCTGAAACGCCCCATCATGTGATGTTGGACGTCAAATCAGAGGGCGCTGCTCTATCCCAGCTGGCGGTGACCATGAACAACCGCCGGGGCATCTATTGGTCGCCCGTGAAATTGCCCGGTGTGCCCGTGCAGCATCGGATCAATCCGGTTGATTATGCTGTGTGGGGCAGCCCTAGCCTGATCGACGATATCCAGAGCTTTGCCGAGAACTCCGTTGTGAAATCCAACGCTAAGAACGGCAACTTCTTTGATGGGCGGGGTAAGTCGATTTTGGAGGGTCTGTGTGTTGGCATCACGCGCCGCGATGGCGTGTTGAGTCTACCTGCCATTCATGAGGCGGTCGGCCTTTTATCGGCTGGCGGGGAGCGTTGGCTGGATCGCATCGGGTTTTACATGCATCAATGCCAAGGCACGCAGTATGATGATGTCGCCGCGACCGAGAAATTTATTCATCATGCCCAGAGTGATGCCACCAATGAGACGTTTCAAAATTTTGTCGGCGTGCTCACCAATTCCTTTAAATGCCTCTCATCACCAGCTTTACGTGAGAGCGTGTCACCTCGTCCCGACGGGAGTTATGACTATAGCTTTGCTGATCTGGTTCAAAGTGAGGACGTCTATTCCGTCTTCATCTGCGTGCCGCAAGAATATTTGCAAACATGGGGCGCTGTGGTGCGCTCCATGTTCGTGGCCATGCGCGTCTATAAATCGCGCAATCCCGCAACCCGCCCGATCCTCGCCATCCTTGATGAGGCTGGCAACACGGGCGGGCCGTTTCCTTTGGCGGTGGAGCTTTTTACCATCGGTGCAGGGATAAATATAAGGCCATGGGTGGTCCTACAATCACTTTCACAAGCCAATACGTTGGCTGAGCACGGCGAGAACATCATCCTCTCATCGGCCCAAACCCAGCAATTCTTTGGAGTACGGGATTATCCCACTGCGGATAAACTCTCCAAACGACTTGGTGTCCAGACGCTTCGCTATGGCGATGAACAGGCGCAGATCAAGGCCCGTCATGCCCGCGAGCAAGCCTTGCACGATCTGATGGATGGGGCTGACCCTATCGAGGCAGCAATGCGAGCGCGGTATCATACCGATACGATTGAAACGCCAAGTGTGATGCAGCGCTTGCTCCGCACCCCAGCGGAGCTCCTGAACATGCCATCGGACCAGCAATTGCTGTTCACCGATCATGTGGGTGCACCCATCTTGTGTGAGAAGCAGCCCTACTTCGATCTCCCAGCATTCGCGGGGACGTATTTGCCCAATCCATACTATCCGCCGTCTGATCGCGTGCAGGTCATGACGGGAGCTGGCCGCCGTTGGTTGAAGGTCGTCACCGAAGCTGTTCCGGAGCGCTATGCGCATTTGCCTCAGCACAAGGACGGCACATGGACACGTCTAGCGACTTAAGGGAGTATGGTTATGAGCACCTCAGAAGACGCAGCCGCCAAGCAACGCTACATGGCGCAGCGTTCATCACCGTCACGCCTTGAACCGTGGATGAAACCAGACGTCCAAGCACGACTGCCGGACATGAAGGGTGCCTTTGATAGGGCTAACGATCTTCGCACTAATCTGGGCGTGGTGCAGTCGCAAGGATCACGCATGGTGGAGCAAGATGCGCCCCGGCCTGTGCCCCGTCCATCACAAGCCATCGCTGCCGGAGTCGATGCGCAGAACTTCAATCAGCGATGGAACGCTGAACGCGAACGGCACAAGCAAGCTTTGTTGGCGGATAGAAGTAAACTGGAAACTCTGAAGGCGGACTTTTCCAGTATGGGTCAAGCGGTTGAGGATGTGAAGCATCAAGCGCAGCCGGACCAACTGAAAGACATGGAACGCCAGCTCTACATCAAGGAAAGACAGTCTGAATCTGTCCAAATGCATGCCACGCTGCACGTCCGTGCAGCCCATAAATTCACGTCAAACAGCTAGAAACGAAAGGAGTAGCTATGAGTGATAGTTCAAACGGCAACGGCAAGGGCGCGCCACCGATCCGCACGGTGAGGGATGGAAATCTCTCTTCCTCAATTTGGGAGCATCAACGCCAAGACGATGATGGCATGTTCTACAGCGCCAAGATCGTTCGCAATTGGCAGGATGACAAAGGCCAGTGGCACGAAAGCAGCAGCTTCTCCGAAAATGACCTGAGGCGCATTCCGGCGCTGGCTGAGAATACCAGTGATATCATCCAAGCGCACCGCTATACCCAAGAGTTGCCGGACAGAGTTCAGCAACGGGCAGAGCAGAAGGCTAGCTATCAAGAAAGCCGTAAGCCAGAGAGCGCTCCCGCACCGCAGCCTAAGCAGCGCATCAAAGCGTCATAGGGTGAGCACATCGGTGTTCATTACACCGTAAGCTGATTTTTCTTGTCAAATCTCAAAGCTTGAGATACAAATGTTCACCTTATGTTCTTTTCTGCATGATCATCCAGATCAGTGCAGGGATGATTTCCCCTCAACCTTCTAAGAAGAAAGGAGTCCATGCCTATGGACAAAAAGAAACCTGTCAAAGTCCTGTGGGACGGAAATATCAAAGCCGCGATCTTCGATAATAGCGGCCCAAAAGGTCCAAGCTTTGGGACGAGCTATGCTCGCGTCTACACAGACCCAAAGACTGGGCAAGCGAAAGAAGCTTATAGCTTCTCAGGCATCGAGAACCTTCGCGTGAGTGAACTGGGGCGCAGAGCCCATCACGTCACCAATCAGCTGCGTGCTGATTACAATGCTCGTGCGGCTGGGTCAGAGCACTCGCAGCGGCAAACACGGCGCCCAACGGCTGAACCCGCGTCAGCGCAGGAACCAGCTGCCGGAACCTATCCTGAGTAACGGCATCAACCCCCGTCGCCTTGCAATCCCTTTATCAAGGCTGCGGGGGTGCCTTCCCGTCCAACCCTCACTTTAAGAAAGGACCACACTCCCTTGAACCCAGAACTGCCGCCGCCCCAAGCCCATGAACGAGAACCAACGCAAACTGCCAACAGCGGACGCCCCAGCGTGTCACTCGACCTTGAAAGATACATGGGGCAGCTGGATGACTGGGACCTTTCAGATACTCAGAAGACCGATTTTATTAGAACCTTCTGGGAGCTGTTGCTCTCATTCGCACAAATCGGATTTGAAATTCATCCAGCGCAACAGGCCCAAAGATTGGGGCGAAAGCACGCCAGTTTAGCCCCAGCAAAAGCACTTCAAATCGACGAAATACCTGCGCTTCCGAACGCCGATCTGCTATACTCAGAGCAGATTGAAAACCCAGATATTATTGAGACATTCACAGCTTCGGCCACCGGACAGTCTGCGGATTCTCGATCCAAGGAAGCTGCTCATGACTGATTTTTCTCATTCCACCGAAACCTCAATCAAAGCCGTCGTATACTGTCGAATTTCATCAGTGGCTCAGTCCCAAAAGGGTCATGGCCTTGCCTCTCAGGAAACCCGTTGCCGAGAGTTTGCTCGCGCCAAAGGCTATGAGGTCACCCAAGTTTTCCAAGACAGAGCCGTCTCAGGCGGCGTTGTGGATCGGCCCGGCATTTCTGCCATGCTGGCCTATCTCCACGAGGCTTGCTATTCATCTGAGCACGTTGTTCTCATTGATGACATTAGCCGCATCGCACGCGATATAGAAGCGCACCTCCAACTGCGCCGTGCCATATCCAATGCTGGAGCCAAGTTAGAAAGCCCTTCCATCGAGTTTGGGGAGGACAGCGACTCTGTGCTCGTCGAAAACCTGCTGGCGTCTGTCTCACAACACCAACGGCAGAAAAACGCCGAGCAAACCCGGAACCGGATGAGAGCGCGGCTGCAAAACGGCTTTTGGCCATTCTATGCGCCGCTTGGCTTCAAGTTCGAGAAGCAGGCAGGACGCGGGAAAGTTCTAGTACGTGACGAGCCAATAGCGTCCGTCATCCAAGAAGCCCTCGAAGGCTATGCCTGTGGTCGCTTCCAGCTCCAGTCAGAAGTGACGCGGTTCCTCCAAAGCCAAGATGCGTTTCCCAAGACCCGTTTCGGCACTGTCACCCATGAGACCACAAACCGTATTCTAACCCGCGTGCTTTACGCTGGGATGCTCGAAGCCCCGGATGGCTGGGATGTACCTCTGACCAAGGGTCAGCACGAGGCCATGATCAGCTACGAGACGTTTCAGAAAATCCAAGAGCGTTTGAAAGGCAGTGCTCAGGCTCCAGCACGCGCCGATATCTCCAGCGACTTTGTCCTACGAGGCAGCGTTGCTTGTGCTGATTGTGGGCATCCACTCACAGCAAGCTGGTCGAAGAGCAAGTCCGGCAAGAAGCACCCGTACTATATGTGCTTCAAGAAAGGATGCGGCAGCTACCGGAAATCCATTCGGCGCGATGCGATGGAAGATGCATTCGGTGATCTCCTCGAACAGCTCATTCCCTCTCGGCAGGTACTAACATTTGCCCACGGAATGTTCCATGATCTCTGGGAGCAGTTGCAAAGCCAAAGCGAGTCTGTTCGCAAGGGCCTAGAGCGCGATCTCCGGACCGCTGAGGCTCAAGTCGAAAAGCTGCTGGATCGTATCGCCATCACGGAAACACCCTCTGTGATGAGCGCCTACGAGCGAAAGATCTCAACTCTGGAAAGCCAGAAGCTTGTGATCGCTGAGCGCTTAGAAAACGTGGGCAAGCCAAGACGCACTTTCCGAGAGCTTTTCGAACACGCCATGATGCTCATCGCAAACCCAAGGGCGCTCTGGGATACAGGCGATTTTGCCTATCGCAATACGGTGCTCAGACTCTGTTTTGCAGAGGCCCCGCACTATTGCCGAAAAAACGGTTTTCGAACCCCCGAAAGTGCTTACCCCTTCAGGGTTCTACGGCAACTTGGGTCTGATGAGTCGCAAATGGCGGAGGAGGAGGGATTCGAACCCCCGGGACGCGTAAACGCCCAACGGTTTTC
>CAWUIJ010000004.1:0-49042 GCA_963922235.1 uncultured Parvularcula sp. | reverse complement strand
TCATGATCGATAGCTCCAAATGGGAGGTCATTGAGGAGGGGCTCAAGCACGTCCAAGGCAAGCCTATCGTCAACTCGATCAGCCTGAAAGAAGGTGAAGAACTTTTCCTTCTGCATGCGAAGAAATGCATACGGTATGGTGCCGCCGTCGTGGTCATGGCTTTCGACGAAGACGGCCAGGCCGACACCGCTGCTCGGAAGGTCGAGATTTGCACGCGAAGCTACAACCTCCTTGTAGAGAACGGATTTCCTCCCGAGGACATCATCTTTGATCCGAACATTTTCGCCGTGGCGACCGGGATCGAAGAGCATGCTGGATACGGTGTCGACTTCATTGAAGCCACACGCGTGATCAAAGAAACGCTTCCCGGCGCGAAGGTCTCGGGGGGTGTTTCGAACGTCTCGTTCTCGTTCCGCGGCAATGATGCTGTCCGTGAGGCAATGCACTCGGTCTTTCTCTACCATGCAATCCGTGCAGGGATGGATATGGGGATCGTCAATGCAGGCCAGCTTGCGATCTATGATGACATTGCGGCTGAGCTCAAAGACGCTGTTGAGGACGTCATTCTCAATCGCCGCGAGGATGCCACAGAACGACTTCTCGATGTCGCTGAACAATTCAAAGGCCAGGGCGGGAAGGCGCGCGAGCAAGACCTGACATGGCGAGAGGCCGAGGTCGAAGAGCGCCTCGAGCATGCCCTTGTGAAGGGCATCACGGAGTATATCGTCGAAGATACAGAAGAGGCGCGGCAAAAGCTGGGGCGCCCTCTCTATGTTATCGAGGGTCCATTGATGGACGGCATGAATGTCGTGGGCGACCTTTTCGGCTCAGGCAAAATGTTCCTGCCACAGGTGGTGAAGTCCGCACGCGTTATGAAGGCAGCGGTCGCCTATCTTGAGCCTTATATGGAAGAAGAGCGCCTGGCTGGAGGCGCCGAACCTGAGGCTAAAGGCCGGGTACTGATGGCCACAGTCAAGGGTGACGTCCACGATATTGGTAAGAACATCGTTGGCGTCGTTCTTCAGTGTAACAATTATGAAGTCATCGACCTTGGCGTCATGGTTCCTGCCAATGATATTTTGGATAAAGCGCAAGAGCATAAGGTTGACGTCATCGGTCTTTCGGGTCTCATCACGCCGTCTCTCGATGAGATGGTGGGGGTCGCTAAAGAAATGACCCGCCGCGGCATGGCGCAACCACTGATGATCGGCGGTGCGACGACGTCCAAGGCGCATACGGCTGTGAAGATTGCTCCGGCCTATGACAAAGGCGTGATCTATGTCAGCGACGCGAGCCGGGCCGTCGGTGTGGTCAGTGATCTGATCTCGGACGAACGCCGCGATGGCTATCTGAGCGGTATCGCTAACGAATACGATTCCGTCCGTGAGTCTTTTGCCAAGCGCCAGAAAAAGGAAGACCGCGTCACGATTGCAGCGGCACGCGAGAATGGCCACGTGCTTTCGAGTGGACCTGCGCCTGTCCCTACGAAGCCTGGGCTTCATGTGATCAAAGATGTGCCGCTGGATCAGCTGGTGCCGTATATCGACTGGACGCCATTTTTTGCGTCATGGGACCTGCACGGACGGTATCCTGCTATCCTGACGGACAGTGTGGTAGGAGAAGCGGCCACGTCTCTCTTCAATGATGCCCAAGAGGCACTGAAACGTCTCGTGGAGGAGAAGTGGTTCCGCGCCGATGCTGTTTGCGGCCTTTTCCCCGCCAATCGCGACGGGGACGACATCGTCGTTTGGACTGACGAGACGCGGAAGACTGAGCGTGCTCGGTTCCACACGATCCGCCAGCAGATTGATAAAAAGGGCAAGTCAGCCAATCTCGCGCTCTCTGACTTCATTGCTGCGAACGGCGAGGATTATATCGGCGGATTTGCTGTGACTGCGGGACACGGTGAGGACGACGTGGTCGGACGGTTCAACGAAAAGGGCGACAATTATGGTGCCATCATGGCCTCGGCCCTGGCGGATCGGCTGGCTGAGGCTATGGCTGAATGGCTGCATGAAAAATGCCGCCGGGAGTATTGGGGTTTTGAGACGAGCGGCAAAGCATCGGTCGAAACGCTGATCGCGGAAGAGTATCAGGGTATCCGGCCAGCTCCGGGCTATCCTGCACAGCCTGATCACACGGAAAAACAGACTCTGTTCGATCTTCTGTCTGCAGCAGAAAATACAGGCATCACGCTGACCGAGAGCTATGCGATGCAGCCTGGCGCGGCGGTGTCTGGTCTCTATTTCGCACACCCTGAAGCTTTTTACTTCGGTACAGGGAAGATCGGCCGTGATCAGGTCGAGGATTATGCCCAGCGAAAAGGTTGGGACATCGCGACGGCAGAGAAGTGGCTCGCGCCCATTTTGGCCTATGACGCCTAGAGCAGGTTTGGTGATCTTCGATTCACAAAAACTGCTCTAAATTTTTGTTCGATCGCGTTTTCGAACCGCCAAACCGGACCCACTTTGGCTGAAAACACTCTGGGAGAGGCGCCCAACAAAAAAGCCCGGCACAGGCCGGGCTTTTTCCAAAAACTCTGTCGCAGCTTAGAGGACTTTGAGGTCCACCGCACTTGTCTTGTTGCGACGTTGGTCCGTGTAGAGCTCATAAGAAACTTTTTGTTCCTCTTTGAGTTCTTTCAGACCAGACCGTTCGACTGCAGAGATGTGCACAAACACGTCCGCGCCGCCCTCGTCAGGCTGGATAAATCCATAGCCTTTCTGGTCGTTGAACCATTTTACTTTACCGGTAGCCATTGCTCATTCCTTCTTCCGTCAACCCAATGCGGGCACCAGCATCCGGGGGAAAAGTCGAAGAGCCGTCGGTCCGACGGTAGTCCAAGTCCCAGACCGACCGTATGCGATAAAAGGCTTGGACCGCAGGCTTCGGACCGTCAAGGACAAAGGCTTAAGCGGTGAGAAGCTGACAGTTTTATTACAAAGCAAGAGGCGTGCGGATATTATCCCAGGCGTTTGATTTCAATGCCTTGCTCTTGCACTTTTCGGTACAAGGTCGACCGCCCAATGCCCAGGCGCCGCGCCACTTCTGACATCTGGCCCTTGTACATCTCGATCGCCGCCGCGATGAGATCACGCTCGATATTTTGAAGCGAACGGAGGTGACCTTCACGGTCAAGCAGCTCGATCAATTCTTGGTGTGCAGCATCGGCTTGGGAAGTGACTGCCGGATGGCTGCGCGGTTGGAAATCGCCGTCGACGGGGGGCGGTCCGTCTTCGATGCCTGCGTCGCTAAAGGATGCGGCCAGGGTCGGGAAGTCTTTCGAACACAGCCACTCGTCGTCAGCGAGGACAACGGCGCGGTAGATCGTGTTTTCCAGCTGGCGAACGTTTCCTGGCCAGTTTTCTGCCACCAGAACGTCGAGCACCTCATGGCGGGTACCGCGAATGTCGCGGCCTTCTTCGGCGTTGTAGCGATTGATGAAGTGCTGGATCAGATCCGGGATGTCCTCCCGGCGCTCACGCAGCGGCGGCACCTCAACAGGGAACACATTGAGGCGGTAGAAGAGGTCCTCGCGGAACGTGCCGTCACGGACGTCTTGTGAGAGCTCGCGGTTCGTCGCTGAGATCACGCGGACATCGACTTGGACAGGCTTTTTCGAACCCACCGGGTCCACTTCGCCCTCCTGAAGAGCACGGAGCAGTTTGACCTGGGTCTCAAGCGGCAGCTCACCGACCTCATCAAGGAAGAGGGTGCCGCCATTGGCCTCTTGGAACTTACCGATATGCTTGGAGTTTGCGCCCGTGAAGGCGCCTTTCTCGTGACCGAAGAGGATCGATTCCACGAGGTTCTCTGGGATCGCACCGCAGTTCACGGTCACAAACGGAGCACCAGAACGCTCGGACGCGCCTTGGATGGCGCGGGCGATCATTTCTTTACCCACACCGCTTTCACCGGTGATCAGAATGGGGATCGTTGAGGCCGCAGCGCGTTCAGCCAGTTTGAGGCAGCCTTGGAACGCGCGCGATGAACCCACCACATCGTCAAAACTCATCCGGCCTTCGGTCTTACGCTTGAGGCGCGAAACTTCCGTGCGAAGAGACGTGACGTTCAGAGCGTTCGCGATGCCCACCATGATCCGCTCAGGCGAGGCAGGCTTGACGAAGAAGTCGGCTGCGCCATTCTGCATGGCTTTCACAGCCGTCTCGACGCCGCCTTGGGCCGTGAGAACAATCACGGGGAGATCAGGGCGGAAGCCGCGCACCTGCTCGAGCACATCCATGCCGGACACTTCGGGCATGACGAGGTCGAGCATCATGATATCGATGCTGCTGCCCTTGTCGCCACGGAGCATATCGAGGGCTTCTTGGCCGCCCTCAGCGTCTTTCACGAAATAGCCGCCGCGCTCGCAAATCACGCGCATCAGCCGACGTGAAGTCGGGTCGTCATCGACGAGCAGAACGGTTTTGGCCATGGGACCCCTGCGGCAAGGCTAAAGTGAACTCTCGCCCCACCATGGCGTTATCTTGT
This sequence comes from uncultured Parvularcula sp., assembly GCA_963922235.1. GTDB lineage: Bacteria > Pseudomonadota > Alphaproteobacteria > Caulobacterales > Parvularculaceae > Parvularcula. The sequence goes on along the minus strand of CAWUIJ010000004.1, from coordinate 44,551 downwards.
AAAGATCAGGTTGCTGTCGTCCCATCATGATGCAGGTATCTGTCAATGAATGATGCTGATCGACGCACTTCCCCTGACGCGCACATTGTTGCTACGCGGCAAACGCCGTTGCGTTGATTAATCGAGGATATCGATACATGAAGCTAGCAGCCATTAAGGCCGTCGATGAAGTCCGCTCCCCGATCACGCCCGACACGGTCAAAAAGTATATTGGCCTCGGCTATGACGTGGCTGTTGAGACCGGCCTTGGTCTTCCTGCTGGCCTGACAGACGCAGCCTTTGAAGAGGCCGGGGCCACGGTGTCGGACGATGCTGCGAGCGGTGCGGACGTTGTCCTTGTTGCTGGACCAGTGAGTGGAGAGGCAGCTGGATCGCTGGCGCGCGGCACGCGCCTTATTGGTATGCTCGACCCTTATGATCGCAAAGATGATCTTGTCGCTTATGCGGGTCACGGGGTTGATGCTTTTGCTATGGAGCTTGTCCCACGGATCACCCGTGCGCAGGCGATGGATGTTCTTTCCAGTCAGGCCAACTTGGCTGGCTATAAAGCGGTGATCGATGCCTCCGCCGGCTATGTCCGTGCGTTTCCAATGATGATGACGGCTGCGGGTACGGTTCCTCCGGCAAAGGTCTTTGTCATGGGCGCTGGCGTTGCTGGTCTTCAGGCCATCGCAACAGCTCGCCGCCTTGGCGCTGTTGTTTCGGCGACTGATGTGCGCGCCGCAGCTGGTGAGCAGGTCGAATCGCTGGGCGGTACCTTCATCTTCGTCAAAGAGGCGATGGAAGAAGGCGAGGGCACGGGCGGCTACGCCAAGGAGCTGACGCCTGAGCAACAAAAGGCACAGCAAGAGCTGGTCACTGAGCACCTCAAGAAAATGGACGTGGTGATCACCACTGCCCTGATCCCAGGCCGTCCAGCGCCGAAGCTGATCACCTCCGATATGCTTGCAGGCATGAAGCCCGGTTCCGTTGTTGTTGACCTTGCGGCTCCACGCGGCGGCAACGTCGAAGGTGAGGCCGAAGGCGTCAACGTGATCAGCCCCATGAGCATTCTTGATGGTTTGGCTGGTGAGGCATCGAACCTCCTAGCCCGGAACTTCCTGTCTTTTGTGACCCTGATCACGAATAAGGATGACAAGCAGGTGCATGTCGATCCTGAGGATGAAATCATCCAGGGCGTGCAGCTCACGCGCGACGGCGCGATTGTGCATGAGCGCTTCCAGGACGCCGGATAACGAATTTTCGCGAACGGGTACGCCTTTTCGCAGTATGAGGAGCAATCTCTGATGATCCAGGATCAAGACCAAAGCACCGAGGAGCTCGAAGCGGCGGCTGAAGAGCTTCTTCAGGCCAGTGAGCGTCTCAACGATGCGGCCGCTGATGCTGAAATGGCGGCCAGCGAGGCTGCCAGCTTGATCGAGCCTCTGGCCAATCTCGCTGAAGCGGCTGGGCCGAGCAGCTTTATCTACCTCGCCGCGGTGTTCGCTCTCGCGTGCTTCGTTGGATACTACGTCGTCTGGTCAGTGACGCCAGCCCTCCACACGCCGCTCATGTCGGTGACCAATGCTGTGTCTTCTGTGGTGATCGTGGGTGCCCTGATTGCTGTGGGCGCGGATCTGGCCGAGTCGCCTGCGGGCGGTGTGAGCCGTATGCTGGGCGTGGTCGCTGTCGCACTTGCTTCCGTGAACATCTTTGGCGGCTTTATGGTCACCAATCGCATGCTCGCCATGTACAAGAAAAAGGAGAGCTAAGGCGCTCCCATGGTCAGCCCCTTTGCCTTTCACACCGTGCAGAAAATCGTTTTCGAGCCAGGATCGTCTCAAAACTTGGCCGAAACGGTCGGGGCGCTTTTGGGGGAACGGACGGTGTTTATCACCGATCCAGGGCTGATGAAGCTTGGCCTCGCTGATCCTTCAATCAGTGCTCTGAAAAAGGCTGGTGTCGAAGTCTTTCTTTTCACCGATGTCGAAGCTGACCCCTCACTGGCGACAGTCGAGAAGGCTGTTGAGGTGGGCAAAAGCGCGGGCGCTACGTCGGTGGTCGGCTTTGGCGGCGGATCATCTCTCGACGTGGCAAAGCTCGTGGCGCTTCTTGTGGGTTCTGGCGAAGACATCGACGAGGCTTGGGGTGTAGGCAATGCCAAAGGTCCTCGGCTCCCGCTTGTTTTGATCCCGACGACCGCTGGCACAGGATCTGAAGTGACACCGGTGTCGATCATCACGCTGCCGGGCGATGAAAAGCGCGGCGTGAGCTCGCCGCTTATCATTCCTGATGCGGCTATTCTCGATCCTGACCTGACGCTTGGTCTTCCGGCGCATATCACCGCCGCGACGGGCATTGATGCGATGGTCCACGCGATTGAGGCGTATGCGTCCAAAAGCGCGAACAACAATCCCTTGTCCAAGGCGCTCGCCGTCGAGGCGCTTCAGCTCTTGGGCCAGAACATTGAGACTGCGGTGCGTGAGCCGTCGAACAAGGTCGCGCGCGGGTCGATGCTTCTGGGTTCGATGCTGGCAGGGCAGGCCTTTGCCAATTCGCCCGTGGCCGCAGTCCATGCCTTGGCGTACCCCATCGGTGGCCGGTTCCATGTCCCGCATGGTCTCTCTAATGCGCTCGTCTTGCCCCACGTCCTGAGGTTCAACGCTCAGGACACAGCGACGGGTGCGCGTGATCTTTATGCAGAGTTAGCGCCCCACGCATTCCCTGATCTGGCGTCATCCGATGGCAGCCAGGCCCGCTGCGCTGCTTTTATCGAGCGGCTCGCAGAGCTGTCTGCGCAACTGGGTCTCGAGACGAAATTGCGCCAGGTCGGCATCAGCGAGGCAGACCTACCGCAGCTCGCGTCCGACGCGATGCTGCAGACCCGCCTTCTTGTGAACAATCCGCGCGATGTGTCGGAAGCCGACGCGCTCTCAATTTATGAGCAGGCCTACTGATGGCGGAGCGGACACCACCAGCCCGGCGCAGCGATTACAGCGCCTTCCGCACGCTCACCACGCGGTGGAACGATAATGATGTCTACGGACATATGAACAACGTGATCCATTACGCGCTCTTCGATAGTGCCGTGAACAGCTTCCTGATCGAAGAGGGTGCCCTCGACATCCATAAGGGCGACCAGGTGGGTCTCGTTGTGGAAACGCACTGCCGGTATCACGCTGAAATGGCGTTCCCGGATGTCGTGACCGCAGGCATCCGCGCTGACCGTATTGGCAACTCATCCGTCACCTACGGCATCGGGCTCTTCCGCAATGACAGCGATGAGGCCGCCGCCGAAGGTCAATTCACCCACGTCTATGTCGACGCCGAATCGCGTCGTCCCAAACCCCTTGGCGAACGGCTCCGCGCTGTCGTCGAACAGATTTCCGTACCCAGTGCCGCCTAGGGCCCAGGAGCGAAGAGTATGAACAGCAATATCACCGCCATTCTCTACATCATTGCAGGGATCCTCTTCATCCTTGCGCTCCGTGGGCTGAGCTCTCCTGCGACCTCCCGGGCTGGTAACAGGAACGGGATTATCGGGATGGCGATCGCGGTCTTCGCGACCCTTTTCTCCGAGCAGTTCCTATCAGCCGCCGGTATCGGTGCTTGGTTCCTGGTCGCGTTGGCGGTCGGTGCGGGCGGTGCTTTTGGTGCTTACCGTGCACGGACGGTGGCCATGACAGAGATGCCGCAGTTGGTGGCGTTCTTCCACGCCCTTGTCGGGATGTCAGCGGTCTTGATCGCGTGGTCGGCGTTCCTTGCCCCGGTGGCTTACGGGATTGGTGAGCCGGGCCATATTCATGCTCAAGCTATTGTCGAGATGGCGATCGGTGTGTTCGTCGGGGCTGTCACGTTCTCCGGCTCCGTCATCGCCTACGCAAAGCTCGCCGGGCGGATGTCGGGCTCACCGATTTTGCTGCCCGCCCGTCACGTCATCAATATTGCACTCGCGGTGGTGACTTTGGTCCTGATCTTCATGCTGTGCACCGGCGTTCAGAGCCCGGTTCTGTTCTTCATTCTGACCGCGATCGCCTTTGCCATGGGTGTGCTGCTGATCATCCCGATCGGCGGCGGCGATATGCCGGTCGTTGTGTCGATGCTGAACTCCTATTCAGGCTGGGCGGCCGCTGGTATCGGCTTCACGCTCCAGAATATGGCGCTGATCATCACGGGTGCGCTTGTCGGTGCCTCGGGCGCGATCCTCAGCTACATTATGTGCAAAGGCATGAACCGAAACTTCTTCTCGGTGATCCTTGGCGGCTTTGGCGGCGATGACGCCGCGGCGGCCGCCGGCGCCGCTGCAGAAGAGCGCCCGGTCAAACAGGGCTCTGCTGAAGACGCAGCCTTCATCATGGGCAATGCTGGCAAGGTCATCATCGTCCCAGGCTACGGCATGGCTGTGGCCCAGGCGCAGCATGCTCTCCGCGAGATGTGCGACAAACTCAAAGAAGAGGGCGTCGAGGTGAAATATGCCATCCACCCGGTGGCGGGCCGGATGCCGGGCCACATGAACGTCCTCTTGGCTGAAGCCAACGTGCCTTACGACGAGGTCTTTGAGCTAGAGGATATCAACTCAGAATTCAGCCAAGCCGACGTCGCTTTCGTTATTGGCGCCAATGACGTGACCAACCCGGCCGCGAAAACCGACAAGACCTCAGCCATCTACGGCATGCCGATCCTTGATGTGGAAAACGCGGGCACAGTGCTCTTCGTCAAACGCGGCATGGCTGCTGGCTATGCGGGTGTTCAGAACGAGCTCTTCTTCCGCGACAACACGATGATGCTCTTCGGCGACGCGAAGAAAATGTGCGAAGAGGTCGTCAAAGCGATGGACTAAGGGGCTTTCGCCCTTCGCAAAATTTCGTTTCGCGGTGAATTGCCGCTGCGTGCGGCATGCGCTAAGCGCCGCTGCGATCCTGCTAGAGGAGCCCGAGAGTGATGGATACGACCAACAACAACGACCAGGTGAACAACAACCAGGACGAAACCTATCACTCGCTGATGAACGTGGGTTACACGATCTTCCTACCGGTGGTTCTGGCCATTGTGATGTTCATCACGCTGCTCATGCTCGATACCAACGTGTTCACGAACCTGGTCATCAGCTTCTTCACCTATCTCGGCGTTCTCGGGATCGCGAAAACATTCTTCGTTCACTGACGACATTCGAGACGAGGCAACAGGACACCCATGCTGAGACTCTGGATTGGGACAGCCCTCGCTGCTGTTGGCCTCGCGTCTTGCGGTGAAGCTCCGTCTGAAGAACCTCTTTCCTTCGATCCTGTTCCCGAAGCGATTGCGCCCAAAGATGATGGGGCTTTGCGCGTCGCGACCTTCAATGTGGCGCTCTACCATTCCGACCGTGCGGGCGGACTGATCTCTGAGCTTGAGCTCGATAACCATCGTCGTACGGATGCTATCAAAGCGATCATTCAGTCCGTAAACCCTGATATCTTGGTGGTGAACGAGATCGATTTCGATCCAGAAGGTCGGGCGCTCGATCTGTTCGCTGATCTTATTGATGGCGGCTATGATTATCGTCTCGCCTTGCCTTCCAATACAGGGATTGCCAGCTGGGTTGATCTTGATGGCGATGGCCGCAACGACCATGCTCCAGGCTCGCAAGAGTACGGCAATGATGCCTTCGGCTTTGGCCGGTTCCCAGGCCAGTATGCGTTCGGCGTGATCTCGCGCTATCCAATCAACGAAGCGATGGTGAGGACGTTCCAAGACTTTCTTTGGAAGGATCTCCCCGGCAACTTGATGCCGACCGACTTCTATTCAGAGGATGCGCAGGACATCTTTAGGCTTTCGTCTAAGACGCACGCTGATGTTCCTATCGAGATTGACGGCCAGACGTTGCACTTCATCCTCGCTCACCCGACGCCTCCGGGCTTTGACGGCCCAGAAGATCGCAACGGACGACGCAACAACGACGAAGTCAGGCTCCTCCTCGACTACGTCACCGGTGCAGACGCTGAGTGGCTGATCGATGATGTGGGCGTCGCGGGCGGTCTTGCTGCGACCGCGTCTTTCGTGATCGCAGGTGATCTCAATGCCGATCCTGTCGACGGTGACGCCCTTGACGGTGTGGAGGAACATGCAATCGCCCAGTTGCTTGCCTCCGAGAGGGTGGTTGATCCCGCGCCCTACAGCACGGGCGGCGATGATGCGGCCCTCGAGCAAGGCGATGCCAACCTTGGCCACGATGGAGACCACACCCTCGATACGGGAGATTTCTCCGACCAGCGCGTGGGCAATTTGCGCGTCGATTATGTGTTGCCGTCTTCTGACCTCGAGGTGATCGCGAGTGGCACCTTCTGGCCAGCCCCTGATGAGCCTGGCTTCAACCTGGTTGGTCCAGGCTATCCGGTCGTCAGTTCTGATCACCGCCTCGTTTGGGTGGACATTCGTTTGCCGGAGTAGCATCGGCCCGATCTTCGTTCTAAGCCCACCGGCGAATGTTCGGAGTGACCTATGCCCACCATCGCCTTCCTTCGCCACGGCCAGTCAGCCTGGAACCTTGAAAACCGCTTCACCGGCTGGGTGGATGTGCCACTGACCGACAAAGGCGTTGCCGAGGCACAAAAGGCTGGTGCTTTGCTCAAAGCGTCCGGCGTTGAGTTCCACGCCTGCTTCACTTCCGTGCTCACTCGGGCCATCCGAACACTGAATATCGCTCTTGATGGCATGGAAGAGCCGTGGCTACCTGTGATCAAGGACTGGCGGCTGAACGAGCGCCATTATGGCGGTCTGACCGGTCTCGACAAGAAAGAGACCGCTGAGAAGCACGGCGACGAGCAAGTGCACATTTGGCGCCGTAGCTATGACACTCCCCCGCCGCCACTTGAGAACCAGGCCGAGTTCCCTTCACTTGTGGACCGCCGCTACCGCGGCATTGATGTGCCTAACACGGAGAGCCTCAAGACCACGCTCGATCGGACGGAGCCTTATTGGCAAGAGGCGATTGCGCCTGCTCTCCGTACACCACAAAACCTGATTATCGCGGCTCACGGCAACTCACTTCGTGCGTTGGTGAAGGTGCTCTTCGACGTCAGCGATGACGATATCACTGCGGTGGAAATCCCAACGGGCAATCCGTTGCTCATCGAGCTCGATGACTCCCTTAAGCCAACAGCGGCGCGTTACCTCGATGAGGAGAGGGCGGCGGAGCTGCCTTCCGGGTTCTGATGGTCGAGAAAGTCGCATCTGTCGCTCCGCTCCCTGATGAGAGCCTTCTCAGGGAGGAGCGGGTCGACGCCGGAGGCATTGGTCTCAAGCTGAGGATCTGGGGTGATCCGTCCTTACCGCTTGTGATCCTTCAACACGGCGGAAAGGACCACGGACGCAGTTGGGACTGGACCGTGGAGGCGCTGCGCGACATTCGCTGTGTTGCGGTTCCAGACCTGCGCGGGCATGGCGACAGCGACTGGGCGCCAGGCGGCGGCTATGCGTTCGCTGATATGGTCACCGATTTCGGCTCCCACGTGCAGCATCTTGAACGACTGGGCTTCAAGCCGCCTTTCGACGTGATCGGACATTCGTATGGCGGCAACATCACGCTCCATTATACAGCTGCGTTTGGTGATAAGGTTCGCTCACTGGTCTCGATGGAGGGGCTGGGTTTCTCACAAAAGAGCTTCGACAAGATGGTGTCTAAGCCTGGTTCAGAAAGGCTGCGGGAGCTTGTTGAAAGCCGTCTCAAGGCGCGCGAGAAGAAGCCTCGCCGGTTTGAGACGAATGCAGAAGGCATCGCCCGGATGTCGGCTCTTCATCAGCAACTCCATGATGATCAGGCTCATCACCTCGCAACCCATGCCCTTCGTCATTATGATGACGGCTACGGCTGGAAGTATGATCCGGCGTTGAGCATGACAGAATGGCGACCAACGCCGCCGGCGGAGTACGGGCGGCTTTATGCCGATATTCCGTGTCCTGTTCTCTTGGTTTATGGCCTAGAGAGCTGGGCCACGAGTCCTTCGGATGACGGGAGGATGGAGACATTCCAAGATGTCCGTCTTTTGGAGGTCGAGGGGGCAGGGCACTGGCCCCACCACGATAAGTTCGACGAGTTTATCACCACAGTTCGCCGGTTTTTGGAGCCTTCCTTATGACCCCCGTCCGTGTCGCGCAGATCAAGCTCGTGATCGCCATTCTCCTCGATCTCGCTGATGCTTTGATCGGGAGGATCCCAGGCTTTGGCACAGTGTTTGAGTTTCTTCTCGCTGCGATCGGCTTTGCGCTTTTCGGTTGGAAGGGACTGGCCCAACTTTGGGAGGTCGTCGACATCACCGATCAAGTCGACGGCTTCGTCCCAACCCTCACACTGATCGCAATTGCTGAACTGCGTGAGGCTGCGAAAAAGGAAGCAGCACAGAAACGCGATTGAGCGCTTGACGGGCTCATGTCAGGGCTCTACTCACGCGGCTCGCACCGAGTTGGTGCGGAATGCGCGGGTGTAGCTCAGTTGGTTAGAGTGCCGGCCTGTCACGCCGGAGGTCGCGGGTTCGAGCCCCGTCACTCGCGCCATTCGCTCCGTAGGGAGCTTTTGGCTCACTTTTTTGAAATCTGACACGGATGGGTCTTTGTATCCGTGGCACATTGCGTTCCAGTTCATAATCGCGACGCTTGCTTGTTGAATTCGCAGCGATCATCATCCCGCTGCCGAACTTGGTTGTTTTCGAGCCCACGCGAGAGAAGCCTTCAGGTTGGGTTGGGTATTTTTGGTGAGAGTCATCGCAGCTTGAAGTTTTCGATCATCACAACAGTCCTGAATGGTCTCCCTTACATACGAGAGACCGTTGGCAGCGTTCTGCGTCAAACCCACGAGGACTTCGAGCACTTGATTATCGATGCGGGCTCAACAGACGGTACGTTGGAGACGATTGTTGAGCTGGCGGAAGCGGACCCTAGGATAACAGCGCTCTCGAAACCTGGGATGCAGATGTATGACGCCATCTTTCTCGGACTCGATGCGTCCAAAGGACAGGTGCTGTCATGGATTAATGCTGATGATCTGTATCCACCATGGGCATTGGCGCGTGTCGCAGCGCATTTGAACACGTCGCCTGATCATCGTTGGGTGACTGGTCTACCTTCGGCTTGGGACGTGAACGGCTGCCTCACGGATGTCCGTCCTCAGGCAAGTCATCCCCAACGATTGATTAGGCAGGGGTGGTTTCACAAGGATTTGCTTGGGTTTATTCAGCAAGAGAGCATTTTCTTCTCCAGGTCGCTTTTTGATCAACTGTCGGCCGATGATCGGCAGGCAATCACCTCCAAGAAGCTCGCTGGAGACTATGTTCTTTGGAAGCGATTGGCGCAGTATGATGAGCTTCACTCCATACCGTCTGTCCTTGGTGGATTTAGGCGACATGATAGTAACAGATCCGTGACCGGAATGGAGCACTACATGCAGGAGGTCAGGGGAGATGGTGCCGTGTTTCTTCCGCCCCCCATCACGTCTTTGGTCCGCCACATCTACTGGCTTTATGCTGCCAGCGCGGCTCGGCGAGCGGTAACGTGATCAACCAAATCGAGAGTGAAATGTTTCCGTTGTTAACCCGCGCCTTGGGGCGTTATGCCAGGCTTGGCGCGATGATTCGCTTTGTCAAAATTTGTTCAGCCCACTGTCATTAATCGACCAGGTGATTACTATGAAAGATGCACCATTTATCAGTCTTGTCGTTCCAATGTATAATGAAGAAGAGGTGATCCCCGAGTTCTTTGATCGCGTTGTCCCGATCCTCGAGAAACTGTCTTCACGTTATGAGATCGTCTGCGTCAATGATGGCAGTCGAGATGCGACCCTAGCGATGCTCGTCGGGAAAAGTAGAGATAACAAGAACGTTAAGGTGATCGATCTCAGTCGGAATTTTGGTAAAGAGCGTGCCCTGACGGCAGGCCTCGACTTCGCCGGTGGTAACGTCGTGATTCCAATCGATGCAGATCTTCAAGATCCCCCCGAGCTCATCGGCGATATGCTTGATAAGTGGCGTGAGGGCGCTGACATGGTGATAGCTGTCCGCACTGATCGTGGCAATGACAGCTGGCTCAAGCGCGTTTCTTCGGAGTCATTCTACAGAATAGCCGCGCGTTTATCGGAAACGCCTCTGCCCTTTAACGCCGGCGACTTTCGTTTGATGGATCGTCAAGTCGTGGATGCTCTGAAACGACTGCCCGAGCGCACGCGGTTCATGAAGGGTTTGTTCGCCTGGCTCGGTTATCGGCAAGAGCAGGTTGAGTATACAAGGCCAGAGCGCGTTTCCGGTACGACCAAATGGAGTTTTTGGAAGCTGTGGAACTTGGCTCTTGAAGGTATCGTATCGTTCTCAACACTACCGCTCAGGATTTGGACCTATTTCGGTTTTGGTGTCGCAATGATAAGCGCCCTTTACGCGTTCGTGGTTATCTCTCGAACTGTTTTGCTGGGTGTCGATGTTCCGGGTTATGCCTCTTTAATGGTTGTGTTGCTGTTCTTCAGTGGTTTGAATATGGTTGGACTCGGGATTTTGGGCGAGTATGTTGGGCGCATTTTTCTGGAAACTAAGGAGCGGCCGGTCTACCTTGTAAGAGAAGCTATTGGATTTGATCAGGACTTAGGAGAGCATAACAAATAAAAAGTGTGGCCCCGTTCCTGGTCTTCAGTCATTGCATATAAATATAGACCGTCTTGTCTTGAATAAAAACTGATGATTCGTGAGGCCAAGTCTTCCTATCTTTCAGGATAGTCTTCTTTGCATCGGAGGCCTTGTTCGCAAAATTAGGATCGGTACCGCGGATCTTGAATTTGATTTTGCTTCCTAAGAGGACAAATACTTCTTCATCGGTCCAGCGATCGGTAATTTCTCCATTGTCCATGTGACCGTCACCGTATGAATCAGATTGATGGCCTTTTGATGAAAGAGCATCTCGTCTGAAGGACGAATATTTCCCGACACGAACGAGGTCATATGTCTGTGTCGTGTCCAACTCAGGCAGGTTCTCAATGCGGGTCAGGATCCGATTAGCGAGTGCCATGTCATGTTGCTCACCGCGATAAAGAACCTCTTGTCGTACCAAGTCAGCCTGGACAAACCGAAGAACGACAAAGGCACCGACGACAAGGGCGAAGGACCTCAGCGTGGGTAACTTGATACACGAAATCACCGCTCCGAACGAGAACGCGTGCAGCGTCGCGAGTGACATGTTATAGCGGTACTGAAAAAAGCTTCCATCTGCGCTGACCAGGAACATGGCCTTTGTCGCAATCACTGCTGCAGGCCAAGCGAGCAGCATAAGCAGCGCTGACCACAAGTTCTTTCGTACATTGATTATAGATGCGACGGCCGCTGCGATTAAGAGTGCAAGAAGCACTGTTTTAATGAGATCAAGGAGGTCGGGCTGGGTCAGCGTAAGGTGCTTAAAGCTTGCCTCGCTGACTTGGATAAGCCGTCCGGGTAAATCCTTAAGCGCAATTGTTGACGTGGCATGGGAGGTCTTGATCCCAAGTATATCGAGGCTCACTTTATAGGATAGCGTGCCAATCGCCAGCGATGCGACACGAGTGACGGCTGTCTTGATTGATGTTTCGAGAGAACGGTCTTGGAGTGTGATCAGATTGGCAATAAAGGCCGTCACGATAATCGTGGTCATGACACTCAGCGATGCCTGATATGAAGCCAGCGCCAGGAGGGCGAGAAGGCTTCCAGCCAAGATCCGCCACCATTTGGCTGAGTGTGCCACTGCCATGGCGCCTGTACCGAACAAAATTGAGATGAAAAACAACGGTGTTTGGTAAGTATAATAAAAGTACGACAAGCAGACGGGAAAGGTCGTCAGTACTCCAATTGTAATTAGACGTTCCGTGAACGTGAGTTTCAAGCCCCATACCTTGAGAAGTAAGACTCCGGCGGCAATCGAAAAAACGATCCCGGTCAATGGCCCGAGCACGGGCAGGTCAGCAAGGTAGTTGGTGCGGATCAAGATAACATTGAACCAGCGTCCAGCAAACAATTGGTCTCGCGCGTTGATCCAAGGAAATCGCGGCGTATGATTATGCAAGAAATGATGAGCAATAAAGAACCCATACGCCACAACATTGATGAGCATGGCCATCGAAACCAGTCTGCGCTCATCTCTGTTGCTGAAAACGGGAAGCTTTGCGATTATTGCTTCCAAGTCCAAGTGACCCAGCAATTTGAGCTTATTCATCATGATCGGAACCAAGCATGGTTGTACTGTAGGTAGGTGGGGGTCGTTCTCGATCGCAAGCGACTTTGTCTTGGCCGCCCGCTTTGTTGAACACGAATCGCTTGCTAACAAAATAATTCAGGCAGAAGCCGGCAGCGACAGCGATAGGTTTTGCGGTGAATGGGCCCAGTGTACTGATCGTGACAGCAATGATCGCAGTGCCAAAGACGAGCGAGCCGAGATGCCCCATCAGGTATCTCGAGTACGTCTGTAAGGACAAAGACTCTGAACTGGTGCTATTCGAAAACGTGAATTTTGCGTTCACAACATAGCCTTGGATGTTTGCTAGTAAAAAAGCAACTGCATTGGCTATAATGAAGGGCGAGTTGAACCAAATTAGGCAAGTATAGATCAAAAAATCTGTAATTGTATTGCCAATGCCAACGAGACCAAATTTAACTATGCGGTTTCGCTCATTCACGTCCATGATGATGTTAGACCTATCGATCACTTGGGATTGAAAGCTTCCCATTTTGCGATATCGAAACCGTCCCTGTAGATCTCTAAGTCCATCTCTTTGATCATGCGATCATTGACGAAGATCATGTCGGCTTGAACCAGACGCCTATCATAATAGCATAAATCTACAATGTCGAAGGGTTGGAATCCGGCGCGCATGATATAATCAGCCCTCTGGACAATATTCTTGATGCCAACCTCAACACATATAACACTGCATTGACCGAGGATTGACTTTGCCCCTTTGAGGATTTCCAGCTCCGCTCCATCAACGTCCAGCTTCAGCAGGAACGGTCCTTTGTAGCTGCGCTCTTCAATGAGTGTCGCAAGGGTCATGGATTTTACGGTGCGAAGATTTGTTCGCTTATGGTCGTCGTTGACAATCCTTGCATGTGTGATCGCTGATCCTTCGCGCACCGATTTGGTTTGCATGGTGACTTCGCCATCTTTGTCCGACATGGCCGCAATCACGAGATCGTAGCGGACTCGATGTTCGTCATAAGTCTTGCGGATCCTTGGGGCGAACTCTTCGATTGGTTCCATAAGGACGTGGAGCTTATCTCTAAACTCCTGAATGAGGGGCCACGTGCATGTCAGCACGCCGACATCGAGAACTGTTTCAATGGGAATGCCCATTTCTCGTAAGCGAGCGAATGCCTGTGACTTGAGCGGCATGCGCGCGTTAGATTTCTTGTCGATATTCAACATGATACGCTGGGCTTCCAATAAAGGCTTGTTGCTGCGTCCTGCGCGCAAAGTGACGGTTCGGGGTGTGTTATGTCGTTCCCGGTCGGCCTTGGCCAGTGGGTGCGTTGCTCTATCGATTTACGCCTTACGATAGACCGAGTTGCCTGATGCTACGCGGCGATATGAGCCATCCCGCATATTCATATAGCGAAGCCATCGCGCATATTCGAATGGCGACACGGAAAGTGTTTCTGGGTCAGATCTCGCATCGGCGATGGAGGGCAGTGAGGCTTTATCGAGTGGCTTCAAAACGTTGCTTTGTGCAACACGCAGCATAATCAGGCGGTCTTCTGCTGTCTGTTCATCAAGGGGGTGGAGGTCGACAGCGTGAATGCACAGACCACCGGGTTTGAGTACGCGTTTCATATCATCAAAGCATCGTGACCAGTCACGAAGGGGAATGTGCTCCATTACCGACACGCTAAATACGCAGTCAAAGGATTCATCCTCTAGGTGAGGCGAAAAATCTCCAATCCGCTCTTCTAGGATCTTAATCCCATTGAGCGATCTCATGGCTGTTTCGCCTTGCTTGGCGTAAGTGGCCGATTTTGGGCCATTGCCTGTCCCGTCGAGCGGATCGAGGTTCCAGCATTCATATTTATTGGGTTGCACTCTGATGAGCTCGCGCATCATGATGCACGATCCGCCACCGACTTCTAATAGCCGTCCACCGTTCGGCAGCAACTTCTGAATTTGATCCAAAACGAAGAGGTTTTGAAAGTCCTTCAGCATGCCGCGCAGTTTAAGTGGAGCTGCTGCCGCCGGAAACGTCTCCTCGTATGTGCAGAGGAGGGAATAATAGTCCGGAATTCGACTGTAAGTGATCATAAGTCAGGTGCGCCTCGGATTAAATTTAATAGATCCATGCATCGATGTCCCGGTCAAGGCCAAAGAAATCGCGACTCGTGTTGCGCGGTATAATCGAAAACGTTCGTAATCATGCATGACGCTGTTGCGAATGAGTGCCCAACTGTTGTCCGCTAGGGCCATGTCAGAAATGCACCAGGAGCAAATTTCCGCATTGTAAAAATGCCGATGAAGAAAGCCGGCTCGTCCCGCTTCATATGCAGTGCCGAGAGAATGGCTGATTTTCCCTTGAAAACACCGATCTCGAGCATGCCTCCTGTGATCCCAAGCCGTTGTTGAGTCTCGAAGAGGAAATCCCACGTGGCCATAGCCAAGTGTATAAAAAGCCGTCTACGTCGGAAAATTCTTTGATGCCGTGCTGTAAGAGCGGAGAGGACATGCCGCTCGTAACTTAGGTGTTTGCTGGTGCGTAAGGCTGCCACTTTGCGACATCGAAGCCATCTCGGTAAACTTCGAGTTTGCGATCACGAATAAGATCGGTCCGCATAAAGACCATATCAGCTTGCACAAAGCGATCATTATAGTAGCTGATATCGACCACATCGAAAACTTCAAACCCTGCTGCGAGAAGAGCGGCAGCCCGTTCGACCATGTTGGTAAAGCCGGTTTCGATCACAACAACGCTGGTGCGCTTCAGCACTTCCCGCGCCCCCTTGAGCACCAAGAGTTCAGCGCCGTCGACGTCGACTTTGAGCAAGAATGGGCCGGGCAACTCACGATCTTCAACAATTCGGTCCAGTGTCATCGAGGGAACGGTCCTATGTTCGCCGTCATCCGATCCGTCGCTGGTGATTCGTGCATGGCTGATCGGCTTGTCTGCGTAGACCGTCGAGGTTTTTAGCCTGACTTCGCCATCTCGATCACAGATCGCAGCATTGATGACTTCGAACGAAGTGCCGGTTTTTTCGTAATTTTTCTTCATTTCGTCGTTGTACTCGACGATTGGCTCCATAAGGACATGGTGGAGATCTGGGAAGGCGCGTCTGAGTTCATAGGCGCATGTCTTGACACCGACGTCGAGAATGGAGCCGATCGGCACATCAATCGCTTTGAGCGTTCTGAAACAATCGTCTTTCGTAGGGTGGCGCACCTGATATCGATCCCAATTCCGACTTCGAACTTCGCTTCCTATATGACGAAAACATCGGCAAGTCGACAGATTGGGCCCGACCGACGGGCTACGATCATCACACAAGTGGACCTGTGATCCGCTTTGGCATATCAGTCGCGGATTGGTTAGACAGTAGAAGAAGGTGAGTTTCGGGTATGCGCTTCGTAGTCGGTGTCAATGGGAAGTCGTCTTCTGGCAGTTCCCTTTCTATTGTGCCGCCTCGGGATCGTTTGGTTGTTGGGATGATGGAGCTGTTACCAGACGGTCTCAGTTCCCTTGAGGGTGTCGCTAACATCTTATCCTCTCAGAACGCTGCGACCCGTTTCTTGTCCGTCGGAGAGGCTGCAACTGCTTCACTGGGTGAGCCCCGCTCCTGGCCGGTGATTGAAGAAATGCTGTCTCTAGGAGACGTTCGCGGCATCCTCATTTATGAAGATCCGGGTGAGTTCATTGCTCGGATTATTGCTCAGGGTGGGGGGTTAAGCGATGCTGCTAGTGAGTGGACTGATCGGTCAAAGCAGCTTCTTAAGGTGGCCACTAAACACTTTTCATCAGTGGACGTGTTTTCTGGAGGTGGCCTAAGAAATGCTCCAAAGGAGTTCGAATTCTTTTTTGAAAATCAGTTTGGGAGCCAGTTTGGCGTCGACTTCAATCCTCCCCCCCCCGCTGGTGAGTTGACCATTGCGAATGCTTACGCTGGCGCTTCTGCTGAGATCAGCGATCTTAACGATGAACTTGCTGCTCTCGCGCGGCCAACTGGGCTCTACAAGCCGCAAACCCCGATGTTCCCAGGTGTGGCGCTCGATGAACTGCGTGAAGCTAGAAAAAACGAAGTGTACAGAGAGGAGCTCAAGCGTTATACGGCTGTTTTGAAGTCGCAGCTCGTGATTGCCCAATCGAAGGCTGAAATTAGCTATCGAACAGCTAAGAGATCAGGTGCGCCGTCTGCTGATAGTGTGGCTAACAAGGCTGCACTGGGGCATGCTCGGGCTGAGATCGCAGCCCTTCGAAACAGCGTCTCTTGGAAGTTCTCTGCTCCAATCAGAGTCGTCTCGCGAATAGTACGGGGAGGTTTTGGTTTGCGTCGCCTTATTTCTGAGAGGCGTCAGCGTTCGATTGTCAAGAAATCGGGGTTGTTTGATGAGGCTTGGTATATTGAACGGTACACCGACATTGTATCATCCGGCCTCGCCCCTTTGGTCCATTTTGTTCGTTTTGGTGGCGCTGAGGGCCGTTCACCGTCGAAGGATTTTAACAGTTCTGACTATCTAAAGTCGAATCCCGATGTTGCAGCAGCGGGGGCAAACCCGTTGGTGCATTATCTTGCCGTGGGGCGTGCCGAGGGGCGAACTGCCGAGAACCATTCGTGACGCGCCCTGTATTCTTGATCTTCCATGCGAGCTAAGAATGAATCCTGATACATTTGACCACGGTGTTGACGCCATCCTCCAGATTGGGGCTAGGCGTGGGCGCGACTTGCATTCTCACCTGAGCTCCTCGGTGAAGAGGGTTGTCCTGGTCGAGGGCAGTCCGGTTGGTGCGCGCGCATTGAGTCGGATAGAGCCATCTGATCAGCGAATTGAGATCGTGGAAGCTGTTGTGTCCGCTGACGCTCGTCCTGCGGTGTTTCACTCCTTTAATCTTGAGAGGTTGAATGGCCTGCAGGGTTTAGACGCGTACACGGAGAATTATCCTGGATTGCGGCAACTTGGTTCGTTTGATGTGAAAACCAAGCCCATTGGCGAATTGATGGGAGATGTCGCGTTCGACAGGTTCGATACAAATGGATTGATTCTAGAGGCTCCAGGCGAAGAGCTGTTAATCCTAAGGGCTCTTCTTGAGGGGGAGTGGAGTGACATATTCACCTCAATGGTTGTGCGTATGTCTGGTCCGTGCAACGGAGTGGCTAACTACCTGTGTGATGCAGGCTTTGTTGTTCAGAAGTCTGAGAAATATGCGTCTGATGTAGTCAAGGCGTTGCGTTTGCATTCTGGCGCGAGTGCGATGGAATTAAGAAGTCTTCATGCTGAAGAAAAGAGGCTCAAATCGCGCGTTGGCGATCTTGAGGCGGAGAAGGCGGCACTAACATCTCAATTCGCTGATTTTGAAGCTGAAGTGAAGAAGCTGAAAGACGAGATCGTTCATCTGCAGGCTGAATTAAAGAAAGCCCGTTCAGATAAGTCTGAGTTTGAGCGTCAGAGCAAGGGCATGAGGGAAGATGTCGTAAGGCTTGAAACGCATCTCGATGTTTTGAAGGGGCTTTCGCTTGTCGTCGAATAACTCGATTGATCTGAAAGGCGACGACCATGTTGCTAACTCACTTGCAGGTCCGGGTGTGCTTACGTTTGAGCGCGCTGTGGCTTTGTGGGTAGAGGGCAATTGGGGCACGCTTGCACTCCATAAAGAACGTGATGTTGTTCAAGGTGCCGCATGCGGACGTATCATGGCCGTCATAGCCAGTGCGCATGCCCGCCTTGGCAACGTCGCTGAGACACAGCAATTCATTGGTTTGGCGAAGTCGAATGAAGTTGATCAGTCATTCTTGGTCGATGTCATGTCTTCGACGGCACACATCATGCTCGGCCGGATCGCAGCCTTTGCGGGTGATACGGAAGGACGGAACAAGCACTATCAATTAGCGGTTACCACTGTGCCTTTTCCACCGTTGCTCATGGGCGAGCTTCCAGGGATGATCCTCGCGGTGCGTGATCTATCCGCATCAGGACTGAAAAGTGAGGCTGCTGATGTGATGGTGAATCACGTCGGCGATATTGGGGGTCAGATTGATCCGGAAACTGATGCAAAAATCGCCGTTCTCAAGTCAGAAGTTGGCTTGCTTCGCCATCAATTGATGCTGGCGCAGACCCGCGGTCAGCTTGATGCATCGAGTGCTGATGAACAAGACTTTCAGGAGTCGATTTCTCGCATGTCCGTGTCCCAGCTTGGCCAAGACCTATGGGTTTTGGAGCGTACGGGATTTAAGAAGGGTGGATTTTTTGTTGAATTTGGGGCTACTGACGGAATTTCATTAAGCAACACTTATTTGCTGGAACGTGAGTTTGCGTGGCAAGGCATCCTTGCGGAGCCGCATCCTGGTTACTTCAAGGAGTTGCAAAGCAACAGAGAGTGCCAATTGGTTCCGGCCTGTATTGGCGGGCGGTCGGGTGATGAGGTGGAGTTTCTGTTAGCTGACGAGTTTAGTGGCATGTTGCACCATCGTGACCGCGATTCAAACGCTGATCGCCGGAGCGCTTATGCTCAGTTTAGTGATAACATTCTGAAGCTGCACACGATCAGTCTCGACGAATTTTTGGAACAGAATGGTGCTCCTAAAAAAATCGATTATATCAGTGTTGATACAGAGGGCAGTGAGCTCGAGATTTTGATGTCCTTTCCATTTGAGAAATGGGATGTGCGGAACTGGACGATTGAGCATAACTTCACTGGAGATCGCGAACCAATATTCAAGTTGATGACCAGCCATGGATACCAGCGCCGAGAGGTTGATTGGGATGACTGGTACTTTCGTTGAGGCCTTCGATAGTTGATGAAAATACATCTTTGTACCCCCTATTATCACTCTCGTGACGAGCAAAGGCAAGAAGAGCTTGATCGGTGTTTGGCCAAGAACATCGAAAATCCACTTATCAGCTCTATAACGCTTTTTATTGACGACGGTCATTGTCCTGCGTTTACAGACGATAAGGTGAGGATTGTCGATATCGAGAGGCGTCTTACCTATCGCAAATGGATTGAGTACGCACAATCGCTCGGCCGTCGACATATCTCTGTATTGAGCAATACTGATATATTTTTTGATGAGACTATTTGGAAACTGGGTGCTATATTCCAGCCCAAGGCAAGGTTTGTCACGCTTTCACGCCACGAGGAGACTGTTGAAGGCCTCGTTCCGCATCCCGATCCCAAGTGGTCGCAAGATGTTTGGGCAATTGATACGGGATCTGAGTTTTCTGAGAGTTTTTTGCGGGGCCTGGAATTCGGTTTGGGGATCCCTCGCTGCGATAACAAGGTCGTATACGAAGCAGTGATACATGGCGCGGAGATTATCAATCCGTTTCCTGATATTCGCGCTATTCATGTCCACGATTCTCAAGTTCGGCAGTACCACAAGACTCTCGATCGAACGCTTGTCGGCGGAATGGGGTTTGCTTCCCCATCTGAGACATTGGATACGGCGTCTAAGATCGAGTTATCAATCTGGCCCTTGAATGCGAAGAATATTGAAGACTTAAGGCTTGTGGATGCCCTAGAGGTTTGGGAGCGGAGTGATGAAGAGGCTGCATCCCGGTCACTAGGCGTTGTGGCGTACGACCAACACTGGCAGTATCCGGCAATAACTGAAAAGTGCGCATTCGACTGTCTTTCGAAGCGCCAGCAAGCCATTCCGCATGACGTTATTTATTTAGCCTTCCCGTGGGCTACGCTCATCGACAAGCTTATCAACCGTCCTGGAGAGGCGAAGTCGCTACTGCATAATTTGCGACAGGTGTCCAAAGCCGCAGAGGGTAGACGGCGTGTGGTGACTGTTTGTCAGCATATCCACCTTCTACGTTTTCAGGAGGTCTTTGCCAATGCGGGCGTGACGGACATTTTTTGGAGTCATAAGGCGCTGGGGCAGGATTTTTGTCCTGAGCACCCTGGAATTCGGCTACATCCGTTCTCGTTGTATCCAGTCCAGTGCCCTCATCCCGAAATAGATACGAGCACAGATCGGTCACTACTCTTTTCGTTCGTTGGTGCAAAGGCGAAGCCTTTTTATCTATCCCAAGTCAGGACCTATATCCTGGAAGAGCTTTCGGATGATGTTCGGGGGCGTGTGATTGGCCGCGATCAATGGCACTACAACAAGGTGGTCTACGATCATCAGATCTTGGGGAAGGCTGATCAGTCGACGGCATTGGTTGACGATAGGGCGAGTGAAGAGTTTGTTCAGGGCCTCAAAGATAGTATCTTTTCGCTTTGCCCATCGGGGTCAGGCCCCAATTCGATAAGGCTATGGGAGTCGATTGCGGCCGGTTGCATACCGGTGATCTTGGCAGACACTCACGATTTGCCAGGTGATAGAAAGCTGTGGGAACAAGCGGCAGTCTTCTGTGAGGAGACGATTGACGCCGTTCGTGCATTACCAGATCGCCTCGAATCCCTTGCCAGCGATCCCGATGCGTTAGCTGAGAAAAGAGCTGCGCTCAAACAAATTTGGATGCTTTTCAATCCTAACGCCTTTTCTTACACAATAGAAGAACTGCTGGCTTCTGAGAGCCAGGGAGCTGATGCGTTCTCGGTCGAAAAGCTGCTATTCTCCCATGACGAGTTGCTCGCGCTCTCGCGTGATATCTTGAACCCCAAGACACATTCAGTCGATGCAGAATACCTTCTGTTGTCATCAGTCGCGGCCCGCACTCTTCTCGATCCCAAAGAGTTTGCCAGCGCCTATGCGCGGCATGATCGCCTTAAGGAGGCTGTGAAACTGGCGGCAGAGCGCCATTCCAAGAGTGAGTCCGCTAAGGCGTGGCTTGGAGTCAAGCCCACGCTTGAGAAAGAATTGAAGAAGCGAGGAGGGCGTCAGGGTCGGGCGGCGCTCAAGCTCTTTGTGACGGGCCGCAGTTCAAACCGCATGCCTCTCACTTATGATCCCTATAGGGATTTATTTGATCGGGGTATTGAGATTGTTCAAGACGAACAAAATGCTGACCTTATTGTTGTGGCCGCAAGCGACAACATTCGTGAATATTATGAACAGGCTATCCATCGTAGAAAGAATCTTGATAAGGATAAACTGGTGGTTCTTTCTGAGGAGCCACTATGGGACACAACGTGGGGATTTGATTTCGATGATCCTATCGGGTCGGGTGAGGCGGCAGGTCATTCGTATACATATGACGTATTGAATCACTTTACGTCTGATGTTTTTCGGTTTCATCGGATCCCTTACTTCGTGACGACGCAGGGTCATTATGCTGTTCGGTATGCGAATTTATTCCGGCGAAATGCCTCAATGACAACAACTGAACTGTTAGAATTATGGGATGAGGCGCCCATCAGGCAGGCTTATTTTGCAGAAAAGCGCGATGCGGAGCGCTATGATTTTGAGCGTCCTGAATTGGATCTTTATGGACATTGTGGTTTTCGAACGCGGATAGCATTGCTCGCGGGGGGACAGGGAGTTTTAAGAGTTGGGCAGGGTTGGGGAGATTCGCCCAAGCGTCAGCTGCTGGCTGATTGGCATCTCGATAAGCTCGCGCAACTTGATAGGAAGACTTACATTTCCTCCGCGCTGGAGAACACCCATTATCCGGATTATATTACTGAAAAGCCCTTTGATGCTTTTGCTGCATGTGCGATCCCTATTTACGCTGCTAGCCCATCACATCGAATAACTGAGATCGTACCCCCTGGATCGTTTATCAATGTGTTCGGTATCGAGGCAGAAGGTGCCGCTGAGCATTTGCGGCACTTCAAGCCGGACGACGAGTTTGCGAGGGTCTATCTCGAGGCTCAAAGGGCGCTTGCTGATCTTTTTGGAGATGTGGATGTTCTTTGGAGAGAGCGTGATCGGGTTGTCAATGCAACGATTGCAGCCCTTGGCCGTTTGCGTTGAAGCCTAGCGGTCAAACTCTATCTGATCCTATCAGCGTAGACTACATATAGATTGATTATTCAGCGGCTTTCTGAGCGCTGACAAGTTTTCCTCGCTCAATCGCTTCGTCCGTAGGCCCGTCGAAAACGATCTCTCCCCGTTGGAGCACAATGCCTCGGTTGCAAACGCGTGCGAGTAAATCGTTGTTGTGGCTCGCCAGGACCACAATGCCTGTCGCTTGGATCAAGCTATCCAGACGAGCTGTCGCTTTGTCTCTAAAATTTCTGTCGCCTGCGGACAGCCATTCATCAAGAACAAGGACCTCTGGCTGGAACGCGGTTGCGATAGCAAATGTCAATCGCAACTTCATGCCGCTTGAGTACGACTTCAGCGGCAATTCCAGATAATCGCCTAACTCTGTAAAGTCGGCAATCTCTTGAAAGCGCTCTGAGATCTCATTTTCTGTGCGCCCCATATATCGAGCGCGACTACGGATATTTTCATATCCAGAAGCGAGTGGGTCCAACCCAAGATGGATCGACATGAGCGCGGATACAGATCCCTCGATCCGCACGCGCCCCGATGTTGGGGGTAGAATCGCTGCCAATACTCTGAGCAATGTCGTTTTGCCTGCGCCATTGTGTCCGATGACCGCTAGTTTATCGCCATCTTTCAGCGAGAGATTGACGCCGCGGAGAGCCGATACACCTGTCTTACCGTGAGCAATATCGAACATCCCGCCTAGATCGAGAGACTTGATAGACGTCATCAATCCTCTCGACTTAGTTTGGGTCAAGAGGAAATGAACGGCTACATCTGTAAGATCAATGGATGCCATAACGATTCTAGCTCCAGTAATTGAGCCGTCGGGCAAACTGACCAAAAATAACTGCGCCAGCAAACGTCGTTATAACCGCCGCTATGACTGCAACTGCGAAACTCAAACCAACATTCGGCTGATCAAGGAGTGGCCCCCGAACAATGTTGATATAATGGTAAAAGGGGTTGAAATTCACGGCCCACTCGTAGTGCCCCAGTCGGCCCGGCTGCCAGAACACCGGAGTCAGTAAAAAGGACACGGTCATGACCGCGTTGGCCAGTTGAAGGATGTCGCGAAACCTAAGGGCAACCACGCCCACGGACAAAATAAAGCCAAAGCCCGTCCAGGCGATGATCAGTAGGCCTAGCAAAGACAGTAAGAGGTCTGACAGTGAGGGGATGGTCCGCGTGAAGGCCAACACGAAAACCAAAACCAGTACCCTGAAAACGAAATTGAGATAGGCCAATCCTACTGATCGGAGCGCAAACACGCTCTTTGCAATCGGTGTTTCGTTGAATGTGCTTGAGCCAAGAATAAAAGCGGCGGCACCTTCGTTCACCAGCGCTGAAAGTAATCCCCAGACGATGACGCCACTAGCCACGTAGGGGAAGTAAACCCTTAAATCCGCTCCTAGGATTTGTCCATATAGCAATGCCAGTCCACTGACCATCAACAGGGTTGTTGCAGTCAACCAAAATGCACCGAGCGCTGTATTCTGATATCTATTGAAAAATGACGCGCGGACCAGCGTGAAAATCAGCTGGGGGCGCGAGAGGGCGCGTTTGATATCATCCCACGCGTAGCGATAACGGCTTTCGCGTGCGTCGAATTCATAAATACTCGGAGTATTCAAGGCCATGGGTCCATCGGTCTCTTGCTGGTGAAGCTCCGCTATTATACGTGAGCTCTCTTGCTTGTTCGTAACAGTCATGGCGAGGTTAAAAGTCTGAAGTTCTGATCGGCCAATGGGTTCGTGTTAGGGTCAAACTGTTACTCGATCCGCTTAGCTGCTGGCCATCCGTCAAGCAACCGGTTGGCCCAAGTCTGAGAGAAGGGCCACGTGTCTCAACCTCGCGCAGCCTTTCGGGGATACGATCACCAGGTTCGCGATTTTCCCAGGGGGCAGACTGTTTTCCAGGGGGCAAATCAATGTTGATGTTGAAACTTGATTGGTTGCGATTGCTTTGCCGTCGACGGCAATCTGTGCGACTTGCGAGCAATCGTTGACCTCAATTTTGAGGGCTTTGACCGCATGGGGCTGGTAATGGCACACTGGCAAGTGAAAATTCTCCAGAATCAATCCGTCAGCTGAGAGTCCGTTGATAACTTTACGCCCACGGACGAAAAGCCTGACTATGAGGTCTTTGAGAAGTCTTGGGCGAATGCGATCAAGGGCGTTTTGAATTGCGAACGAACGGAAAATCTTTTTTTGTTTGGCCTTGGGAGAGTGAGACCGAATAAGCCGTAAAAGCTCAGCTTGTCGCTCTTTGTTGAAGGATGACGTCTTTGTATCGGAGCCCCAAAGCACCATCGAGAGGACACTATCGATAAACGTAAATCGATGCCCATTTGTATAAAGACGGATCCATAGGTCCCAATCCATTGTATAGTGGAGATCTTTATTCAGCCCATTGATTGAATCGGTCGCGCTGCGTCGAAAGAAACATGAGGGCTGCGAAACAATGCCTGACTCGAGAAGCCGCGGTCCCGGTGGTTCGACCGCCCAATGATATCCAGTGAACGCTCCTGCGTCATCGATAATCGTCGAGTGTCCGTAGACGGCATCCAATTCTAAATCGTTTAAGAAGCTCTTCGAGGCGCGATCTAGAGCGTCTGGATAAAGAATATCATCGGCGTTGAGCCAGCCAAGAATATCGCCGCTGATATTTGCCCAGCCTTCAGCAATGGCATCGGATTGGCCTTGGTCTGGTCCATGGCGTCTGTAAGCCAGCCTTTCACCAAAGCGGTCGGCAACGCGATCAACAAGTTCAAGCACACGGGCGTCGCCCGACGCGTCAAGTATAGCCACTTCGAGCGGTGTATCTTGGCAAATGAGGCTTTCTAGGCATGCGGGAAGAAATGGGTGCCATGAGCCGATCGGGACCGAGATTGCAAATGTGGGAAGAGACATGCGGTCCTATTCTAACTGGCTGCGAAGGCTGACCCCTCTCAGATTTCCTATCGAAGAGCTTGGATGTAAACCCAATTCTGACTAGGTTGGGCCTGATCAAGAAAACTCTTGTTGATATCGTGCATTGAAAGATGAGGTTAGGCAAAGCGTGTCCGAGCCAAAAACTGTCTCTTCGTTAGCTCCAAGCACTCAGTCGGGTGTCCCGAGCTATAACGCTCCTATTTTAACGCAGGCCGAATATGCCTTGTACCAGCAATCAACTGCATCGTTGGCAAAGCGCTGTCTGGAGTATCCAAGGACAGTCAGCATTGAGACTCAGGTCCGGTGCAATGCTAAGTGTGGATTTTGTCCTTACCCTGAATCTCCGAGGAAGGGTGATGAGATGCCGACCGAGCTGTTTGAAAAGATCATCGGCGACCTCTCAGAGATGCCTAAAAACCATAAGTTTCAAATGACCCTTTCGCGTATCAACGAACCCCTCCTCGACCGTCGCATGAGGTCGTTTCATGAGCTGATTGCCCAGAAGCTCCCCGGTGCTGTAATGAGTTTTTGGAGCAACGGGACAATGCTCCGTGCGGGGGCGTTTGAATGGATGGCCAATCATGAACGCGCATCTTTGTTCATTTCATTAATGCAGTGAATGAGAGGGATCACATTCGTCTCATGGGCTTCGGATTGGACCGGGTTCTGATCAATTTGGATCGTGTACATCAACTCAAAGAGCGTGGTGACTTTCCAGTCGAGGTCAAGCTTCGCGCGCCATATGAGTCGGATGATCAGGCGAAGGAGGTGCGGCAGTTTTGTGCGGATCGATGGCCACTCTTTTCAATCGCCTTGCGCCCTTTCTTTGAGTGGGTGGGCGGAAGTGCGAAAGGTGGCCATGAACGGAATGAGACAACATCCAAGCGGCCGGAGACAGAAGCCGCATTGAACTTTTCCTGTGCGCAATGGTTTGACCTTCACATTCTGGCAAGTGGCCATGCTACGAAGTGTTGTATCGATGAGACGGGGTTCATTGGCGATGACGACTACGATCTTTCTAAACGGCACGCTCTGGAGGTCTTTGCGCAGAGCCGTTGGCTAAGAGATGAGTTGCCAGATCATTCTGGTGTTTCCGGGTGCGGAGGGTGTCGCCATCTTGGCTAGGTATCTTTATCGGGCAAACAGCATATCAACTTGGTAAGTCTCTCCGGTTCTTTTGTTCGACCACCCTAGGCCCATCGATATGGGGCGAAATCCGCGCTCCCTCATCCAAGTGATTTGGTCTTCGATCAGCGGTTCTCCTTCGTAAACGGGAACGAATGAGCACTCCGTGAGGATGTGCGTTACATGACGAATGGCGGCAGTAGCACCGTTGAGCACGGCGATCTCAAACCCCTGCACATCCAGTTTTAGAAGCACATTATCGAGCCGTTCTTCTGTAAACACATCACCCATGATATCATCAAGACGACGGATCTCGACTTGTTCTGAACCGATAGAGGCGGTCATCGGTTCTGCGTCGACGGTCATGGCAGTGAGGGGAAGGAGGGACGTGCTCACGGAGTTACCAGAGATCTTGATGTCCAGCGTCTCATTGGTAGCACCCAACCCAAATGGAAAAGCGATGTGGTCATTATCTCGCGCTGCAACATCGGCGAGTCTTTGGAAGGCTGAGCTTAATGGCTCAAAGCTGGCGATGCGGCACTTATGACCCATGCGGCGCATTTTCTTAGCAAACTGGCCTTGGTTTGCACCGACGTCGATGATGAGATCAAAGGGTGTGCGTTCGATCAGACCTTCAAGTCCGGCCTTTGTGTGCTGAGCATTCGTGTCTCTTTTTGTCTGTTTTTCAAGAACGTAGGGAAAAAGAGATCCGGCCCATAGCTTCTGGCGTGAAGCGATGAAGGTCGTGCGCGCTGGCAGGTCTACTCGACCTTGAGCCGACCAATCCGTCGGGAACTCATCGTGCAGCGGTTGAAAAGAAGGTTGGTATACGTATGGAAAAGACTTCTTGAGCTCCTCGAACACCCACGATCGGGTCAGTCGAGGTCCGTTTCCCGCCATGGGCTCTGATCTGCCAAAGGTAACCTGCGTTTCTAACAGAAGAAGGTCATCGCATTTGGAAGCTAAAAACCGGAGTGCTTGGCTCGGATCGCGCAGCTGATGGAGAATTCCGTACACGAAGACGACCGAGTGCTGTTCAATTTGATTGGTTTCAGGATAGTCTACGTCGAACACGTAAGCTTGTTGTGATTGAAAGCGGCCTGTGATGACTTTGATGTTGTCTGCCTCGGGGTCGGTTGCAGTGACGTCCGCACCCAGATCTATCCAAAACTGGACCTGGTCACCAATTCCTGCGCCGACCTGCAATACCGTCTTGCCATCAGCGTTGAACGCCATGTCCCGCAGAACTTGTTTCAAGTGTTCGAGTCTCGCACGATTATCCGCATGATATTCGGCGCTATGGAAATCCGTCCTGGGATCAGTCATATAATCAGTTCCGGTTATCCGGCTCAAGCGTTTGGCCAAATTGCGAGAGGACTGAGAGATTATGCGCGTCAGCGTTGTGATCGTCAATTTCAACGCCGGTTCGCGCTTGCGGGGGTGTCTTGATCATTTGGCGGCACAGACGCTCCAACCTGATGAAATCATCGTCGTCGATAATGGATCGAGTGACAATTCTTTCGATGCTGCGACCGATCGACAGGATGTGCTTGCGAGCGTCATTAAGCCGCGACCTGCGGGCCGAAATCTTGGTTTTGCCGCTGCAAACAATCTGGCTGCTGCGGACGCTGCGGGAGAGTGGTTGGCTTTCCTCAATCCTGACGCCTATCCAGAGCCTGACTGGTTGGAGCGACTCGTTGAGGCGGCCCGGCGTCATCCCGACGTCGAAGCCTTTGGTTCACTACAAATCGATGCCGCGAACCCGACGATTTTGGACGGTTGCGGCGATGTCTGCTCGGTTTTTGGTTTGGCCTATCGAGGGGGGCATGGTGAACCGCGAGCTTCGGCGCCAACCACCGACTATGAGACGTTTGCTCCGTGTGCTGCGGCTGCGCTTTACAAGCGGGGGCGTTTCATGGCGCTGGGCGGATTTGATGAGCGTTTTTTTTGCTATGGAGAGGACGTGGATCTGGGGTTTAGGCTTCGCAACGCGGGCGGGCGTTGTGTTCAAGTCAGCGATGCGATTGTGCGGCATGAAGGTTCAGGCATCACCGGAAAACGAAGCGATTTCTCTGTTTATCACGGTCACCGCAATCGCATTTGGGTTTTCTATAAGAATATGCCTTTCCTCCTGTATTGGATGACAACGCCCTTGAGGCTTGTGGGCGATATTTTGTTGTTCTTCAAATCTTTGGCAGACGGTGTTTCGGTATCGTACCTGAGGGGGGTGCGCGACGGCTACCTTGGTCTGGGGGTGTTAGAGGCGGATCGCCGGCGAATTGCCTCTGATAGGCGCCATGCGCGATCAAAGGTTGCTCGTGCGCTTTCGTGGTCACCGCTCAAACTCTTGACCCGAGCGCCTGACCCGAGGGTACTTTCCGACCGATGAGGTTGCATTCACAGGCTGAATGGTGTTGCAACGTAGCTTCAAGGCGCCCCCAGGTTTCTGCCGCAAAGCGCCAGCGTAATACATTTGGCAATGGTGGAATATGAACAACAAGACGGCGCTGATCACGGGCGTTACTGGGCAAGACGGATCATATCTTGCTCGCTTGCTCTTAGAAAAAGGATATATCGTACACGGTGTGAAGCGCCGGTCGTCAAGCTTCAACACCGGGCGAGTGGATGACATCTATTCAGACTTCCACGATCCTGAGGCGCGCTTTTTCCTTCATTATGGTGACCTGACAGATTCGACAAATCTCATCAGACTTGTTCAAGAGACGAAGCCTGACGAGATTTACAATCTGGGCGCGCAGTCACATGTCCAAGTGAGTTTTGAAACACCAGAATACACGGCTAATTCCGATGCAGTTGGAACACTGAGGATCCTAGAGGCTATCAGGATATTGGGGTTAGAGAAGAGCACGCGTTTCTATCAAGCGTCGACGTCAGAGCTCTATGGCCTGGTTCAGGAAACGCCGCAGCGCGAGACGACTCCATTCTATCCACGCAGTCCGTATGCGGCAGCTAAACTCTATGCCTATTGGATTACGGTGAACTACCGTGAAGCCTATGGAATGCACGCATCGAACGGCATTCTCTTCAATCATGAAAGCCCAGTGCGTGGCGAAACATTTGTCACGAGGAAAATCACCCGAGCTGTCGCAAGAATTGCCCGTGGTCTGCAGTCTGAACTTTTCCTCGGCAATCTCGATGCTCAGCGCGACTGGGGGCATGCGAAGGACTATGTCGAAGGCATGTGGCGTATCGTTCAACTCGAAGAGCCTGATGATTTCGTTCTGGGAACGGGCGAAACGCATTCAGTAAGAGAGTTTGTCGAAAAGGCATTTGCGCTCGTTGGTATGCAAATTGAATGGAGCGGCAAAGGGGTCGACGAGGTTGGTGTTGATGCCAAGACCGGTAAGACCGTTGTTCGCATCGACCCCGTCTATTTCCGGCCAACAGAAGTTGATCTCCTTCTGTCTGACCCCACGAAAGCTAAGGAGAAATTGGGTTGGACCCACACTGTGTCGTTTGATGAACTGGTGGACGACATGGTGACCAGTGACCTTAAAGAGGTCGATTCATCAAACAACGCTGAGGGCTGAAGATGCCGGGTGAAGCTCGCGCTTACAATTTGACAGGAAAGCGGGTCTTCGTTGCTGGACACCGCGGAATGGTTGGGTCCGCGCTCGTCCGGCGCCTGCAGAAAGAAGGGTGTAGCGAGATCTTAACTGCTCCAAGGGCTGATCTAGACCTCATTGAACAGCAACAAGTCAGGCAATGGCTTGATAAGAATCGTCCGGATGCAGTCTTTATTCCGGCGGCTAAGGTCGGCGGGATTTATGCCAATGATACGTATCCTGCGGATTTTATCTACGATAACCTGATGATCGCGTCTAACCTGATCAAGGGATGTCACGACGTCGGTGTTGAGAAGCTTTTGTTTCTTGGATCCTCCTGCATCTATCCGCGAATGGCTGATCAGCCGATTGCCGAAGACTCGCTCTTAACTGGACCTCTTGAGCCGACGAATGAATGGTATGCCGTGGCTAAGATAGCAGGCATCAAGCTTTGTCAGGCCTACCGGAAGCAGCATGGGGACGATTTTATCTCCGCAATGCCAACCAATCTCTACGGCCCGGGGGATAACTTCCATCCCGAAAACAGCCATGTCATTCCCGCCTTGCTGCGCAAGGCTCGCCTTGCGCGCTCTGGTGGTGAGCAGGACTTAGGGATTTGGGGTTCTGGCTCACCGCGTCGCGAGTTCATGTATGTGGACGACTGTGCTGATGCGCTCGTTTTTTTGATGAAGAACTATTCAGGACATGACTTTGTCAATGTCGGTGTCGGTTCCGATGTCACGATCGCGGAACTGGCGAGCCTTGTAATGAAGACTGCTGGTCTCGAGGGAGAGTTGCTCCGTGATCAAACGAAGCCTGATGGTACTCCGCGTAAGCTTATGTCTTCAGAGCGTTTGTCGAGCCTCGGCTGGGCACCGAAAACTGAGCTGGCGGATGGATTGCGCAAAGCCTACGACTGGTATCTGAAGAATGTTGATCTCTAGATGAGCTGAAGGGCACAGCGTTTTAAGAGCGCCGACCGCTCTTTATAGTTTGTATGCGGATCAGACGATGGAGCTGAGGGCGAGAACAAGATAATGCCCCCTTGTGGGCAGCTTTCGGCCGCCTCTGTGATCGCAGTCTCCATAGAATCGACATGACAAACGAAATCCGGTGCGGCTTGCGCTATCGGCCCGAAGATAAAGGCCTTGATCGTCTGTTTGCGGCCGATCGCTCGAAAGAGATGTTCGAGGTCTTGTCCTCGGTCTGCGCCCCCTAAGATCACGCGGACGTCCCTATCTTGAAAACGCTCAAGCGCTTGAAGAGTGGCTTCTGGAATGGTTGCGAGGGCGTCATCAACCCATATTCGGCCGTCAGTGGTGGGAATGATTTCTTGTCGAGACGGCATGCCTCTCCACGTCTGAATGGTCTTCTCTGCTGCAGGCTTCAGGTCCGCTGTCGCAGCAACCTTCGATGCTGCGGCGAGTGATAAACACAGTGCTGCGCGCATAGGCCCTTGATGGAACCCCTGTTCTCGTGGTCCGATGTCAATGTCGGCCCCACCGATCGATAGCCCTTTCGTTCCACTTTGCACCAGATCTTCAATGGCTTCGACAGATGGCGGAAGCACCTCAGAGTCGATCACTCCACGCGGAGCAATGCCGGGCGCGGGCTTGCTTTGCCGAAAGGGCCTTAGCTTTGCTGCCCGATAATCAGCCTCACTGCCGTGCCAATCCGTGTGCTCCTTAAAAAGGGACGTGATAAGATGGAGGTGATGCGTCTCCGGAAGGTCGTGCATCATGTAAGACGAGATTTCGACGACCGGATGCGTTTCAGTCACCGGTTCGGGGCCGAGAAGGGGACTTCCAATATTTCCGTAGGCTGCGCTCTTTAATCCTGCATGGCAGAGAATTTGGGTCAGAAGTGCTGTGGTCGTGCTCTTTCCCTTTGTGCCCGTGACGGTGATCGTGCCTTCTGGAGCATAGTTGGAGAGCCAATAACCCGTTGGCGTTGTGGCCAGGGCGGCTTTTTGGGCGGCCAAGGCTACCAATGCGTTGGTGGGAGGGACGCCTGGGGAGCGAAGATAGAGCGCGCCCTCGATGGCGGCCTTGGCCTCATCGAGAGAGATGCTGCGCGTTCCCTCAATCGCACCGCCCCCGTCATCATAGAGAAGCGGCTCAATCCCTTTGGTGTTGAAATAGCCCGCGGCTGACCTGGCTTCGCGCCCTGCGCCGTGCAGAAGGACTGGTGTCACGCGATGGCCTCCGCCGCTTGGGCGAAAAGGGCCGGGACGGCACCTCTTTCGTTGGGCCGAAGCGCATCGGCCACCTGGCGCTCGAGCTGCTCTTCGGGGGCACGCGATAGTAGTTCAGGCATCAATGCGCGGACGGCTTTTGTGTCTGACCATGCCGGTAACTTGGACGCGAGGTAGAGGGCGGCCTGGCATTCGGATATGGTGCCGACGCAATCCCAGGGCTTTTGTGTACTCAGTCCGACAAGCTCGCGGACATGCCCTTGGAGGCTCTCGAGGTCGAGCATATTCCGGCCAAAGATGGTCATGGCCTCATGTTCGTCAATGTAGGGTGCAAGAATAAGGGACGTGAACGCACATTTTGCGCATTCGCCGCACCAGCGTTTGTCCGCGTCGCCTGCTAGGCGGAAATTTCGGTTGCAGCTGGTGAAGCGCGGGAAGGCATCCTTGATCTTCGAAAACGCGCGGCCGATCCAAAGCTCTGAATGGGGGCGCAAGACTGAAAAACTGGCTGGCGCGCCCGGGGCCATTTCAGTGACAGCGTCTCTCAGCAGCCCTTCAAAATGGGAAGACTTTGAGTACTGATGATTGGCAGCGTGACGTCCAATGGACATTGTCGGCTCATCAGCGGAGCGCTCATTGGCGAAGATAACGGGCCCTAGGCCGCGCAGATGGCTTGCGATTGTAAGGACGAGCATTTGAATGGCCGTGATCGGGACATGCCCAGAAAAAGCTCCGTCAAGGCTCAGGAGCTTGGGGTCGAGTGAGCGTCTGACAAACAGAAGCTCTGTTGGAGCGGTCGCTGAAAGTGTCTTGGCCAAAGCGTCAGATAGGATCACCGATGCAAACAGAGGCGCTTCGCCGAGCGCCCGTTTCACGATGTCTCCGGCCACATAACTGTCCTTGCCGCCACCAAATGCGACCAGTGGCTGACCATCCCACTGAAGCGCACCCTCGGCCCCCGGCAACGCCTCGCCATCGAAGTGTGTATCTGCGGGAAAGGGCAAGCCGCTGCGAACGAAGAACTCTGCCAGCCCATCGGTGTAAAGGGCTTCCGCCATCGTGCGTCCTGCGGGGCTCAGGGGCGGGAAGACAATACGTTCTGCGGCCGCTGCCTTATAAGTGCTGACCCCCAAAGCAACGTGAAGCAGGGTCAGAAGCCCTTCGGGAACGGGGCCTTTGATGCCGAACTCGACGGTCTCTTCGAAGGAGCCATAGCGGTCACACTCAAACGTGAACCGGGCCAATGAGCCGTCCATGACCGCCTCGCCAAAGCGAAACAGCTGGCCGCGTGAGGAGGGGGAAGATGCCGAACTCATGGCTTCCGCGTGGCGCTCATTGTGCGGGCCCGTCAAGTCTTTGACGGCGCCCAGATATCGACAGAGTCAAGGACAATAGTAGCGGACAATGCAGATGAGAGACTTTGAGCCAGAACAAAGCGTTATGTTATCCGGTCCGATTGTATATTGCACTGCACAAAGGAAAAAATGGTTAATTACAGGTGAATTCGACAACAGTTTTTTCATCTTTATGTAGACAACCTTACTTTTGAGCGGATATGACCTTTCTTGTCTGATAGGGAGGCTTGGGCCATGTCTGACTACTGTACCAACGAAGGCGCTTCGCGGCTCCAATCGCTCATCCGGGATTACTGGAAGAAGCAGGGCTACGACGTCGATGTGAAGCTCGTCCAAGAAGGTTTTGTCTCCACCATGCGATCGTCGCGGTTTGATGTCCGCAGCGATATGGTGAATGGGATGCCTCGTCGCGACGAGTTCCACATCTGAGGACAGGCTTTCTAGCCGAGCTGCTGGAGAATGAGGTCGGGTAGATCCTCGAAACGCTCAAACCAGCTGGCATCGGCAAGAGCCTCGTCCCCGCGGCCATAACCAAAGGTCGCGATCACACAAGGAAGGTTCGCAGCATCAGCTGCGCGCTTGTCGGTATGGGTGTCGCCGATCATTATTCCCCGATCGGCTTGGGTCACGTTGAGAATATGTTGGAGGGGCAAGGGCGAGGGCTTGCGCTCCTCCAGCGTGTCAGAGCCTATGACCGGCTCGAACCAATGAAGCAAATTGAGCTGTTCAAGAAGAGGTCTTGCGAGGACCTCTTTTTTGTTTGTGCAGACAGAAAGAGCGGCACCTTCACTTTGAAGCTGCTCAAGAGCGCCCTCGAGGCCGGGGAACGGGCGGGACAGGTCAGCAATCCGGCTAGCGTAGACCTCCACGTAATCGTTCACGAGCGCATCGGCCTCTTCGCCTTCCGGGAATTCCAGACCCTGGCGTCCGTAGCCGAGTTTCAGCAGCGCCTTGGCGCCTTCACCGACATAAGGCCGGGTCTCGTCAGGAGATATCGGCTTAAGGCCAGCTCGCTCGAGCATCACGTTCAGCGCCGCGGATAGGTCGGGGGCGCTGTCCACCAACGTGCCGTCGAGGTCGAAAATGCACACGGCACCGGACAATCGTCCCATGGGATCACCTTTCTCCACTTGCCATCAGCTGTAGCATCCTTTCACAGCATGTGACGCCCCAAAGAGGGCCAAAGGGGTTAGGCGACGGTCTGCCCGTGAAAAGGAGGACCTATGCCCGCGATCGCAAGTCTCATTCTCGCTGCTGGTCATGGCACGCGTATGCGGTCGGAGACGCCCAAGGTCCTCCACAAGGTTGGGCATCTCGAAATGCTTGGCCATTGCCTCAAAACGGCCCGTTCTCTGGGTGCGGAGCGCTTGGGGGTCGTGATCGGCGCGGGCGGGGAGAAAGTGAAGGCAGCTCTTGGTTCTCTTGATCCGCAGGCAGAGGTTGCTGTGCAAGATCCGCCGCAGGGTACTGGTGATGCCGTTAGGTCAGGGATGCCGGTTCTCGACGGCTTCGAGGGTACAGTCGTGGTGCTTTATGGCGATACGCCGCTTTTGCGTCTTGAGACCCTTCGGCAACTCACGGACGCTGTGGATCAAGGTGCTGCGATTGCTGTGCTGGGGTTCGAAACGAATGAGCCTGGGCCCTATGGCCGTCTCGTTTTGGGCACAGATGGTGGCCTCCAGCGGATCGTCGAGGCGAAAGATGCGAGCCCTGATGAGGTCAAAATCACGCTTTGCAATTCGGGCGTGATGGCGATGTCCAGCGCGGCTTTGCGCACCTATCTGCCGCAAATCACCAATGAAAACGCGAAGGGCGAGTACTATCTCACCGATCTTGTGGGCCTCGCCTCAGCTGCTGGCGAGGAGCTTGTGACTGTGACGGGTACAGAGGATGAAGTCCTTGGCGTGAACGATCGGACGGAATTGGCTGCGGCCGAGGCGATCTTCCAAAACCGACGTCGCCGCGAAGTGATGCTGAGCGGCGTCACCCTTATCGATCCTGATACGGTCTATTTTGCCCACGACACCGAGATCGGCCAGGATGCGATTGTCCATCCGAATGTTGTGTTTGGACCCGGCGTCAAGCTGGCGCCCAAGACAGAAGTGAAAGCCTTTAGTCATCTTGAGGGCGCGCAGATGGATACAGCGTCTTCTGCGGGACCTTTTGCGCGCTTGCGCGAGGGAACGGTGCTGGGTGAGGGCGCCAAAGTCGGTAACTTCGTGGAAATCAAAAAGTCCAAGCTCGGCGAAGGCGTGAAGGCTGGGCATCTGACTTACTTGGGTGATGCAGACATCGGTGCACGAACCAATATCGGCGCTGGGACCATCACGTGCAACTATGATGGTTACAACAAGCATAAAACCGTGATTGGCGAAGACGCGTTCATTGGCTCAAACGCAAGCTTGGTAGCTCCGATCACGGTGGGTCGGGGCGCCTTCACCGGATCTGGGTCTGTGATCACGAAAGATGTTCCAGACGACGCCTTATCTGTGGCCCGGGGTCGGCAGATGACCAAGGACGGATGGGCGATCAGCTTCCGTAAGCGGAATGGAGACGCATAACCTATGTGCGGCATTGTCGGTATCGTCAGTACAAACCCAGTGGCCGATCGGATGGTCGATGCGCTGAGGCGTTTGGAATATCGCGGCTATGACAGTGCTGGTGTCGCTGCGATCAATGGTGATACTGTGGTCCGCCGGCGGGCGGTGGGGAAACTCGCAGCCCTCGAGGAGCGGCTGCGCGAGGAACCGCTCCCGGGGCATGTGGGCATCGGCCATACCCGCTGGGCCACCCATGGCAGCCCGACGGAAGACAATGCCCATCCGCACGGCAGCGACGCCCTTGCCATTGTTCACAACGGTATTATCGAGAATTTCAGTGAGCTGAAAAAAGGCCTACTCGATGCCGGCGTGTCCTTTGAATCCGAGACGGACTCCGAAGTCATTGCGCGGCTCTTGGAAAAAGAGGTGCAGGCCCGCGGGAACGCTCGTGAAGCCTTCAAGGTGACGCTTGAGCAGCTTGAGGGCGCTTTCGCGCTTGGTGTTGTGTTTTCGGCTGAGCCCCAAGCGCTCTTCTGTGCCCGTCGCGGCAGCCCGCTTGCGATCGGTCATGGCGATGGCGAGATGTATATCGGCTCGGACGCTTTGGCGCTTGCTCCATTTACAAGACGGATCAGCTACTTAGAAGAGGGCGACTGGGCGCATCTGACGCTGGATGGCGCCGAAATTTTCAACAGCGATGGCCAGCTTGCCAACCGCGAAGAGATTTTGTCTGACGCTTCGTCCGTGCTCGTCGGGAAAGGGCGTCATCGCCACTTCATGGCGAAAGAGATCGAAGAGCAATCCGAGGTCATCGCCCACACGCTTTCGAACTATCTCGATCCCAATACGGAAGCCGTCGTGATCCCAGGATCATCGATCGACTTTACCCGTGTGCAAAGGCTGACATTATCGGCATGCGGAACAGCTTATCTGGCTGGACTGATCTCAAAATATTGGTTTGAGACCTGGGCCCGGTTGCCTGTTGAGATCGATATCGCTTCAGAGCTTCGTTACCGCGATGTGCCGTACCAAGAGGGAGATGTGGCCCTCTTCATCAGCCAGTCGGGCGAAACGGCCGACACCTTGGCGGCTCTGCGCGATGCGAAGGCTGCGGGTGTGAAAGTCGGAGCTGTTGTGAACGTCCTCGGCTCGACCATGGCGCGCGAGGCGGATGCTCTTTTCCCAATCAAGGCTGGCCCTGAGATCGGTGTGGCCTCGACCAAGGCGTTCACCTGCCAACTTGCGACACTGGCGAGCCTAGCGATCGCGGCAGGACGCGCGCGCGGTGTTCTTTCGAAAGAGGACGAAGCGCGGCTCGTCCACGGGCTCTACGCCGTGCCGCGTTTGATCGGTGATGCGCTCGCGCGCGAAGACGACGTCACCAAGCTCGCTCATGAGCTCGTCCCGGCGTCAGACGTCCTCTATCTCGGCCGCGGCGTCAGTTTCCCCCTCGCGATGGAAGGCGCGCTGAAGCTCAAAGAGATCAGCTACATCCATGCCGAGGGCTATGCCGCGGGCGAGTTGAAACATGGCCCGATTGCCTTGGTCGATGAGCACGTACCGGTGATCGTCATCGCGCCGCCGGACAAGCATTTCGAGAAAACACTCTCCAACATGCACGAAGTGATCGCGCGCGGTGGCCGCTGCATTCTCTTGTCCTCAGAAGAGGGGATCAAGAGAGCGGCAGCCGATGACCAGCTTTTGGGCAGTTTTGCGCTTCCCGAAGTCGATCCCATGCTCGCGCCCCTGGTCTACGCAGCGCCGATCCAGCTCCTCGCCTATCACACGGCAGTGCTGAAAGGCACAGATGTGGACCAACCCCGGAATCTCGCAAAATCCGTGACGGTGGAGTGAGATCTCACGGAAACTGTAACAGCGGGAAACAACCCGTCATTTCGCAGTGCACCGTTATCCATTCATAAGCCACAATTCAGGGATAGGGGTAGAGCATGTTTGACGAACCAGCCAACGATCTGAAGGCCGCCGCGACACTTGCTGAAACAGCGACGTTGTCTGGCGTTGGTCTTCATTCTGGGGTCGTGGCTGAGCTGATCGTTGAGCCTGCTGAAGCTGGTGAAGGCATTGCCTTCATTCGTTCTGATTTGGCACAGCCAGAGTCGCAACGGACGATTAAGGCTGACCCCGCGTTAGTCACAAAGACACAGCTCGGCACCGTGCTGACCAACCATGCCGGCGTCTCGATCTCGACCGTTGAGCACCTGATGGCCGCTTTCGCGATGCTCGGTGTGACCGACGCCAAGGTGTTCGTGAGCGGTCCTGAAGTTCCGATCCTTGATGGATCATCCGCTCCATTCATCGAGGCTTTTGAGGCAACGGGCGTTCGCGTGATGGCGAAAACAGTTGATCCTGTGGCGCCAAAGGGCCGTGTCACCGTTGCGCGCGGCGCGAGCTGGGCGGTCGCAGAGCCTCTTCCTGAGGGTTCGGCTGTCGATATCATTCTCGATGTGACGATTTCCTTCGATCACCCCACCATCGGAACGCAGCGCGTTGTGATTGAGGGCGATCGCGAAACCATTCTCCGCGAAGTGGCTGAAGCCCGCACATTCTGCCTCCTGCAAGAGGTTGAGGCGATGAAGGCCATGGGCCTTTGCCAGGGCGGCTCCCTCGATAATGCGATTGTTGTCGGTAATGATGGCATTATCAACGAGGGTGGTCTGCGCATGGAGAAAGAATTCGTGCGCCACAAAGTGCTCGATCTCGTCGGTGACCTCTATCTCTTGGGCGCGCCGCTCGGCTGCAAGATCACGGCTTACAAGCCAGGTCACACGCTGAACACGGCGCTGGCATCAGCTCTGGCTGATCAAGGTGCTGAGCAGCCTGCATTTGCTGCAGAGCCCGTCGCCGTCTCGGCTTGAAAACTGTTCACGTCACGTTTTTTGCAATCCGTCTAGTCTAGTCCTAGGAGCTGGCTCTTGCTGGCGCGATGTTGCGGGGTTGGTGCGATGGATAAGAGAGTGTCTTGGACCGTTTTGGGTGCTTTGGTGCTCCTGGTCTCGGCATGCTCAAGCGATGGGAGAACCGGCACCGACCGGTTTGCCTATGTCGAGCAGCCGGTGGAGGTCCTTTATGACCTCGGTGCGACATCCGCGAGCCGCAAGCGTTATGAGGATGCGATTGCTTACTTTGCTGAGGTGGAGCGGCAGCATCCATACTCACCGTGGGCGCGGCGTTCGATGCTGATGACGGCCTTCGTCCAGTACGAGACGAACGATTACGAAGATTCTTTGGCGACCATTGAGCGTTTCCTTGCCATCCACCCGGGCAACAAGGATGCGGCGTATGCCTATTACCTCCGTGCCATGAATTATTATGCTCGGATCCGTGACGTTGAGCGCGATCAAGAGGTCACGCGGCAAGCGTCAACCGCGCTGACAGATGTTGTTCGTCGTTACCCAGACAGTGAATATGCCCGCGATGCACAGCTCAAGCTCGATCTGACGCGTGATCACTTGGCAGGCAAAGAGATGGACATTGGTCGTTGGTACCTGCGCCGCAATCAGCACGTGGCCGCGATCGGTCGTTTCAATAACGTCCTAGAAAATTATCAGACCACGCTGCATACAGAAGAAGCTCTCCACCGGATCGTGGAGGCGTATCTTGAACTTGGTCTCTACGGCGAGGCGCGCCGACACGCGGCTATCCTCGGCCATAACTATCCCGACAGCCAGTGGTACCGCGACACCTATCGCGCGTTCCGGCGCTACGGGCAGGAGCTCCCCGTTCAGGTTGCCGATAACGCAGAATGATGCGGGCCGCTTAAGCGGCGTCCATCACCTCAATCCGGAAGCTTTCCATCACCGGATTGGCGAGCAACTTATCGCACATCTCTTTGGCCTTGCTCTCGGCGTCAGCTGGGTTTGACGCATCGGTGATATCGAGCTCGATCATCTTCCCCTGACGGACATTCTGGGCTCCCTCAAAGCCAAGGCCATGAAGTGCACCTTCGATGGCCTTGCCTTGCGGGTCGAGCACGCCGTTCTTCAGAGTGACGAAAACGCGGACTTTCATAGGTCTTTGCCTTA
The DNA here is from genome assembly GCA_963922235.1 of uncultured Parvularcula sp. Taxonomy (GTDB): domain Bacteria; phylum Pseudomonadota; class Alphaproteobacteria; order Caulobacterales; family Parvularculaceae; genus Parvularcula. Next base: position 4,761 of record CAWUIJ010000004.1, on the reverse strand, counting down.
TTTAGAGCTGACGAGGACTGGTCCGGAGCTATCGCCCGGTGTGTCGTCATTGCGCAGGATGCCAAGGCGCCGAGCCACCTCGCGGTAGCCTTCGACGACATTGCCGAGGTCTTTCCGGAAGCGATCTTTGTCCATCGCTTCGCCAGATTGGAGGTCCCAGAGGCGGCAGCTGTCCGGGCTGATCTCATCGGCAAGAATGATGCGCACCATATCGTTCTCATACTGACGACCAAACTCGAGCTTGAAGTCGACCAGGCGGATGTGGGCAGCGGCGAACACGCCCGAGAGATAGTCGTTCACCCGAAGGGCATAGGCCATCATCTCGTCGATTTCCTGCGGGCTGGCCCAGCCCCAAGCTGTGATGTGGTCTTCAGAGACCATCGGATCGCCGAGTTTGTCGTCCTTGTAGTAAAACTCGATCACTGACCGCGGCAGCGTTTCACCTTCTTTGATGCCCAACCGGGTGCAAATCGAACCGGCAGCCACGTTCCGCACGACAACTTCCAGCGGGATAATCTCCACATGGCGGATCAACTGCTCACGCATATTGATACGCTTGATGAAGTGCGTCGGGATGCCGATGCGCTCCAACCCGATCATGATGAACTCGGAGATCCGGTTGTTCAGCACGCCTTTGCCTTCGAGCACTGCATGCTTCTTGTTGTTGAAGGCGGTCGCGTCATCCTTGAAAAATTGGATGAGCGTGCCCGGCTCTGGACCCTCGTAGAGGATCTTCGCCTTGCCTTCGTAGATTTGCTTGCCGCGGGCCATGGGGTGGCTCCTTCAATACAGGGGGTGCTCGGAAGGGCGGCGAGGCCATTCGAGCAAGCCGGGAGCTCGCGCTGCTACCACGTCTCTTGCGCTGTCGCAAAGCGCTTTGACGACAGGCGAGACAGGCTTAGGAGGACCTTCTGAACCCATGAGATTGAGTGGATTATGACGACCTTTGAAGAGCGCGAAAAACAGTTCGAAGCCAAGTTTGCCCATGACCAAGAGCTGAAATTCAAGATCGAAGCACGGCGCGATAAGATCGTCGGCACATGGGCTGCGGGCAAGCTCGGCAAAACTGGCGGCGACGTTGATGAATATGCATCGTCCGTGGTGCGAGCCGATCTGAAAGAACCGGGCGACCAAGACGTCTTCGAGAAGCTTCGGGCGGATCTTCCTGAAAGCGATATCAGCGACGACGATATTCGCGCGGAAATGGACAAGGCTCTGTCTCAGGCCATGGACGAAATCCAAGGGTCTTAATCGCTGGTGGAGGAGAGCCTGAACCTGAGCTACTGGAGCTGATCACTTCGGTGGCTTCAAAAATCCTCAATGTGCAGCTGCTGGTGAGATAGTTTGAGAGGAACCGACCTCGACGAACACATTCAGCATTGTCTCGGACCGCCGAATTGCGCGGGCAACTTCGTTTGATGTGACGGGACGCAGCTGAGATATTGGCTTGGCTTTCTAACGTGTCATGGTTAACTTTCATGGCCGTTACAGGGGGTTCTTCATGCGATACATCGTACTCACTTTGGCCTGCTCATTGATTTCTGGGTGTGTGTCGGTCAACGACGATCCGATGGGTCTTGAGGCTGCGGATCGGGTTTGTGAGACGCCGGGGCTTGAGGCGCAGCTACGGAATATGTCGGACACCTCTTCGCGGATCTCTGCAGCCATCGCTTATGGCAACGAAAACTTCGGCGTTGCCACCAGTGGTGATCGCGTCAAGATGGATGTGAGCAAGCAGTATGAGCTTCGTTCACTGATGAATAATTTCGACGCTGAAGTGGACGCCAGTTACCGAAACATGATCGCAAGTTGTAAGGCGCACCAGCGCTGTATGCATGTGAACAATCAGCGGGAGCAGCGCTGCTTCGCAAGCCTGAACCGTTGGAACGCTTCAGAAGCTCAATTCAATCAGCTTACAGTGCAGCTGCGTCAGCTCGAACAGGAAACGTGGGCTCTCTATGGCGGCCGTCCGCGCTGATCAATTTGCGAGCTTCCGTTCACGTCAATGTGCGTGCTAACCTTGAAGCCTTAGGGCTATAAAAAGGGTTAGGAATCATGGGCGAACGCCTAAAAGGAAAACGAGCCTTCATCACCGGCGGGGCGCAAGGCCTCGGTCTTGCTATGGGCAAAATGTTTATGTCCGAAGGCGCTGATGTCACGCTGACTGATGTGCAGACGGATAAAGTGGCTAGCGCTGCAGAAGAGATGGGCGCAGCTGCCGGCATCGAGCATGACGTCACAAACGAAAATGCCTGGAAGGCTGCGCTAGCTGCCGCCAATGAAGAGATGGGCGGCATCGATATCCTTGTGCACAATGCTGGGATCGGAAGCTTCGGCAATATCGAAAACGAGACCTTCGAGAGCTATCGTAAGGTTTGTGCAATCGATATGGACTCGGTCTTTATTGGGACCCAAGCGGCGATGCCTTATCTGAAGGAAAGTCAGCCTGCGTCGATCATCATTATTTCATCCGTTGCAGGACAAGTGGCTGACGGCAATTTCTTGTCCTATAACGTGGCCAAGGCCGGCGTGGCGATGATGTCGAAGTCGATCGCGCTCCACTGCGCACGTTCACGTCTGCAGATCACATGCAACTCGATCCACCCTGTCTTCACACGGACGTCGATCCTTGATCCGATGATTGATCTTCGCGGCAGCCAAGAAGAAGGCGAAGCTGCGCTGACCAAACAAATCCCTATGCGCCGCTTGGGTGAGCCCGACGATGTCGCCGCGCTTGCGACGTTCCTTGCGTCCGATGAATCAAATTTCGTCACGGCATCGCAATACAACGTCGATGGCGGCATCACCGCACAATAAGCGGAAGCAAGGCTTTGGGCTCCTAGGGTGATAGGTTTGGACTCTGGGAGCTTTGTCGTGCTGCTCTGCACCCAACAACCCTAAGCTGTTATTGATCAGCATTCGGCCATTGGTCTTGTGCCATGCCGGACTTTCGCTCACCGTCGATGCGGTCTGGGGAGGTCACTTATGTTTGTTGGTCACTATGCGGCAGCGCTTGGCGCGCGAAGTGCATCGGCACAGGTGCCCCTGTGGTTTCTCTTTTTTGCTGTACAGTTCGTCGATTATCTGTGGGCGATCTTCATTATGCTCGGGGTGGAGGAGGCGCGTGTCGTGCCGAACTTTCTCGCGGCATCCCATGTTGATCTCTATTTTATGCCGTATACGCATAGCCTAGCTGCAACTGTCGTTTGGTCGGCAGTTTTGGCAGTGAGCTATTGCTTGGTTGCAAAACCAGTTCGACCTGTTGTTGCTGGATCAGTGGTCGCCTTTGCGGTCGCCTCTCATTGGTTTGCGGATCTGGTTGTCCATGCAGCAGACCTGCCGCTGCTCTATGGTGACCCAAAGGTCGGGTTCGGGCTCTGGCGCAATCAAGCTCTATCGCAAGCGTTGGAGATCGGAATTCTGCTGGCTGGACTTGTTCTTTATACCCGCATGACAAAGCCCAAAGGCCCGTTGGGTCAAGCTTCGCCGTACATTCTCGCCCTTGTGATGATAGCTCTTCAGGCTGCGGGCCAGGTCCCTCCCTCTGCGGATCAGACCATTCAGGCATTCGCGCAGACAGCGCTCATCGTTTTCACTGTGCTGGTCGCGCTTGCCTTTGGCGTGGATAAAACACGCGTCAGTCGTTAGCCGTGACCGCGGCGTGCGCGTCTCCACGCCTGCACAGCGCGTGTTCCAAGAAGTGCGGTGCCTGACAGCGCGAAGAGAAGCGCAAAGACCGATGTGGCGCGGAGCCACCACGAATTGAAGTTCTCGCGCGTTGACCAGTCCATGATGTGCAGTCCCCAGAAGACATCAAACGCTCGCCAGAGCGGTGTGCGGACGGATCGAAGCTCGCCGCTCATAGGGTCGATATAAAGGCTGGCTTTGTTTGATGGCCCAAACTCTGCGCGCCAGACGGGAACGGGGCCGCCATATTCCTGGGGCGCCTTTTCGAGATAGTGAATCCCAAGCAGCTCCCCAGCACCTGAATAGGCTGCGATCGCTGCTTCACTGGCATCATTGGCGCTAAGCGTGGTCAACGCCTCTCCGGAGATCGCATCAATGATCGCGTCCTCGCCTGCGCCACTGATGTACCAAACAGGCGTGCCCAGACGGTTGGTGAGTGTGGCCTCGGTGGCGGCAAAATCGATGCTGGCGAGCGCGATTTCCGGCGCGATGTAAGTTTCAGACGGGTTGAGGGCAGGCGAAGTGACCGATGCTCTTAAGTGCTCTCCACGGACCGTTTCTATTGGCGCGACCACCATGAACAGTCCTGATACCAACCAAAGCAAGAGCTGTGCACCGACAATCGCGGCCAAAGTGGTGTGGATCTGCCTAAGACGGCGCTGCCATAAGCCCTGGAGAAGCATAGGGACTAACCTCCGAACACGCGCTCAAAAATCACGTCGATGTTCTTTGTGTGGTACGACATGTCGAAAAGGGGCTCGATCTCGGCCGCGGGCAATGCCGCAGTGACTTCATCGTCAGCCTTCAAGAGGCTGAGGAAGTCGGCACGTTCCTCCCACACCTTCATCGCGTTGCGTTGGACGAGGCGATAGGAGTCCTCGCGGCTGACACCCGCTTGCGTGAGGGCCAAGAGCACGCGTTGCGAAAAGACAAGACCATGGAGAAGGTCCACGTTCTTTTGCATATTCTCTTCGTGCACGACGAGATTTTCAACGACGCCTGCGAGACGGTGAAGAGCAAAATCGAGATGGGTCGTCGCGTCAGGACCAATGCCGCGCTCAACCGACGAGTGGC
>CAWUIJ010000003.1:0-50036 GCA_963922235.1 uncultured Parvularcula sp. | reverse complement strand
GAGTACCGGCCTGTCACGCCGGGGGTCGCGGGTTCGAGCCCCGTCAACCGCGCCAACGTTTCCTGCCAGGTATAGATTTGTCGGGCCCTGACCGAGCGCGGGAGTTCGGATCACTGACATCATCCTCCCCACGGTCCCAAGCAGAAATGCTTCGATGGTTTGGTTGACCGCAGTGCCGGACAAATCTGACGTGTATCGCTGCGCCTGAATGCAGACACCGCCGAAAGCACGTCCAATTTATATTGGATCGCCAATACCCTGCCGCGTTTCGCGCTTTCGGAACATTGGCGATAAGGCTGTTTCAATGTAAACTGATCGTGCTTTATTCAGCCGCCAGGCCATCGGTGAACTGTAGCTTGGCGAGCCGGGCGTAGAGCCCGCCTTCCGCCACCAACTGGTCATGCGGGCCTTGGGCGACGATGCGGCCTTGATCCATAACGACGATCCGGTCCGCCATTTTGACGGTGGCCAGGCGGTGCGCCACAATGAGCGTCGTGCGATCTTTCGCGAGCACGTTCACCGCGTCCTGTACCGCGCGTTCGCTTTCGGCATCAAGCGCCGAGGTCGCTTCGTCCAGCAGGAGGATCGGCGCGTCGCGCAAGATTGCCCGCGCAATCGCGATGCGCTGTTTTTGCCCACCCGACAGCATCACGCCGCGTTCGCCCACCGCGCTGTCGTACCCTTCGGGCAGCTTCGTGATAAAGTCATGGGCCGCCGCGGCTTTGGCCGCCGCCTCCACCTCGGCATCCGTGGCGCTTGGACGACCAAAGCGGATGTTCTCGCGTGCAGAGCGCGCGAAAATGACCGGGTCTTGCGGCACCAGGGCGATATGCTGGCGAAACGCTTCGCGCGTGAGGTCCGCGATGTTCTGCCCATCAAGCCGCACAGCCCCGTCATGCGGATCGTAAAAGCGCTGCAGGAGTTGAATGATGGTCGTTTTACCGGCCCCCGAGGGCCCCACAAACGCGACCGTCTCGCCCGCCGCAATGGTGAATGTAACGCCGTCCAGGGCTTGGATCTCTGGCCGCGCCGGATAGGCGAAAGAGACCGCGTCAAAGGCAATCTCGCCGCGAATGGGGGCGGTCAAAGCTTGCGGGGTGGCCGGGTCTTGAACCGTATCGACCGCATGCAAAAGCTCTACCAGCCGCTCGGTCGCGCCTGCCGCACGTTGGAGCTCGCCCCATATCTCGGACAGGGCTGCAACAGCGCCAGCCACCATCACCGAATAGATCACGAACTGGATCAAAACACCGATGGTCAGCGTGCCCGAACGCACGTCATTCGCCCCGATCCACAGCACCCCCACAATGCCCGCAAACACTAAGAAAATCACGATCAGCGTCATCAAAGACCGCGTGATCACCCGTTTTCTGGCGGACTTAAAGCTCTCCTCGGTTACGTCGGCGAATTGCGCCCGGCTTGGCGCCTCGTGGGTAAAGGCCTGGACTGTTTGAACCGACAACAGCGCTTCGGACGCGTTCCCGGAGGAGGCCGCGATCCAGTCTTGGTTTTCCCGGCTGAGCGTGCGCAGCCGCCGCCCCATCAACAAAATCGGCACAATCACCAGTGGCACGATCAGCAAGACCAACCCTGCCAGCTTGGCCGAGGTCAACAGCATCAGCACCAATCCACCGATAAAGATCAGGATGTTGCGCAGCGCGATGGACACCGAAGAGCCGACAACCGACTGGATCAGCGTCGTGTCGGTGGTAATGCGGCTGAGCACCTCGCCGGTCATGATTTGCTCGAAGAAGGCGGGGCTGAGCCCGATGACCCGATCAAACACCGCTTTACGGATATCGGCCACCACCCGCTCGCCCAGCATGGTCACCAGGTAAAACCGGATCCCCGTCCCAAGCGCCAAAAGCCCCGCAATGCCGATGGCCGCAATAAAGTAGAGGTCCAGAAGCTCGGCGTTCTCGGTATAGAAATTGTCGACGACCCGGCGCACAGCCAGCGGCAACGTCAACGAAATCATCGCTGTGACTACCAACGCCGTCAACGCCGCGATCAGAAGCCCCGTGTAAGGCTGCATGAAGGGCCACAAGGCCCGCAGCGCGCCCAACTCTTTGGATTTGGCCCGCTCTTCCGTGGCAGCTTGGCTCATGGTTCTCCCCTGTTCGCGACAGACACCTAGTCAGCCAGCGCCACGGTGGTCAAGACATCTGGGTGATTGGTCGCACCCAGGATGGCAGAGTCCGCGCCTGACTTGACCGTTCGGCGTATCATCGCTTGGTACGTGCTTGGGGCGAAAACCGAGGCCTTGGAAGACGGGCGCCTTTCTTCTGATTACGCGTTCAAAGACAATGCCTTAATGCTGAGCCGTACTAGTTTCTGTCGGTGCTTTGTCGGAAAAAATTTTTTGGAGCGGGCGGCGGGAATCGAACCCGCTTCATCAGCTTGGAAGGCTGAGGTAATAGCCAGTATACGACGCCCGCCCAACACGCGTCGTCTAAGCCAAAGCGATTTTGAGGTCAAGTGCGGCCTAAAGCAGTTCCATCGAACCAAAACGCATAGCGATGCCAGAAAAGAGGGATCTATAGAGACGCGTACTTTGTTGAAAAACTCTTCCTGGATCGCGGCTAAAGCCGCTGAGGCAATTCGTCCCCTACGAAGGAATTGGCGATGATGGGACCGAAGCAGGTTGAGCAAGCGGCGCCGTTCTGCGAGATCTCGCTTGAGGATCACGTCCCGCACGATCGTTTGCTCCGGTCGATTGATCACTTCGTTGACTTGAGCAGCATCGGTGCGCATCTGGCGGATTTCTATAATCTCATAGATCGCCCGTCCTTCGATCCAGAACTGCTGACCCGCCGACAGGCTCTCGAGCTCCGGATGGATCGTTACTTTCTACGCTCGCAAAACGTGTTTCTTGTCAGAATGGGCGGAAAGCAGAAGTTCGCTGCACAAGCGAACATCACGGCCTGATCGAACAATCGCGGACATTCATTTCGAACTTTGCCACTGTTAGACAAACCAGTTTCGGAGTGGAGTTTCCGCCTATTTGCATGACGGAGACTGTGACGTGACGGGAGACTAGTTTGATCTGACCGAGCCTTTGCCGGAGCGTCCACTCGCGCTTACAGAATTGAAACCGTTCTTTGCCGGCACGGTGTGCCGCATGCCGTCCGGTGAAAGCGACTGGACCGAAACTGATCGCCAATTTGCATTATTGATAGACCACGTGCTACGCAGGCGAAGCAGTTCGCTCTCGGATGGCAACTCGGAAACTCTGAAGAGATTCAGTCACCTTGAGCCAAGCGAATATAGCCAACGACAGCATCCCGATTCTAACGGCGCGCTTGCGGCCCAAGGAAGCTATTATGGGCCTTGATCTCAAGCTGTCATCACCGAAGACCAGCCTATTGTTGATTCACAAACCGAAACACTAAATGGCGATGACGGTATATTTGAGAGAGCGTGTTTAAATATTGCACTTAACGATAGCCGTGCGACAGCATTCGTCGGTTTTGCCTACCGGCGCGCTAGGGTCAGGACTCACAGCCAGTAGATGACGAGAGCAGCGAGGGCGATTGCTGAGAGGAAGACCTTTGGGCATCTGTCATAGCGGGTCGCGACGCGCCGCCAATCCTTAAGCCTGCCGAACATTATCTCAATCCGGTTGCGCCGTTTGTATCGGCGTTTGTCGTATTTGACGGTTGTCTTGCGCTGCTTCCGGCCCGGGATACACGCGCGTATCCCTTTATCTTGCAACGCTTCTCTGAACCAGTCAGCGTCATAACCGCGATCCCCCAGCAACCATTTAACGTTCGGCAGACCACGGAGCAGCGCGCGTGCGCCGACGTAATCGCTGACCTGTCCGGCAGTGACAAACAGGTCGATCGGTCTTCCTAGACTGTCACAGACGGCATGCAACTTGGTGTTCATACCGCCCTTCGTTCGACCGATCAGGCGACCGCGCCCCCCTTTTTCACGCCCATGCTGGTCGCCGTTCGATGGGCCTTGAGGTAGGTCGCATCGATCATCACAGTTTTCTCTTCACCGTGCCCGGCGGCCAAACCGACCATCATCCGCGCGAAGATGCCTTTCTCGCTCCAGCGCTTCCAACGGCTGTAGAGCGTCTTGTGCGGACCATATGCGGCGGGAGCATCGCGCCACCTTAACCCATTGCGGTTGATGAAAATAATCCCGCTCAACACCCGCCGATCATCCACCCTTGGTTTGCCATGTGATTTCGGAAGGAAAGGTTCCAGACGTGCCATCTGCGCGTCGGTCAGCCAGAAAAGGTCGCTCATCTCACCGCCCCGTTTTTGAAGCCGTGAGTCACGTGGTGCGACGGAAATCAATGCATCCTGAGCCTAGTTGAAAGCGAACACTCGATTATCTTACAACGCAAAAGAAACATTACAAATGGCTGATATCTATGGATTTCCGCTTCGTCGCTTTTTGTTTTCTTTCCAATAAGCAATCGGTCAAAAGATGACCTCACCTTTCCGAAAATGCAGTGCTAAGAGTACGCTCAATCGGTCGCAATATATACGAAAGTAATGAAGATCCACCTGTTTGCATTTCTGCGACACTTGTGAAGCCTGCCTCGATCGGCCGACGGAATTGGCCTTCTCCGATAGAAGATCGAGACAGATCTATGTTGGTTCTAAAGTATGTCTCGCCCGTGTTTTCATCAATCAAGGGAACTGGCGAAAGTGACGACACTGTTCCCTGCACTTTCCCATATCTGCGCGCATCGAAGTTGTCGAAACTCACTGAAACCGGCTGACCCACATCAATGTATCCGTAGTCAGTATTGCTGACTTTCACCTCAACAACGAGGGTCTGTTTGATCGGCAGAAGCTCAAACACTATCTTTCCCGGCTCGATGTATTCACCTAACGATATGGGGTCGGCAAATTGGATGCGCCCACGGGCGGTAGCTCTTATTTGTTGGTGGGCCATGCGCTCTTCTACGATGTCAGCGTCTGAGCCGAGGCTTCGCAACTCGGCTTCCAGCTCAGATTTCTCCTGCAAAATTTCTTCAAGAAGCACGAGTTTCTGGGATTCTCTTTCAGCTTCCGCCAAAATCAAACTCTCTTCGGCCTCAACTAAACTGATGCGCGTGTCCGAGGCCCGCGCCCGCGCATCTTCAAATTGCGATTGTGCAGCCTGCAGATCATTTTGCGTCAACAACCCCCGTGAGAAACGGTTACTCTTGGACTTTAACAACGCCTCTTGATTTGCCACGCGTTCGAGTGTTTGCGAAAGCGCGCGTGACAGAGTCTCGGTCGTTTTTCTCTTCTGTTGAATCGTGGTCCGTTGAATTGCCTGAGCGTTATAAAATAGCTCCAGACGCGTTGCAGCCTGATTTAAGCGCTGAGTCTTTGTTTCCAACAAGACTGCATCGCGTTCATGGGTTGGCGCGCCTATCCCGGCTGCGATCGCCTCTACATTAGCAAGTCGTTGGCGCGCAAAATCAAGACTGTCGCGAAGCTGCTCACGTTCCTGAACGAGTGACGGGTTGCGCACTTCCAATAGAACGTCTCCAACCTCAACCAAGTCACCATCTCTGACCAGCACGGAGGACACGATCCCACCCTCCACGCTTTCGATCCTGCTGTAGTTCCCTTGGGGAATGACAACGCCGGCCGCGCGCGCGATCTGAGGAACTTGCGTGTTCGCTGCCAGAACCATCAGAGCCAAAACCATGCCGGAGATAATCACCACAATGACCATTGCAAAGCGAGCTTGCTTCATTTTCGCGGTTGCCTCGGCCCTTTGCAAAGGGCTTATTGTGTCGCGATTTCTCATGTTTTAGCCTTTGGCGCTGTCTAGGGCGGCTTGAATTTTCTTGAGCCCGGGTTTACCTTCGTCACTCACCACCAGTCTTCCGGAGTCCAGATAGATGTAATGGTCTGCATATTGCAGAAGTGACCGATCTGCAGTGGAGATGAGAACCGTTTGCGTTCCGTTGTTTTCGGCCAGCCAATCCTTGAACGTCTCTCGAGTGGTCGGCGACAAAGCGTTCGTCGGCTCCGACAGGAGCAGGATTGGCGAGGGTCTTGCGATGCACCGTGCCAAGCATAGCCCCTGCTTAAAGTCCGCATCCATTTCAGAGAGAACTGCGTCTGAGAGCCTGGTTTGCCGCTTTTCTGGTAGTGACATCACGCGATCTAAAAGCCCGAGCCTGTCCAATGCCGCATCAATTCTTTTTTCCGACAATTCGGGTGCAGCCAATCTAAAGTTTTGATCGATTGTTCCGTAGAATAGCCCCTTGGCGTACGTGCCATAGGTCACTGATCGGCGCAGTTCATCACGAGCCATCTGACGTATGTCCACACCGTCCAGTTCTATCGAACCTATGTTTGGCGCGCTGAGCCCATCAATGAGATCCAGAATGGCCGTCCTGTTTGAGACATTATTGGCCATGATCAGCGCGGTTGTGTTGGGCGCAATGTTCAAACTGACTTGCGACAGTAGCGGGGCATTGAGGGGATCAGGTTTGTAGGTTACCCCGCTAAGCGAAATCGCGCCTGTCAAACCGCGAGTATAAGATCGACCTATCCCGACTTCGAGCTCTTCCTGTAGAGAGAGGACCCGGTCTGCCTGTTGCTGGCTCTTTCGGAAGGTGATCAATTGCATTGCATTGCCGTGCAAAGCGGCGATTGGAGAAATAACTTTTGATACCAGCGCAATCACAGCAATCAGAGCGCCGAAACTCATCGAGCCATCAAGCGCCGCGATTGTGCTCAAGATGATGGCGGCAACGGTAGCAGAGCCCGTCAGCGTCTGAACCATGGTTTGCTGCGTAGATTGGAATTGCCGCGATTTTCGCGTTGCTGCTTCAGAAGCTTCGATCAGTGGCAAGCTTCTGTTTCTGAATGCATCCGCAAGCCCCAGATCAGCGATGGCCTTTTGGTGACTAATCGCATCTTGAATAATCGTTCGGCTGTGTGCGGCCGCCTCATTGGCACTGGTATCAAGACGCATTTGTACTGGCAGCGTCACGATCGCATGAACCACTAACAATACAGCAACCAAAACCGCCAGAAACCCGACAGCTGGCGCGATGAAAAAAAGGACCGCCAAAAATATGATGACAAAGGGTAGGTCCAAAATCGATGTCGTAAGGTGACCAGTGAAAACCTCGCGCAAGGCCTCAAATTGTCGGAACCTCGAAATTTGCTGATCAACTTCTGTCTTTTGAAGTTGCGCAACTGGCAACGCCATCAGTTTTCGAAATAGCGACAGCGACAAGGCGTGCTCTGCACGCATTCCAACATGGGCGATAACCCGCGTGCGCATATGCCTGAGCGCGAAGTCGGACTGCAGGATGATAAAGGCGCCAATGGCGATAGACGCGAGAAAATAGGTCGATCCCGACGGTATGACACGGTCGTAGACGGCCATGATGAGCAGCGGTGCCAATAGCCCCAGCACATTGACCAGCAGGGAGGCCAGAAGCATCGAAGGCAGCATCGGCCATATAGTCGAGAAGGCGTCTGCCACCGTTGCCGTGTGTTGCGGGCTCTTGTTCTGCGCCTGTTGTTCGATGACCACCACCAGACACTTGGCACCACCGGGTACCCGTCGATGAATACCGTCCGCGCCTGAAGACAGGATGGTAAGTTCATCTTTTTCGCAGGCGAGTGCAAAAAATGGCTTGCCACCGTGGGGAAACACGATCGAAGGGCATTCTCGGTGGGAAATTTCATGTTCGCGGCACGTGACGCTTGCGTAAGGTACGTTCAAGTTGCTCAGGGTCTGGAATACGTCTGTCCGCTCCAGACGATCCCTCAGGTGTGGCATGGCCTCAAAAATGGCTGAGGACCGATTGCCCCAACCGGCCGTGGACAATACCTGCCCGAGTTGAATCGCGAAATCACGAGAGCCAAACGTGTTCATGCCGCCCCTTTCTCGGTCTGTTCCATTTGGTCCAAGCTTGCATCCTCGTACCAAGCGTCGAAATCCGAGCGGCTGTCTGCGACCACCTTCAAGGTCTGGCTGGTTAGACTTTTCATCCGTGGATCAGGGCTTGCCATCAAAATGGAGGGCCGATTCGGCATGCTCTGAATGAACGACTTGAGCGTTTCTCTCTCCCTCTGATCCAAAACGGCCGTCGGTTCATTCATCAGGAGAATTTTGGGCTCCAACGCAAAAACCCTGGTGAGCGCAATTAGCTGTCTGTTCACCGGGTCGGCCTCGAAGCTACCTCCGGAATTCAACAAAGTGTTGTATCCCAAAGGAAGCCTATTCACCCGGTTTTCGAGGCCAATTTTGCGCGAGTATTCGAGAACTCGGTCGATGCTCTGAGCGCCGCCAAATCCAAGTAGGTTCTCCACGAGCGTGCCATGGAAAATCGCTGGTTCATCTTCGAGCAACGCCAATCCGTTCTTCCCGCGAAAGCGGGTGACGTCTTTTGGCAGGTAACCGTCGAACAGAACTCTTCCCGAGGATGGCGTTACCTGACCTGTAAGCACGCTAAAGAGTCTTTCGACCGCGCGTTCAAACCCGCTCCCACAATCGATTAAGACGATTTCACCGGGTTGAACTCTAGCACTAAGCGCGGCGGATTGATGCTGGTCTTCATGTGACCGCGGAATACGCAGCTTGGCGAATTCAATGTGACCGCTCAGCTTGGTCAAAGTTGGTGACATTGGTGGGATCTGCTTGAGGCCTTCCACTGCAGACAGCTTTGCCATTTGCTGGGAAATACTCTCAGATTGCACCCAGAGCGTAATCAACTTCATCAGGGGTTGTGTGACGCGACCGTTCAGCATCATGCACGCAGCTAATTCGGCAACACCGATATGGCCTTCAATGACAAGGTACGCCCCCGTGAGACCCAGGGCCGCGACGCATGTTTGGGAAAAGACCGCACTCAGGTTTTGCGAAAATCCCGAAAACATGATCAACCTGTGGCTGGACGCGACCGACTGCTGTTGAAGCATTTCGAAACGGCGGGTCAATTGCCGTTCCATTGCGTTCGCTTTCGCCGGGATGATCCCATCCAGGACTTCGAACAGAAAGGCGTATCGCCTCTCATCCAATTGCTTTCGGGCATCAAAAATCGAGGCCTGCGCGCGTTTCAAACCCAACGCGAGGATCAAGACTACAACCAAAGCAGCAAGCGGGACGACAACCAGCCATCCTCCGATCAAAGCGATCATGACGATGAACATACCAGTGAACGGCACATCAATGGAAAGTGCCTGATTTTGACCCGAGAAGAAGTCACGCAAGCGACCAACTGCAGAGTAACTGTCCAGCAGGACAGGCTTGTTTCGTGATTTGAATCTCTCCGTATTCGCGTTGAGCAACTTTCCAAGGAAATGCTCGTGGTTTTGCACAGCAGCCTTCTGAGATGCCCAACCCAGAATAGTCGATCTGGCCCACTTGAGGCCAAATTCGCAAAGCGCAGATCCAACCAGAATGAGCGTTATGAGCGTGAGGGTATCCGTGCTTTGAAAGGGAATAACACGGTCAAAGATCAGGAGTGTTGCGAGCGGCATCAACATGCCCAAGACGTTCAAAACGAACGACGATAGCAACACAGGTCCATCTATCTGTGCTTCGCGTATTTGATTTATAAAAGCCACGTAGCCCCCAGCTGACCTGGCGCGACACTAAGCGCCACCGGTTGAGATGCGGTGAACCCCAATATCTAAATCAATCTATTTTGTCCTAAAACTTAAGAACTTAAACGAGCGTGATTTTGAAGATTTAGGTTATCCAAATTTGGAGAAGTCAAGCAATTGTGGATCGAACTGTGGTAGAGAAAATTACTGGCGATGGCTCGCAATCGTTCATAGATCAAGATGATAACGATGAAAAAGAAGAGCTTCTCGAAGCGATTGCGCGCGGCGCAAATGCGGTAGAAGACGACGCCTCTCGCGGCACGCTGCACTATGGATCCGCCTACGACGGCGAGGCAACCATCGAAGTCGAGGTTACCGCCACCGACAGCAGCGGGGCGCGCCTCTCCGAGAGTTTCACTATCGAGGTCGCGGATGTGAACGAGGGTCCCACCGAGGTCAGCCTCGGCGCGACCTCTGTGGCCGAGAATGCCGCCGGTGCGACCATCGGCACGATCTCTGTCGTCGATCCGGACGCCGGTGACAGCCACAGCTTCACCGTCTCCGACGACCGCTTCGAGGTGGTCGAGGGTGAGCTGCGCCTGCGTGAGGGGGTCAGCCTCGATCACGAGGAGGCGGCAACCATCGAAGTCGAGGTTACCGCCACCGACAGCAGCGGGGCGCGCCTCTCCGAGAGTTTCGGGATCAGTGTCGTTGAAATGCCGGAGATCACTGTCGGCACAGGGTTTCACGCGCAGTATTTTGACGTGAACCATCGCTTGCGAGAGCTTGACGATATCGACTGGTCTGCTGAACCGACTTTCGAAGAGGTCACGACCGACATTAACTACGCAAATGGCCGCGGTTCTTTCTGGGATGGAGGATCAACCGATACCTTTGGTGTTAAAATCAACGGCAATGTCGAGGTTACTGAGGCCGGTACATTTAATTTCCGACTGGGCGGTGACGACGGTGCCATCCTGTTTGTGAACGGCCAGGAAATCATCGACAACGATGGCCTGCACGGCTTTCGCACCCGGACCGGTGAAATCGAACTTGAGCCGGGAACCCATCACATCGAAGTGCGCTACTTTGAGAATACTGGTCATGCCGGGCTGCGTCTCGAATGGGAGGGCCCGGGGCTTGACGGGCACGAACTGGTCACCTCACCAGAGTTTGGGGATACGCAAACTGTGAGTGGAGTTGCCGTACCAGTTGAGATTTCCGCAGATTCTGAGATGCTCGAGGGCTGTGCGCTTTTGATTGAGGGGCTTCCACCCGGCACGGAGCTTACGGCGGGTGATGAGAGTTATGTTGTCGGTGACAATGGCTCTGCCGACATCACAGGATGGGAAACCGACGTCCTTTCCCTTCGCCCGCCAGTCGACTTTGTGGGCGAAATCAATAGCGAAATCGTGATCGAAGTGCCAACGGAGGGTTCTAGCAGTGTCCGCAGCGCGACGGCATTGAAGATAGACGTCAAAGAAGCGCATCTCGAAAGCCCCGATCTGGAAATCGTCGGGGGGTTTCATGCGAGCTATTTTGACGTCGACTACAGCCTTCGTCGCATTGACGACATCGATTGGGACGGCACGCCAACCCACGAAGAAATGGTCCCTGAGATCAACTATGAAAACAGCCGCGGTTCTTTCTGGGAGGGCGGGTCAACGGATACATTTGGCGCAAAACTGGAGGGCCAGGTCACCATCGAGGAGGGCGGAAGTTACAAGTTCTATGCGGGCGGCGACGATGGAGTGGTGCTCTACATCAATGGCGAACCGGTGATTAACAATGACGGGCTGCATGGTTTTCGCACCCGGAGTGGTGAAGTGGAACTGGAACCCGGCACCTATGACATCGAGGTGCGCTATTTCGAAAACCAGGGACATGCGGGCCTGCGGCTCGAATGGGAAGGTCCGGGCACTGATGGCCGTGAATTGCTTCAGGCCGATGCCCAAATGGCAGTGGAAGAAAATGGAACGCTGTCTATAGGTCTCGACACCGATGGAGCGTCTGACAGCGCATCGGTCGAAATGTACGGACTTCCCGCAGACACGATTTTGGTCAGTGGCGAGTATTCCTTGGTGGCTGACGGAAATGCCGTGGATCTGACCGGTTGGGATTTGGATATTCTGGAAGTTTCCCCGCCTCCTGGTTACGAAGGTATGGTGGAGGGCGAGATTGTTTTGACCGACACAGCATTCAATGGTGCCGAAACAACGTCTTCAATTGAGTTTTCGTTTTCGGTTGGTGACCCGGAAAATGCCCCGGACCCTGCTTCTGGATCACTGGAAGAATTCACGCTCATGGAAGCACCGAAAGGTGCCGATAGTGAAGCTTGGTCCAGCATTGACGAGGACATGGACGAGATGGATGACGCGGGCGACGTGATGTCAGAACGGGCGGTTATTCCCCATGAGAGCGATCCGTCTGACATTCAGATCGAGACCTATGAAAGGCTTGAATTATAGAATGCACCCTAGATTGCTCTTTTTCGATTCCGGCCGAAAATCATCACAGGGCATTTCGCAATATTTGGAACTGTTTCGGAGCTGACTTAGAGTTCACCGTCAGCGTTTTTCGGAAAGCGTGAGCGTATTCACGACGGATCCTTTGGTTTCAGTTTGAGTTTGAGTTTCGGCAGCAGCGGCTAGGTGCTGCATCCAGCGCGTTCTGATTGGCTGTTCCTTAATCGTTACTCTCATCTTCAAGAACTTCGCGTATGGTCCACGATTGACGCCGGCGAAGGTCAGATTGTGTGAAGTCAGACAAAGCACATATCGCCCCGCAGTATGTTAGTTCGACCGCAGCGCGGTGGAGTGTGGTCTCGCCCGATGCCCGGAATGGGCCGTCCAGAACGGAGGCCATAGAATTTTTCTATTTGATGCATAAATGTAGGGCCGTAAAAAATTGAAGGGCGCTGATAGGTTTGTCGCAGTTTATGCCCCATTGCAGACCACCTAATACTACTATGAATAGAGTCCCAGACAGGAGGCAATTGTGATGGAAGTTGCTTCACCAATCCGCGCGCAAGACCGGATTGATGGTATCGACGTGCTGCGTGGCTTTGCTCTGCTGGGCATTCTGCTGATGAATATCCAGAGCTTTGCGATGGTTGAGGCCGCCTATTTCGACCCGTCGCAACATGGCGACCTGACGGGCATCAATTGGTGGGTCTGGGCGATCAGCCACGCTTTGGCCGACATGAAATTCATGGCGTTGTTTTCGATGCTGTTTGGTGCGGGGATCGTGCTTGTGACAGAGGGCCGCCAGGCGAAAGGCTTGCCAACTTTTGCGCATCACTACAGGCGGAATTTCTGGTTGCTGCTCTTTGGCCTGATCCACGCCTATCTGATATGGTATGGCGACATTCTTGTAACCTATGCGATTGCGGCTTTCTTCCTCTACTGGGTGCGCAATCTGCGCGCTTTGTGGCTGTTTGCTTTGGGGTCCGTGGCGCTGAGTATCCCCCTCCTGCTCAACCTGTCGCTGACATTCGCCCCACCTGAGATCGCCCAAATGATTGTCGCCGACTTTACCTATACGTCAGAAGAGATCGCGGCCGAGGTCATGGCCTACCGCGGCACCTGGACTGAGGCATTGACACAACGGGTTCCGGCGGCACTTGACATGCACATCTCCGCACTTCCGGGGTTCCTGATCTGGCGGGCTGGTGGCCTAATGTTATTCGGGATGGCACTGTTCAAGATCGGCGTGTTGGCAGGGCTGCGTTCCGAACGTTTCTACAGCACACTTGCCATTGCGGGCCTCGCGATCGGCTTGCCTCTGGTCACTCTGAGCGCGCTTAAACTAACCGAATACGGCTACGATCCGCTCTTTGGTCAACTGGGTATGGGGATTGCCTTCAATTACATTGGCAGCATCGCCCTGGCTTTGGCTTACACCGGCATCGTCATGCGGATTGTGCAGGGTAAGTGGTTGCTGGCTCTGCAAAAACGGCTCGCAGCAGTCGGGCGAACGGCATTCACCAACTACATCATGCAATCCCTGATCTGCACTTTCATCTTTTACGGGTTTGGCCTTGGCTTCTTTGGCTCCGTCGAACGATGGGTGCAGGTCCTCATCGTGGTTGCGGTTTGGATCGTGCAACTTCTCATCGCACCGCTTTGGCTCGCCAAATATCGTTTTGGTCCGCTGGAGTGGCTCTGGCGTTCGCTGACCTACATGTCACTGCAGCGCATGCGACGAAAGGCTTAGCCTGGTGCGTTGACAGCGCCCCTTCCAATCTCCGCGATCTGCGAGTTCACTCTTCTCTCGATTTTGCACACGCAGCGAACGGAGGTTCTGACGGGCCGCGCCGCAGCATAGCAGTTGGGAAGTGAAGGTCTCTTATGGGCCGTTCTGTCAGCGCGGTCGTACCGGGCTAGGAAAGATGCTGCGCTACGTCAGGTGACTTCGGCAGGCTCGAAGATCCATAGTTTGAGCTAACTTGATGCTGAACAAATGATTGCTTGGGCCCGGCAGGTATGCAGTCGGATCATTCAAGTATTCTGCGGCTGTTGCGCAATAGTGCCCACACTCCGAGTATGATGAGCCACAGATTGATACCCCACCATGTAAAGTCGAAATCGCCGGTTAGCGACCAGAATGACACCGCCATGGTTCCAGCGCAGACCATAAGCGTCGCTCCGACAATTCCAAGAGTG
Organism: uncultured Parvularcula sp.; assembly: GCA_963922235.1. GTDB lineage: Bacteria > Pseudomonadota > Alphaproteobacteria > Caulobacterales > Parvularculaceae > Parvularcula. The sequence goes on along the minus strand of CAWUIJ010000003.1, from coordinate 35,842 downwards.
CTGGCATAAGAACGATCTACATTGCCAAATCGCGAGAAAAGACCGCAGACCGCGAACGCCAGGTCGATTGGAAGAAACGACCAGTTCCAAGCGACGATCAAGGGATTTCGGTAATCCGAATACATGAGTTCTGGGTCGATCTCGACAAAGCCAACCGTCAGCGCAAATGCCAAAACCCAATAGAGCAGCATTACAATCTCGGTGAGAGTCATCAAAGACACATGGATTGTATGCATCCGATTATCACCCATTGAACTCACTGCGTTTCGCTCACCTTGATGGCAACTTAGATCTCAAAAAATAGGCAGCCTGATCCGTCGCTTCTGCCACAATGCCAGGATCATCGTAGATGTCAGTTTGACCCTTGGAAACCAATGATGCCTGCTGCTTTTCGCCCGGAACCGCCCTGAAAAACTTGTCTGCCCAGGCAGGGTTCAACGCATTTGGGCCGTGTAATTGCAGGAATGGCAGACGTAGATCAGGTGCTGCACTTTGAACATCAAACTGCAAAAAGTGCTCTCGCGACATGACGGCGAAGGCATTGGTATAGTTCGGATGTGCGGCTCTCTCCGCGTAGTAATCATATGTCGATTGCAAGGTCATCGCAGCATCCTGCTCCAACGACACCGCTGGGATCATCGTGACTTCTCCTGTGGCGTCATATTCTTCGCGGGCTTTGCGTCCTTGATCGACACGTTCTTTGAAGCCTTCCGGGTCTGCGGCCATCATCGCGGGTACGTCGCGATAATATCCGGCGATGGCAACAAATGCTCTGACATCATGGCGGGCTTTGATCGCATGGGCGAGGTAGCCAGACCCTAGGCAAATCCCGACGGCTGCGAGCCGTCCCTCGTCAACTTCAGGCTGTTCAGCCAAGGCATCGATGGATGCGTTTAGGTCCTCTATCTTGTGCGGATAGAACTCATATTGACGTGGTTGACCGCCGCTCTCGCCGTAGTGTCGATGATCAATGGCAAGTGCTGCATACCTTCGATCTGCCAAAGCAGCAGCATAGGTGCCAGTCACCTGTTCCTTGACCGAAGTCATTGGCCCGCCTGTGACAACAGCAGGAAAAGGTCCATCTCCGTTCGGCAGGTGCAAGTCGCCTACAACCATGTCGCCTGCGACCTCGAATTCAATGCGACGGATCGGCATTAGCGTCGGTGATAGAAGAACGCTGCATTCGTTCCTCCACCCTGCCCAAGTGCCAGTTCGATATTGAGATGCGCGACCCCTTCCAAGTGCCGGGCTGCCGAGAGTTTTGTCATCGTAATCGGAGCAAAGCCCATATCAGACGCGATCTGAGCGACTGTTTTCACGGCATCGGGGCTGTCGCTTGCAACAAAGGCAGTAACCGGGTTTCCGTCCCAACCTTGCTCGGCATGCTCCATCACGTCCGCGAAGATCGTATTGAAAGCTTTGACCACGATTGTGTCTGGTACCATTCCGGCAACAGCTTCAGCAGCCGAGATGCCGTTGTCTAAAACCAAAGGGGACCAATCGTCGTTCAGAGGGTTTGTGGCGTCGATCAATATCTTTTGTTTCAAGACACCCGACAAAGGTGCAAGGACCTCCTCAGCCACAGCATAATGTACTGCCAAGATAACCACTTCTCCGTCTGCCGCAGCGTCCTGGAAGGTCACGGGCCCGTTTCTCCGACCCACAACAACTTCATATCCAGCTTTCTCTGCCAAGGCTGCCAGTTTTTGGCCGACATTTCCGCCGCCTAAAATTCCGATTTTCACGACACGCTCCACCGTAAGGTTGACCCTTTGCTTGACATCGGACATCAGGTTACCATCGTCAATTAGGTACCCAGAGGTAAGTGTGGAACAAGTCCACCCAAACGCGTTCATTGCCGACTGTCCGACACGAGAGATACTGTCCCGCCTGGCGGAAAAATGGACGATGCTGACCTTGGCCGCCTTGTCGGAAAATCGCATGCGGTTTGGAGACCTTCACCGACGGATTGAAGGCGTATCCCAAAAGATGCTGACAAAGACCTTGCGAAAACTTGAAGAGGACGGGCTTGTGCACCGAGAGGTCTTTGACGAAATGCCGCTTCGCGTTGAGTACGAACTGACCGAATTGGGTCAGGATATTGCACGGCTTGTTGTAAACCTAAAAACTTGGCTGGAAAGTAGCTTAGATCGTATCGAGGCCGCTTCCAAGTAAGTCTGTTGAGGACCATTCTGCCCAACGCATGGGGCGCGGGAATGGTCGACGCGGATCCTCGAACACAGCCTTGAGCCAACCTTGATAGGTTCCGCCCGACCAAGCACCTAACGCGCGTAACGGGACCTTTCATTCAAGACGTTAACTCCGCATCCTCGTCCCGGTTGGGTCGTATGGCGCTTGCATGAGGGCTTCGACGGGTCGCGTCGTGCCAAGCACATCGACAGTCAAACCCTCCGTCTCATCTGCGTAGGTTCCATAAAGATACCCGATTGCACAGACCTGCCCGACCCGGTGGCCGAAGGCAACGGAACTGATGTAGCCCACCACAATGCCATCTTTCTCGATTGGTTCCCCGCCCCAGGGGTCCGGCCCTGGACTGTCAATCAAGAAGGTACGCAATGTGTAAGTCTTGGGATCATGCAAACTTTGTGAAGCGGCGTCGCGCCCGACGAAGTCAGCCTTGTTTAGGTCCACAAGCCGGTCCATACCGCTTTCCCATGGGGTATAGTCTGGTGAATACTCAAGGCCCCAGGCCCCAAACCCCTTTTCGATCCGAAGGGCGTTGAGTGCGCGAACGCCTGCCAATGTGACGCCATGGGCCTGCCCCGCATGCCAAAGCGCTTGGACGAGTGCCAAATGATCTTCTCGCGGCACCCAAACCTCGAACCCCTGCTCACCGGTGTAGGCAACGCGGATCAAGAGCGCATTTTTGGCCGGGCCAAGGTCGACAGCGCCACCTCGAGCATATCTCCAAGCTTCGGGCGACAGATCGGTTTGTGTCAGGTCCTGAAGGAGCGCGCGCGCCTTCGGACCCGATACCGAGATACCGCAGAGATCGCGCGTGCAGCTACACACACTGACGCCGTCGCTGGGAAGATAGTCTTGCCAGTAGCGATGCGTCGCGCGATCCGCCGTCCCGGAACCGATCAACAGATAGTCGCCTGCGGCGATGCGTAGGACCGAAAACTCTGCTTCGACCTTGCCGCTGGGGTTAAGCATAGCGCTTAACGTGAGTTGGCCGTCTGTGGTCGGGATACGCCCGGCCAACACCCGGTTCAGCCAATTAAACGCCTCTGGGCCCTTTATGCTGTGTTTGCCGTAGGTCGAGATATCGATAAGGCCGACGCCATCTGCCAGTGCGCTGCATTCCTGACCCACATGTTCAAACCAGTTTGGTCGGTGATAGGTCAGATCATCCTTTGGCTCCACACCGGTTGGAGCAAACCAAAGTGGGAACTCCACACCGTCTGAGGCACCGAACACCGCCCCCTTTGACGCATAGAAATCGTGGGCTGGGTTTGTCAGGACCGGGCGTCCGGCTGGGCGGTCTTCGTAGGGGTAGACGGTTTTGAAACGCGTCGCATACATGTCACCGGTGCGCTCCTTGACAAAAGCCTTGTCCGCCCATGCTCCGAACCGCGCGACATCCCACATTGACACATCAAGCGGTGCTTTGCCGTCTGCAATCCACTGCGCAAGCACAAGACCTATTCCCGCGGCCTGAGTGAAACCGGTCATGACCCCATTGGCGCACCAGTAGTTCCGTACGCCCGGGTATGGCCCGACAAGTGGCGCGAGATCGGGGGAGAACATGATCGGCCCGTTTATGACCCTCTTGACGCCCGCGGTTCCCAGGCATGGCACCGCCTCGACAGCTTGCGCCAGGTTGCGCTCGATCCGCTCAAGCGCGTCGGGCAGCAGATCGTGGCCGAAATCAGGGGGGGTCCCGTCTTCAGCCCAGTGGGTGCAGGTGTCCTCGTACACCCCAAGAAGCAACCCGTCCCGTTCCTGCCGCAGGTAATATTCCGCATCCGCATCGCCGATCAGGGGAAGCTCGGAATTTAGTGCGGCCACCTCTTCGATCCTGTCTGTGACGAAGTAGTGATGTTCAACCGGCATCATGGGCAATGTGATGCCCGCAAGAGCCGCAACCTCGCGACCCCAAAGGCCTGCCGCATTGATCACATGTTCTGCGTGAATGGTGCCGGAGGGTGTCACCACGTCCCATGACCCATCGGGGTGTGGGTTGGTTTCGATGACAGGGGTATGCCGGTAAACCTCCGCGCCGCCCGTCCGGGCAACCGCCACCCAGGCGTTTGTCGTACTGGACGGATCGACATGGCCATAGCTGGGTTCAAATACGGCGCCGAGGATCGTCGTGCCATCCATGATCGGCACCTTGTCGACCAATTCCTTGGGGCTCAGCCAATGGGTTTCAACCCCGTTGCGCCGGTGTAGGGTCCGGTGACGACGCAGGTCGTCCAACCGCGCCTCCGTTCGGGCAATCGAAACTTCGCCAACGTGGTGAAAGCCGGTCGAAAGGCCCGTTTCTGCCTCCAGCTTCGCATACATCTCGAAGCCGTATTTGTGCAGCCATGCCGCGTTTGCGCCGCCTCCGAAAGTACCGACACCGCCCGCCGCGTGCCATGTCGATCCGGAGGTCAGTTCGGAGCGTTCCAACAACAGGCAATCGGTGATCCCCGCCTTGGTCAGGTGGTAGAGGATCGCAGCACCCACAACGCCGCCGCCGATCACAACCGCTTGGGTCTCGGACTTCATTATGCCGGTTCTCCAACAGGGTTGCGGAGTGTGCCGAGGCCACCGATTTCGACCTCGACCACGTCACCAGCATTCAGGAAACGCGCCGGTTGATGCGAAGCAGCCACGCCTGCGGGCGTACCGGTCGCGATGATATCGCCGGGTTTCAAGGTCATAATGCGGGACAGAAACGCAATAATCTCCGCGACATCGAAGATCATGTTTTTGGTGTTCCCATCTTGCAAGACATCACCGTCGATGCGCGTGCGGACCGGCAAGTCCATCAGATCGCCCGCGTCAGCTGCGAGCGTTAGCCAAGGCCCGCAGGGCGCGAAAGTGTCGATGGCTTTACCTCCGGTCCATAGCTGGTTCGCCAACTGTAAGTCCCGCGCGCTAACATCGTTGAGCACCATGGCGCCAGCGACATGGCCAAGCGCGTCTTTCGCTTCGATGTAGCGGCCGGGCGCGCCGATCACGACGGCAAGTTCGGCCTCATAGTCGACTTTTTGGGTGTCGCGGGGCGGCGCGATCACGTCCGTCGGCCCGGCAAGCGAGTTGGCATATTTGGCAAAAAAGATCGGCGCGTCTGGTGGTGATGCCCCGACCTCTTCGGCGTGGTCATGATAGTTCAGGCCAATGCAGATGATTTTTTCGGGGTCGGGGATTGGAGGACCGAGGCGCCGTTCGCCAAGTGCGTGGACATGGCCCTGTGACGCAAGCGTGGTACGAACATCTTCGGCACGCGCGGCAAGGTCGGTCGGGATCCCGACGGCCAGGGCCTGCCGTACCGTGCCCACGCCGTGCCACCCGATGGCATCGGCCAACGGCTTCAGACTCAAAACATCTTCCCCAAGAAGAAGCCCGGCCTCCCAGTCACCCGTTGCAGCAAAAGTCAGAAACCTCGGCGTCATTGCGTGAACTCGATGTCAATGCTTCCAAAAGGACCGAATGTGGCGTGCAGCTTGCTTCCTGGCTTAACGGCAACTGATTTTACCGGCGCACCGGTGATGACGATGTCGCCCGGCTTCAAAGCACCGCCCAGCCCATTCAGCTCCGGCAGCTTGTTGGCAAGCCAGGCTAAGGGTTCAGCCGGATGCCCCATTACGTCGCCCGCGGGGGCGGACTGTTCATGGCCGTCCACTTCCATCGTGAGAGTAACTGTCGCCAGATCCACCTCGGCCGGGGCCAACGAAACAGACCCAAGGACGACGAACCCCGCACCTGCATTGTCTGCTAGCGAGTCATTGGCCGCAGCGCGCATGGCCCCCACGCGGCTGTCGATCACCTCGATTGCCGCCATCACACGAGAAGACGCGGCAAGCGCATCAGCCAGCGTGACGCCTGGACCTTCGAGGGGCTTGGCCAATTCAAAGGCAAGCTCCGGCTCTGCACGCGTGTCGCTCAGACCGCCAATTGGCACCGGATCTCCGGCCGGGATAAACATATGCTCTAACAGGATGCCGAAATCCGGCCCGGTCATGCCGTACATCTTCTGCATCGTCTCGGATGTGAAGCCGATCTTGTGTCCCGCAGGTTCGCCGCCATCCGCTATCAACAAATCGACCAGCTTGCGGCGGATGCGATAGGCATCCTCGAAAGCGTAATCCAGACGCTCACTGGGCGGGTCGATGCCTTTGCCGCTCTTGATCGCGTGGTAAAGCGCTGCGGCAAGGTCCGCGTGGTCCTCTGGGGTCAGTTTCAGGGCCATCTTTCGCCCTCCTTCGATCTGTTGAGAGTCATGTTGCTGCTTTCTCCCGCTGCGCCCCAGCGGTGAAAGCATCAAGAAAACGGATTTCCAGCATCCGGAACGCGAGCGTCACGAGCAGCACCAGCGCCATGTAGAGGACCGCCGCTGTAAGAAAGCCCTCGTACACGACGTAGTAGGTTGAATTCAGTTGCCGCCCTGCGCCCAGAATGTCGACCACTGTAATGGTAGACGCAATGACACTGGCGTGGATCATGAAGATCACTTCATTCGAGTATGCGGGCAGCGACCGGCGAATGGCCAGCGGCAGAACCACGAGCCGGATTGCCATCCAGCGGCTCAAGCCTAGCGCTGCTGCAGCTTCGTGCAGGCCCCGCGGTATCGCTGCAATCGCACCGCGAAGGATTTCGCCTGTATAGGCCGCGCTATTGAGGGCGAAGCCGATCAGCGCACAGGTTTGCGCGTCCCTCAACAATGGCCAGAACACGGATGTCCGCACCGCTTCGAACTGCGCCAGCCCATAATACAGGAGATAGACTTGGATCAACACCGGCGTGCCCCGGATGGCGTAGGAATATCCGGCAGCAAGCTGGCCGAGCACCGGCACGCGAAAGGCCTGCACCACCGCCAGCGGTATTGCCATCAGACCCCCGAGGATCAATGACAAAGTCACGAGCCAAAGTGTCGTCCATACCCCTTCGGCAAAGAGGGTCCAATTGTCGGCGACCAGACTAAGATCCATGAGCTAAGCCCTCGTGTCTTGTGTAGCGCCGCCGCAGCCAGTTCAGCAAAAGCTGTGACAGGAACGTCAGGCCGAGATAGACGAAAAACGCCAGAAACAGGAAGATGAACGGCTGTTGGGTCGAGCGTCCGGCCTGGTTGGCGTTATAGACGATGTCCTGCAAGCCGATGATTGACACTAACGCCGTCGTCTTCAAAAGCACCAGCCAGTTATTGGTAAAGCTTGGCAGGGCCAGCGGCACAAGCTGCGGCAAGACCACCAATCTCAACGTCAAGATGCCGCGCAGTCCCAACGCCCGGGCCGCATCCAGTTGCCCATTCGGCAGGGCGAGATAGGCGCCGCGAAAGGTCTCTGTCATATACGCCCCGAAGATGAAGCCGATCGTAAGAGACCCGGCGACGAACTGATTGATTTCGACAAAGTCCCAAAGTCCCGTCATCTGACCGATCTGGTTCAGCGCGATCTGACCACCGAAATAGAACAACAGCATGAGAACAAGATCAGGTATGCCCCGGATAAGGGTCGTGTAGCCTGTGCCTAGGGCGCGCAGCCAGCGGGCCTTTGACAGTTTTAGGCTCACACCCGCAAACCCGAACAGGACCGCGAGCCCAAGCGACGTCAAAGAGAGTGAGACGGTCACCCAAAGCCCGCTTAGCACCAGCGGCGCAAACTCGATCAGGTCATCCATCTGAATGCCTCCGGGCCGAAGGTGCGCAGCGGATCACAGGAGACCCGCTGCACGCCTTGGATCACTCCGCGCCGTAGATGTCGAAGTCGAAATACTTGGCGTTGATCTCCTGGTAGGTTCCGGACGCGCGCAATGCCATGATCGCGCCGTTAATGGCTTCGGCCAACTCAGCATCGCCCTTACGGATCGCAATCGAGGTAACGCCGAAATAGTCCGGGTTAGAATAGTCCGGGCCGAACATCGCAAATCCTGCACCAGCATCTGTTTTCAGGAATCCATCGACGATCACGAGTGTGGTGCCTAGGCTGGCGTCGACACGGCCTGAGGCCAGATCGAGCCAGACCTCTTCGGTTGTCGGATATTCCTTGACCGTCACGTCTGGATGGTTCTCCCGCAGGTATTGCGCCATTGACGTGCCGCGCTGTACGCCGACGGTGCGGCCTGCCAGATCATCCACACTCTCGAAACCCGCCTCGGCCGACGCGACAAAGCGGACGGGCACGCTGTAGTACTTGTCGGTGAAATCCACCGCTCGGCGGCGGTCAGGTGTGTCGGTCATGGACGCAAGAATGGCATCGTAGCGGTTCGCCATAAGCCCGGGAATGATGCCGTCCCAGTCCTGCTCCACCCAAGTGCAAGTCGCATTCAGTTCAGCGCAGATCGCTTCACCGATGTCGTAGTCAAAGCCGACGAGGTTGCCATCGCTGTCCTTGAACATAAACGGCTTGTAGCCAGCCTCAGTACCCCACCGGATGGTCATGTCGTCTGCTGCGGCCATGCCGCCAGCAACGCTTAGGGACAGCGCCACCACGGCCGTCCGAAAAATCGATTTGATCAGTTTCATAGGTATTCCCCCAAGGCTTAGGCCGGGCTCCCCCGCCCATGTTGGCTTTTTATGTTAATGCGCCGGGCATTGAGCCCGTGGCAGGCTTTGGCGGTGCAGCGTCAGACGGACAGCACCCTCCCGATGATCACTGAAGCGTAGACACAAAGAACTCGAATATCAAAGCAATATTGACAATTTAAATATTTTCGACATTTTTTGATCAAGCTTTGAGCAGACTGGAATCCCGCTATGCACCTCGTGCCGACACCAAAAATCTGGAAGAATGGAGCCTTGATCCCCTGGGATCAGGCGGTCACGCATGTTGCCACGCATTCGCTGCACTACGGCTCGGGCATCTACGAGGGCATCCGCGCGTACAAGACAGCCAATGGCCCCGCGATGTTTCGGTTAACCGACCACATGAAGCGATTTCAACGCTCGGCCAAGATCATCAACATGGCGTTGCCGTACGATCTCGACACACTCGTCGCGGCCTGCAAGGAAACTGTCCGCTCGACCGGATTGGAAAGCTGCTACGTCCGACCATTGGGGTTCTTCGGCTATGGCTACATGAGCCCGACAACCCATCAATGCCCCGTGGACGTGGCCATTATCTGTTGGCCTTGGGAAGAGATCGAAGGCTTTTCCGACCCGACCGCGGGTCTGAAGCTCAAAGTTTCCTCGTGGCAGCGGCACGACCATAACACCCTGCCACCGATGGCAAAGACAACCGGCGGCTATGTAACGGGATCACTTGCCAAGGCCGAAGCGCTGAATGGCGGATACAGCGATGCCATTCTGCTCAACCGGCATGGGTATATCGCCGAGTGCACGACAGAGAACGTCTTCGTTGTGCGCAACGGCATTATCTTTACGCCGCCACACAGCGCCGGTGCTTTGGAGGGCCTTACCCAGGATACCGTCCGCGCAGTCGCCAACGACCTCAATTACGAGGTGCGGGTGAGTGAGCTTACACGCACAGATCTCTACGTTGCAGACGAGATTTTTGTGTGTGGGACGGCGTCCGAAGTGACAGCCGTCGCCTCGGTCGACGACCGCGATGTGCCTTGCGTGGGCCCTATCACCAGGCTTGTGTCTGAAGCCTATTATCGGATCGTCCGCGGCGAGGACGAACGCTACCTTGGCTGGGTCGAACATGCTAACGAATAAGAACTCAATTAGAGGCCGCAAGACATGACAATCCAGACGCGTACTGATGTCGTCTATGACCGCATTCGTAGCGACATATTGAGCGGGCAGATCGCGCCCGGATCAAAGCTCCAGTTTGCTGGCCTGAAAGAACGGTATGCTTCCAGCATGGGTGTCTTGCGCGAGGCGCTGACCCGGTTAACGGCTGATGGCCTGGTCGAAAGCCTGAGCCAACAGGGCTTTCGTGCGATGTCGCTGTCGCTGAGTGACCTCGAAGACCTGATCGCCGCACGGCTTTTGATCGAAACACGCGTCTTCGCGGACTCCGTTCGGCATGGCGATCTCGCGTGGGAGACGAATGTAGTGGCTGCGCATCATCGCATGGAACGGACACCCAAGACGGACGATGCGGGACACAGTCCCGTGACACAAGCCTGGGCAGACGCACATCAGGAGTTTCATGAGGCTCTTTGCAGCGCTGCGCCGTCCCGCCGACTGCGCGAAATTGCGGCGTCATTGCGGGCGACCGCCGAAGTCTATCGCCGTTGGTCAATGCCGCTTGAGACCGAGCCGCGCAATGTGTCCGATGAGCATAGGGAACTTCTGGACCTGGCTATCGCCCGTGACGCAGACGCTGCCGCCGAGGCGTTGACCCGGCATTTGACACTCACGCGCGACATCATATTCATCGGAACAACGCGCCCCACATCCTGAACCAAAGGAGCTGCCACATGCGCTTTCGCATGCCCGCTGAATGGGAACCGCACGAACGAACGCTCATCGGTTTTCCCTGCCGACCCTCAACCTGGGGGAACACGTTCGAAGCGGGCAGACAGGAATTCGCAACCGCGGCAAATACCATCGCCGCGTTTGAGCCGGTCACGCTTGTCTGCGCAGACAAGGCAGATGAAGCAGCAGCGCGGGCCTTAGTATCCGACAAAGTCGAAACAATTGTGATCCCGATGGACGGGTCCTGGCTGCGCGACAACGGCCCCCTGTACGTCACTGACGGAAAAAACCGCCGCGCCCGGCATTTCCGCTTTAATGCCTGGGGAGAGCGCCATGCCCAACGCGATCGTGACGCAGCACTTGGACACAGCCTTGCCAAGCGGTTGGGTGACAAGGTGGACTCAGTGGACGTGGTTGTCGAAGGCGGCGCCTTTGCCGTTGATGGCGCGGGCACGCTTGTCGTTCCCGAAGCGTGCCTGATGCACCCCAACCGCAATTGGTCGCTGGACCGCGAGGAAGTCGCTCAACGCATTTCAGGTGCGCTTGGGATCGACACGTTCATCTGGCTGGAGCAAGGCCTTGTCGAGGACATGGAACGTGATCCGGACCGAATGCACTACGGGACGGACGGCCATATCGATCTGTTCTTTGCCTTTACCGGACCAAAAAAGGCCGTCATGTACGCGCCCGATCCGGATGACGTCAATGCAGAAGCCCTGTCGAACGCCCGGGACGTGTTGTCAAAGCAAGGTATCGAGGTGGCAGACTTCCCCTACATGTCGGGCTTTGAAGCAGACGACAAACGTTTCATCGCACCCTATCTAAATTTTTATGTGTGTAACGGCGCAGTCATAGTCCCCGTCGCCGGTGCTGAGCCTGACAAGGATGAAGACGCGCTGAGCCTGCTAGGATCGCTTTGGCCAGGACGCGAAGTGATACCGGTCCGAATGCGCGCCGGTCCCATGCAAGGCGGCGCAATTCATTGCCTTACTCAGCAGGTCCCGAAGTTGTAAAAATCGACAACTCAGAAAGGCTGGAACTAAAACTTTAGCCGTGCTGCAAAAAAAGCGTACGGCAGATGCTAACCAACGCTGTGTCAACGAGGCGCGAAAAACGAATGACTGCAGAGCCCGCGACTTTCCCATTCGAACACCTCGCGAGTTTGCTCTTGCAGCGAATGACCGGTTAAGGGCTGCAACCGCAGCATTTAGAAGTTATGGTCATAGTCCGGTTTGGGCCGCCCGTGCGGGCGGCCCAATCTCGCTAGATTTCAATGGCTTCGGCGATGGCCAGAGCATCCTCGAGTTCAACGCCCAGATGCCGAACCGTGCTATCCATCTTCGTGTGTCCGAGAAGGAGCTGAACGGCTCGAAGGTTTCCGGTCTTCTTGTAGATTTGAGTGACTTTCGTCCGCCGCATCGAATGCGTGCCGTAGGCGCTCGCTTCCAAGCCAATCGATGTCACCCAATCCCGGACAATCCTCGCATATTGCCGTGTCGAGATATGCAGGCGTTCATGGAAGCGGCCAGGCCATAGATATTCTGAGCCGACCATAAGCTCGTCTCCCATCCATTTCTCGACGGATGCCCGCGTCCCTTCGGAAATCTCGAAGCGTACGGGTTTCTGTGTCTTGCTCTGAAGCACGGATGCCCGTTCCTTGATCTGACCAGATGCCATCACGTCGACGACTTTCATCTTCACCAAGTCGCAGCCGCGCAACTTGCTGTCGATCGCCATGTTGAACAGCGCCAGATCACGATGGTTTTTGGCCAGTTCAAGTCGAACCCGGATCGCCCATACGTGTTTCGGTTTCAGTGGTCGCTTTTGGCCGACGATCCGGCCCTTGTTCCAAGCTGGGCGAAGCGCGCGAATGGCAGGTAGGTTTGGTGTTTCCATGACTGATCCTCCGATCCACCATGCCCTCCCAAAGCGACAACCCGACGTTGTCTTGAGCATACTATCACAACATGCTGCGCTGCTTCCGAGGTCTGCTCAGAGCCCAAACTGTCGGATGCTGCGATAGGCACTAGTGTCGGCTTTTATCCGCCAAAGGTTGCGGCAAATGGGCTGATTATCAAGTTAGCCCATGGGATAGATTGCAGCGATCTCCCGTCGTTGTCCTTTCGCGTATTTCTCAATCGTCATGTCAATGAAGAGGCAAAGAGCCCTTCGACAAACAGAGGAGAAAGATCATGACAACGACACTTAAGAGAGCTGCCTTTGCTCTTGCGGCATTGCTCGGCGGACCAGTAGCTCACGCCGAAGATATGCCTTCGGGTGAGGTCGCCTTGTTCCTGACGATTGAAACGCAACCGGGGCAACGTGAAGCTTTGGTTGACTTGTGGGACGAACACCTCAAATCCCGCGCGGCGCAGGATGATGTGCACATCGACTACATCTTTGCTTTGGATATGAATGATCCAAACGTTGTTCACATCACTGAGGTTTACACCACCCAAGCCGCGTTTCAGGCAAATGCGCAATCTGAGTGGTTCGCCAGCTACATGACCGAGGCGGGCCCGCTCTTGGCGGGCGAACCTGCCTTTGCGATGGCAAGTCCTTACTGGGTGAAATGACGCAATCACAGACCGTTACATTGCATTAAACGCTGAAGGGTTCGCGGGCGCGTGGACCCTTCATGACATCGACATGGGAGGCAAAACAGATCAAGCGCCGAAGAACAGAAGACGTGTTCGCCCCTACATCAGCCGATTGCATAGCGCCTTAAGCTTGCTTTCCAGGTAGCGACGCACGGGCGGCTCGGGCGTCAGGGCAATCGCGTTGTCATACGCCTGAACGGCCTCCTGCGTACGTCCGAGCTCTGACAACAGATAGGCATGGGTCGCTTGAGCAGGTGCGAATCCCGCCCGGATCTTTTCATCGATCTGGAGGACGACCGTCAGCCCTTCTTCCGGCTTTCCAGCTTTGCCGAGTGCGGCTGCATAGCTGACGGTCGCACCGATGGTTGGCGCGATATGCGACAGGCCGAGATGAAGCTGTACCAATGCCGGCCAATTCGTGACACCCGTGTGCAGGCGGTCTGCATGAACGGACTGAATTGCGGCCTCCAATTGAAACCGTCCGAGATGGCCTATGGATTGAGCCCGACCGAGATAGGACGTCGCCCTTTGGATCAGGCCCACATGCCATTTTGACGGGTCTTGATCCTCTAGCGGAACAAACTGATCGTCTTCAACGCGGGCTTGTTCACGCGATAAACTAAACGAAATCAGGGCAGCTAGCCCGAGCACCTCCGCATCATCTGGCATCAGGTCGACGAGTAGCGTTGCGAGAAACAGCGCCTCCTCTGCAAGAGGCCCGTCGCCCAGCCAATCTTGTGAGAATGCGCCGTAGATGGCTTCGAGAACCGTGCTCACCCGGCTCGGAAGATCCGCCGAGTCCGGGACCTGAAACGCTACCGCCGTATCGCGGATCTTTCGCTTGGCCCGGACCAGCCGCTTGGCCATGGTCGAAGGGGGCAGCAGAAACGCGCGCGCAATCAAGTCTGAATCCAATCCCAATACCGTCTGCAGCATCAGGGGTGTGTGCATCCGAGGGTCGATCGCTGGATGGGCGCAAACGAACAACATCTTCAGGCGGTCGTCTGGAATGTCTGTGTGTTTTATCTCGGGTGCCTGCGGTTCCGGCAACTCATCCCGGAAATCGATGCGGGCGTCACGGCGCTGAATATCGATGAGCCGGTTGCGCGCAACGGTTAGCAGCCAGGCTTCTGGGTTCTTTGGCATTTCTTTCGGCCAATGGATCAGCGCCTTTGCAAAGGCGTCAGAGAGTGCATCTTCTGCGATCAGAATATCACCCGCCTTACTGGCAAGGATCGCCAAAAGACGGCCATAGGAAGAGCGCATAACCTCGGCCATGCGCTCTTGTGGTGCCATCAGGCGTCCATGGCTGTGGGACGGATCTCCACGGCACCGTATTTTGCCATTGGGCATTTCTTGGCCCAGGAGATCGCTGTATCCAGATCGGGGACTTCTATGGTCATGTAACCGCCAAGTGTTTCTTTGGTCTCGGCGAAGGGGCCATCCTGAATGCGATCACCGCCATCTGAAACGGTGGTGGCATTGCTGACGGGCTGCAGCCAATCGACCCCGACAAGGATGCCCGCTTCTTTGAGGGACCCGATGTAAGCTCCAAATAGACCTTTGAGTTGGCCAAGCTCCTCAGGTGGGACGTTGGCGAAATCTTCAGGGCGCGAATAGGTTAGAAATGTATAGCGCATGTATCTTCTCCGGTTATCAAAAGCGGTGGTGCTTTCAATGACATGACGAATGATGACAGGGCCAAAGGACCTCGACCAAATTTTTTTTGAACTTTTTTCTGCTCAATGTCGATTGGCGCATTTCTCGTCCGTCGTGTGGGTGAAGCGGCAAGAAAGCCCTTCTCAAACACACACAAGAGGACAGAGAAATGAACGTTAAAAAGATCGCCACTTACACAGCTTGCGGTGTGGCCACCCTGGCCGTCACAGCCTTGGCATTGCCGAGCCATGTGAGCATCGAACGCACTGCCGTTATCGATGCGACACCAGAGGCCGTGATCGAACTTGCCGCCTCCAACACAGGCTATCAGGCCTTTAATCCCTACAAGGACCTTGATCCCAATCTGCAGGTTGAGATGTTCGGCCCGGCGTCAGGTGTCGGCTCCGGCTTTTCATTCGAAAGCAAGGACGGTGCGGGCCGGCAAATAGTTGCATCTGTTGCCGCAGATCAGGTGGTCTTTGACCTTGATCTCGGACCGCTTGGCCAGCCAACGCAGGCGATCTCTGCCGTGGCAGTTAACGGTGGAACCGAAGTCACCTGGACCATGGATATGGATCTCGGAATGAACCCGGTGTTCCGCGTCATGGGGCTTTTCATGGACGGCATGATTGGTCCCAACTTTGAACTGGGCCTTGCCAATATTGCCGACGTTGCGGCTTAATCTACACATTAACAAAGGAACTAAAACAATGCGTTATACTTTTCTGCTTTACTCCGACCCTGCAATGGCTGCCAACATGACCGAAGAGGACTGGGCCAAGTCAAAAGAAGTCTATGGTCAGTACATCGGTGCCCTGCAGGAAGCCGGCGTTTTCGTTGACACTGATTGGCTCCACCCCGCTGAAACCGCCACGACGGTTACACTCGCTGGTGGCGAAAAGCAGGTTCAGGATGGTCCGTTCGCTGAAACAAAGGAAACGCTGGGCGGTTTCTTTGCCATCGATGTTGAGAACCTCGATGAAGCCATGAAATGGGCCGAGAAATGCCCCCACGTTCACTACGGCAAGCTGGAAATCCGCGCCTCTGCCATGGGTAGCGTGTGAGCCGGATGGATGCACAGGCGCGGGCGGAGGATGTCGCCCGCGCCGCCTACGGCAAATTGATCGCGATGCTCGCCAGCCGGTCTGGTGACATCATCGCGGCTGAGGATGCCCTTGCCGATGCTTTCGTGGCCGCCCTGAAAACTTGGCCCGAACGCGGCATTCCCGACAAACCCGAGGCCTGGCTTTTGACCGTGGCTAAGAACAAACGCAGCGACCAAGCCCGAAAAGATGCCCGTTTGGTCGTCACAGACGAGGCAAATGATATGGCTGACGCAACAGCAATCGAACCCAACGAGGTGCAACTGGACGAAAGGCTCAAACTCCTTTTTGTCTGCGCGCATCCTGCAATTGATGAAAAGATCCGCACGCCCCTGATGCTGCAGACTGTACTGGGGCTGGAGGCAGAGCAAATCGCCAAGGCCTTTCTGCTCAACCCGGCCACGATGGCGCAGCGACTGGTACGGGCAAAGAAGAAAATCAAATCCGCCGGCATTCCTTTTGTTGTGCCTGAGCCAGAGGCTTACCCCGAACGCATGGGCGCTGTGCTGGAAGCGGTTTACGGCGCCCATGCTGTGGACTGGTTGGAAGGCGACGGCGATTTGAGCCACGAGGCTTTTTTTCTATCGAACATCCTCGCCGAACTGGCCCCCGAAAATCCCGAAGCGCTCGGGCTGACCGCTCTAATTGGCTTTATTGAATCCCGCCGTGATGCGCGATTTTTGGGTGGTGTTCTCGTTCCCGTGCCGGAACAGGATGTGGATTTGTGGGATAGCCAGTTGATCGAGCGCTCAGTGAATGTGCTGACGCAAGCGTCGCTCAAACGCGCACCACAGAGCGTGCCGGGGCGGTTCCAATTGGAAGCCGCCATTCAATCAGTTCACGCCGCGCGATCCGTCACAGGCAAAACCGACTGGCGGGCGCTGTCACAACTCTATGCAGGGCTCATGCAGGCCTATCCGTCCATCGGTGGCGCAGTCAGCCGCGCAGCTGTCGTGGCAGAGGACGCCGGACCTGCCCAAGGGCTTAAGATGCTGGACGTGATCGCCTTCGACGGTCTGGACGCTTATCAGCCCTTCCATGCGGTGCGGGCGCATTGTTTTGCGGAACTCGGTCAGATGGCAGACGCCGCAGAAGCCTATGCAAAAGCCGTAGACCTCTGCACAGATCGCCCTTCAAAACGATGGCTTGAGAAAAAAATTGCAGATTTGCGAAAAAAAATGTCGTGAAGTGTCGATTGGCGGCGTCTGTCTTCGTCGTGTGGGCAGAAGGGAAGAAGAACTCTTCCCTGCCAACCCAGAAGAGGATCAGACCAATGACCATCGTTTACATTGTCATCGCCGTTATCGCCGCCGTTGCCCTCATCGCACTGCTCTTGCCCCGCAAAGTCGTCGTCACCCGCCAGACAGACGTCGCCCTGCGCCCTGAAGACATCATTGCCCGTGTCGCCAGCACCGAAGGCTTCCAGACCTTCAACCCTTACTGCACAACAGACCCGGACCTGAAAATCACACCATTTGGTCCCGCAACAGGCGTCGGCTCCGGCTTCCGTTTTGAAGGCAAGGAAGGCAAAGGCACCCAGACCGTGACCGCTTTGACAGCGACAAGTGTCACGCACCTCATCGACTTGGGCGCCATGGGCAAGCCGGTACAAAAAATCCTAGCGCAAGCAACGGACACCGGCGCCCGCGTCACCTGGACCGTGACCTCCGACACGGGCTATAACCCCATCTTCCGCATCTTCGGCCTCTTCATGGACCGGATGCTCGGCAAAACCTACGAACTCGGCTTGGAAAACATCAAAGCACTTGCCTGATTGAAATCCAAATCCAAGGAGAAGGGCGGGCCTGGAGCTCGCCTTTTCTTTCACAATGAAACACGAGCCAAAAGGTCGCTTCATTCGTTTATCGAATAGTCAGAGATTTCTGGAAGCCGCCATTGGCGCAGTCGCAGCGAATTCACACTTTGTCCAGCATCTATGGCTTGTGGCGATCCACTCGGCTAAGTGCGCCAAACAACTGATCAGAAACGTATTTGAGCCTTGCAGTGTCCCTTGTTTCGCTTAGCCTGAGCAGCCAGAGGCTGTGCGTTTCCGTCTCCACCGCATCCGGCAATCGATCTAAACGATCATCCTTGTCAGCCTTTATGCAAGGCAAATAGGAAATGCCAAGTCCATGCACGACGGCTTCGTATTGAAGCAATACAGATTCAAACGCTCCCCTGCGGGAGTAGTCTGGCCTTATTGACCCATCAATCCAAGCTTGGGTTGGAAGATCACGGCCAAATCCGACCCAGGCTTTGGGCTCCTCCTTATCGGATGCGCGATAGGGTGCCATCTTCAGCGGTGCAAGCTTGCGGCCCAAGAGGTCTTCCGGTGGAGAACGGCCGAGCCAAATTGCCAATTCCGCATCGCGCCGTGTTAGAGCTTCCAGATGCATTGTGTGAACCACTTCGATGTCGATCCCGGGCTGCTCCTCTGCTATGGTGCTCAAGACGGGCATTAGAAACTCACCCATAAGAAAGTCTGGGGCAAGCAGCCTTACACTTCCTTCGAGCCGCATGTCTTTGCCGATGATACGCCGCTCCATGTCGGCCAGTTGCAATTCGACTTGCTCTGCGGTGTTCAAGAGGGTTTCACCGGCAGAGGTCAGCGCCCAAGTGTCACCTTCGAATAGCCGTGCGCTCATAGCTGTCTCAAAAGCCCGGACACGCCTAGAAACCGTCGCCCTTCCAATGCCAAGGCTATCCGCGGCCGCGCGAACTGAGCCGCTGCGCACCAAGGCCAGGAACAACCGCAAGTCGTTCCAATCATAAGATAGAGACACGGGCCACATCCTCACAACATTGCGTCATCGCACGCGTAGACAAGTCTAGCGGCGTCCCGAATTTGGGACAAGCGAGATCAAAAATAGCCATTATCTTTCACATAATGGGACGCTAGTTCAGTTGGACCGGGCGGGTTTTTTGCTCGCAACGCAACATCTGGAGACAAACATGAAACGTTTTCTATCAATCTTGGCACCGCTCTTTCTTGCCCAAGCCGCCGCGGCCGAAAGCGATCTAGAAGCTCGCATCACAGCGCTTGAAGACAAAGCTGCGATTGCAGAACTGGTGCATTGTTACTCGGCGTCCAATGACATCATCTTCGTAAATCGCCATCGCGCTGGTGCAAACATCGCCGCGGCTCTTGGCGTTGAAAGACTGGCAGATTGCTTCGCAGACGACGCCGTTTTCACCGTCACATTCTTTGCCAACAATGAGGAGCCTTGGGCCGTGGTGAATGGCCCTGCTGAGTGGGCCCAAGTGGTCGTGGCGTTCGGAGAACAAAACAACATCACATCCACGCGACATGCCTCTGGTGGCATCGAAATCAGTATCAATGGGGATACTGCAACCGTTCGCGCCCAATCCGTCACGCCCCACTTCCAGGCGGCAGGTGGCGACAGCGCCGCTCCAAGCAATCTGTTGTTGATCGGCGATTACGTTGGCGAAGCGGAGCGCACCGATGAAGGCTGGGTGCTGACAAGCTGGCTCATTGATGTCGTCGAAAACCAACAGGTCTCTGGCATTTATCCATTCGGTTTTCACCCTGGCACCAACTGATGGAACAGGCTTCGGCAGCATTGCGGTGCCGAAGCCTTCCGATGCTGGTCAAGTCAAGTTGACGGCAAACCAAAACGAAGGAAAACTCAATGTACATCGAAAGACAGATCACCATTTCGCGTTCCGCGGACGAGGTTTGGGCCTCCGTGGGACAAAATTTTGGGCAAATCTCGGATTGGGCTGCTGGGGTCACGTCCAGTCGCATGAAGAATCCCGACGCAGAACTTCAGGGCAACACCAGAATTTGTGACGTGCCCGGAATGGGCACGCTTGTCGAAGACATTGATACGGCTGACCATACGACCCGAAGGCTTGGCTACGCAATCAAGGGTATGCCCGCGATGGTAGCGCGCTGCTATAATACCATGGAAGTTCGGCCGCACACACCCACTTCGTCGAAGGTACTCATCACATGGGACATCACAAGCAAGGGTGTTGCCGGGGCGATGATGAAGCCAATGATGAAGATGCAATTGGGCTCCGCAACCAACAAGCTTCTTCAGGAAATGAAGACCTATCTCGAAACTGGCACGCCCCACAAACGAAAGCTCAAAGCCATGAAGAGGCAGAAGCGGGCCGCGTGAACTTGCCGGCTCCGCACTGGCGCTAATCGAGAGTTCCACTGCGATGGACCAGATTGAGAGCGGCAGACTCTCGACCATCCTTGCAAGCTCGTGCTCAACAAAACGAGAAAGAAGCCATGAAGACGCCAAGTCACATGTTGATGGGGATAGCGGTAGCAGCATTGGTTCCCGGGAAACGCTTTCGTAAAGTTTCGTTTGTGATTGGATGTGGAGCGCCTGACGTCTTCATTATCTGCTTGTTTTGCTGTGTCGCGGGCTGGGCCCTGATTGATACGTCGTCCACAACCGCCAATATTGTTTCCCAGTTTTCCAAGCTATACTTCGAAAGCCCACTTTGTGCCGCCGCACATAACGTGCTGCATTCGCCAGTCAGCCTGGCCGCTCTCGCGATACTGTTTTGGATATTTCTTTCAGCTCTTGCCCGCGAAAGAGCCATGTCCTTTATTCTGGGAGCAGCTTTCCATTCCATAGTTGATGTTCTTGTTCATCACGACGATGGCCCGCTTTTGCTGTGGCCGCTTGACTGGACCCTGCGGTTCCAAAGTCCCGTTAGCCACTGGGACCCGGCCCACTTTGGCGGATTGGTTCTGGCAATCGAAGTAGCCGCATTCGCATTCGCATTTGGGGCATTGCTGCTTCGGCTCTGCAACCCATGGCGCGTTCTAGGCTGGATCGCCCGGTTTAGTGAGCCGTAAGGCATAGAGCACCTCAACCACTCAGGTTTGACCGGTAATTTCTGGAATGGGTGGAAAACTTCGAAGCAGACATCGAAGCTCGGTAACCCAAGGTCATCTTCGTCCCGCGTCGCAGTCTCCCGTTGATGCCCGGATTGAGCCACCGCAGCGAAAGTCCGGTTCGGTGAAGCTGCATTGCAGCGTAAGCTAACCTAATGAATGGCCGCTATGGGCCGTCCTCAACAGAGCAAACTACCGTTTACGTTATCATGCTGTGCCGGCTCCGATGCGGCAAACCGAGCTGAAATTAGCTGATCAAAGCGGCTTTCCAAGTCTGCGCTCGAACGGCCTCTACGGTCAGATCAATGCAGAGCTGCCGCACAGCTTCAAACGCATATGTAGCGGGACGATCGCTCAGTTCTCCGATGTATAGCACCCGGTTCAACTGAGGTTTCACGATTGGGCGGACGATCAAGGTTCCGACGTCGATGTGTTCCTTCACAATGAACTCTGTACCTACAAGGCACCCAATCCCCGACAGAAGCGAGCCGCCAATCGCCGCAATGGAATTCATCTGGAACTGTGCGTTTTCTTCCAGACGCCTGAGCAAAGAGGGATCATCCATGACCGCCCTTGTATTTACGCCTTGACGCAAAATGATCAGAGGCAAATCCAGCAGTTCCTCAAAACTGATCGGCCCTATCCCCTGCAGAACATCAGGACGCCCGACCAAAACCACTTCTTCTTCCAGAATGGGCTGGAATTTGAAGCGCGCGTCGGGAACTTGGTTGTACGTTAGGGTCAGGTCAACGGCCGAAGACGCAAGTTGTTCGGTGGTCGCGCCCGAAAAGATTTCAGACAAGTGGAGGCGGAGCTTCGGGAACTGCTCAGAGACCTGCTGCATGAGCGGCACACCCATGGCTTTGACGGCCGAATGGGCAAAACCAACCGATATCTCTCCCGCGATCTCCTTCTCCGTATCCCGAACATCGGCACCGGCAGCCTGCATGGCACGCAAGATCGCGCGGGCGTGCTCGTAGAGACGAACCCCTGACGCTGTCGGGCGCACGCCTCGTGGCAGCCTTTCAAATAGCGGCGCCCCCAGTTCCGCTTCTAGATTGGATAGATGCCTGCTGAGAGCAGAGACCGCGACCCGTTCCCGATCAGCTGCCCGGGCGAGCGCGCGTTCTTCGAAGATTGCTGCGAAGTACCGTAGTTGTCTGCTATCCATGCTTTCTCAATATCAGAAAGCAGGCATCTTAACATTGTTATTTTGAGAGGCTTGTGAGTCCGTTAACATGGGCCAAAAGGGGTTCTGGGGGGTCTCCACGTGTCGCAAACATTTAAGCCTCTGGAAGGTATCCGGGTCATTGAAATGACCCATATGATCATGGGCCCGAGTTGCGGTCAGATCCTCGCTTATCTCGGTGCCGAGGTGATCAAGGTCGAGCCACCCGAAGGCGATAAAACGCGACATCTAACAGGCATGGGGCGCGGCTTTTTTCCGAGTTTTAACCGGGGCAAACGTTCCATCACCTTGGATCTCAATTCCGAAGCAGGCACCGCCGCGCTCGACCTATTGTTGGATACAGCTGACGTCTTTGTCGAGAATTTCCGCGACCAGTCACTGGCCCGGATGGGATCTGCGCCTTCGGACCTGCGCGAAAAACATCCAAAATTGATCACCGCCTCCTGCAAGGGTTTCCTGCATGGGCCTTATCAAGATCGCACAGCGATGGACGAGGTTGTCCAGATGATGACTGGCATCGCCTACATGACCGGGCCTTCGGGGCGTCCGTTGCGGATAGGGTCATCGGCGAATGACATTATGGGCGGTCTGTTCGGGGCGCTCGCCGTCCTCGGGGCACTCTTGGAAAGGCAACAGACAGGACAAGGACGCGCGCTGCGCGTGGGGCTTTTCGAGAACTGCTTGATGCTCGTGATGCAGCACATGGTTCAATTCGATCTGGAGGGGCACGATCCAGCACCCATGCCCGAGCGGGAGTTTTCTTGGCCGGTTTATGACATCTTCGATACGCATGACGGACGCCAGATTTTCGTCGGCGCGGTGACGGCGGGACATTGGGACATCCTGTGCAAAGCGGTCGGGCTGGAGCGGCTATTGGTAGACCCTAGACTGCAATCGAAGATGGATCAGATCGAAGCGCGGGACTGGACTATTCCGGTCTTTGCCGAGGCCATCGCAAAACACGACTTTGCCGCGTTGATCGAGGTTTTCGAGGCATCCGGCATCCCGTTCTCTCCGATCAACCGCCCCTCGGACATGTACAAGGACCCACATGTGATGCGTCCGGGCGGTCTGCACCATTCGCATCTGCCCGGAGGTCAAGCGTTCCGTGCCCCCGGTTTGCCGTTTGAGGTTGATGGTGATCTGCCCGCTCCGGGCTCTCTCGATGTTGCCGATGTTGGGGACGATACCGATGCCGTCCTCGCAAAGCTTGGCCTGTCATCTGCAGAAATTAAGGCCGCCAGCGGCTCGGTTCGGAAGAAGAAATCAGCATGAACCGACTTGCCGCCGCATATCCGCCCGACCGGGTCGTCTTGCGCGAGGTTGGTTTGCGCGATGGTTTGCAGATGGTCAGCCGTTACCCGTCAACATCCGCCAAGGCCAAATGGTTGCGCGCTGAGCGAGATGCGGGTGTGCGCCATTTCGAAGTCGGCTCGTTTCTGCCCGCCAAGGCAATGCCGCAATTCGCAGATGTCCGCGAGACCATAGTCGCCAGTCATGAACTGGGGCTGCATTCGGCGGCGCTTGTTTTGAACGCGCGCGGGGTCGTCAATGCGCTGGAAACCGAGGTATCGGAACTTGTGACGGTCGTATCGGCGACCGAAGAGCACAGTCAGGCCAACGCCCGTCGCTCCCGGGCGAAGGCGATTTCGCTGGTGGCCGAGACTGTCGCTCGCGCGAATGACAGCGCGACGAAGCCCTTGGTGCAAACGGGCATAGCCATGGCCTTTGGTTGCTCGATTGCCGGGGAAGTAGACGCGGGCGAGGTCGTACGTATTGCATCAGCCTGTGTTGAGGCCGGTGCTAGTATAATCGGACTTGCAGATACAGTGGGTTTTGCCGGGCCGGATCAGGTGGAAGACCTGATCACCAAGGTGATGTCCGAGCTTCCAGACACAACACTCAGCATTCACTTACACGACACCCGCGGCATGGGTATCGCCAATGCCGCAGCCGCGCTGGATGCCGGAATTCGCGTTCTGGACGGCGCGCTCGGTGGACTTGGCGGTTGTCCCTTTGCGCCCGGCGCTACCGGGAACGTCGTGTTCGAAGATCTGGTCTTTCTGTGCGAACGCAAGGGCTTTGAAACTGACATTGACTTGGAAAAGCTCATGCGCGCTAGGGAAATTGCATCATCAGAAATGCCGGAAGAAAATTTTTACGGTGCGCTGCTGCGTGCCGGAGAACCGCGCCAGATCAACTGGCGCGCCAACCAAGCAACAGGATGACAAAGTGGAGGAGAACATGAACATTCTGAAAACAGCAGCGGCCGCGCTATTGGCCGCATCCAGCCTTGGCAGGGCCGCCCTTGCGGACGCGACCGAAATGCGGTGCAGCCACCAGCTGCCGCCCGCACACCATATCGCAAAGGTGATCGACCAGTGGGCTGCCGAGATCGAGACCCTGTCAAACGGTGAGATCGACGTACAGGTCTTCGGTGCAAACAGCCTCGTTGGCGCTCGCGAAAACATCGCATCGGTCGCCAAAGGCAATATCGAGTGCGCGTTTTCGATCAACCCGCAATGGGGCAAGACCCTGCCGATCATGAACGTGACGCTGAAACCTTATGCTGTCACCGATCTGGAAACGCTCGCGGCGTGGCCCGGCAGCGATGCAGCCGCATTCCTTGAGGAAAAACTGCTTGGGAAGGGCGTCAAAAATGCTGTCTGGCTGTTCACGACTCGAATGACGGCCATGACATCCAAAGGGGCTCCATTGATCAATCCAGAGGATTTCGAAGGTGTAAAAATCCGCGGCCTGAACCCCGTGGCAGATGCCGGTCTCGTGGCAATGGGTGCGGCACCCTCGGCAATGTCGGGTTCAAAGGTCTACGAGGCCTTGTCCACCGGCGTGATCGACGCTGGCATGACGGATATCGCAGCTGCCTACTCTCGGAAGTACTACGAGGTTCAGGATCATGTAACCGTGGTGCCACTCTTCAGTGTCTTCTTTCACGGCTACCTGAATCCAGCTTGGTATGACGGTCTGACGGATGCCCAGAAGGCCGCAATCTCCGAAGCCGGGGCTAAAGCCGCAGTTTGGGCGGTGGATGCATCCGAAGAGGCTTCGGCCTCTGCACCCCAGCAGCTAACTGACAACGGTATGAAAGTGCATTTCCAAACGCCCGAGGAAGAAGCGGCTTGGAAAGAGCTCATGGCACCCGCATTCGATCAATCGTTCGGCGACGCAACCGGTGAAGACGGTGTTAAATTGTTGGAACTGGTGAACCAGATTGCGAACTGAGGTGAAGCTGGATCATGAAAATGCCACCCCTGAGGCCTTACCGGTCTCGGGGGTGGAACGCGCGGTGCGGCTTCTTACGCTTTCTGGGGCAGGCATTGCGGCTTTGCTGGTGCTCATCGTCTTTGGCGTGGTGAGCTACAGTGTGTTCATGCGCTATGTCCTTGGTACACCGATCACGTTTTCCGACGAACTCAACGGTTTCGTCGTTGTCGCCATGGTGGCCCTTGGGGCGGGCGAAGTGCTCTTGCGCAATGAGCATTTCGGCGTCGACTTGCTGACAGAACGTGCGGGACCACGTACGCAATGGGTGGTCGATCTCTGGGGCATGATCGGCGTCATTCTTGTGGCCGCGGCTGTGCTCTATAGCGCAGTTCTCATGGTGCAGTTCTCATACGATTTCGGAATCTACTCGGACGGGTACCTGAGTGTTCAGATGTGGATACCCCAAGGATTCCTACTCATCGGCATGGTTATACTTATCCTTGCAGCCATCGCCCGGATCATCACACTTTTATCGGTGCGCCGACCATGATGACGTTCCTGATCTTGGCAGGTCTGATCCTTCTGCTGTTGACCGGAATGCCAATTTTCGCGGGGCTCGGCCTTACCTCACTGATCATCATGCTGTTGACCGAAGGCAATGTGAACAGTGCCGCAGACACGGTTTTTGCCAAGCTGAACAACGGCCTTCTGACAGCCATCCCGATGTTTGCCTTCATGGCCCATGTCATGATCCGCGCGGGTGTTGTGAAAGACCTTTATGACGCAGCCAACGCAATGGTGGGCCACCTGCGGGGTGGTCTTGGCGTGGCGACGATCCTGTCGTGTACAATCTTTGCGGCAATCTCCGGCTCTTCGGTGGCGACGGCCCTCACCATCGGCTCCACCGCCATCCCTCAGATGAAGCGGTACAATTACCGACCTAGCTATTCCTACGGCGTCATCGCAGCGGGCGGTACGCTGGGCATTCTGATCCCACCATCTGGCCCGCTTATCCTCTATGCCATTGTGACGGAGGCCTCCATCGGAGCGCTGTTTCTTGCCGGCTTGCTCCCTGGGATTATGATGGCGACGATCTTTGCCATCTGGGCAATGGTCAGCGCCGGGTTCGGTGGGGCAGTCGTGGCGCAACCCTTTGCGGGCATGCGGGTTATCTGGACTCGTATGCGACAGTCGATCTGGGCCCTGCTGATGCCACCGGTCGTGCTGGGCGGGATCTATCTTGGCGTATTTACTGCGACGGAAGCCGCAGCAGTTGGATGCCTTTATGCACTTGTGATCAGCGTGCTCATTTATCGCAACTTCGGTCTTCAGGACCTCTGCGTAACTGCGTTTGAAACTGTACGTACGACTGCGATGCTGTTCATGATCCTCGCCGCTGCAGCCCTCTTTGGTCACGCGGTGACAATCATCCGCTTGCCTATCGAGATTGTTGAGCAAGTCACTTCTATTGGTCTGAGTCCCACCATGTTTGTCGTGGCCGTGATGTTGTTGATCCTGGTGCTTGGCATGTTCCTAGAGACAATCTCGATCATCTTAATCACCACACCGATTGTGTTTCCGGTGATGCTGGCACTTGGCATCGACCCGATCTGGTACGGCATCCTGCTCATGATCAACCTTGAACTAGCACTGATAACGCCGCCGGTGGGCATGAACCTATTTGTCATCAAGGGAATTGCGAAGGCCCCTCTGTCTGACGTCATACGCGGTGCTTTGCCCTATGCGGCGCTCATGCTTGTGGGATTGATTATCGTGTTTGTGTTCCCGCCCTTGTCAACATGGCTTCCCAAGGTCGCTGGCTTTGGTGGTTGATGGAAGCCTTGTAGAGTTTGACGTCCATTGAGGCCAAAGCTTTTCGCGGATTTTTCAAACGCAGATAAAGCCAGCCTCGGCGTCCAAGGTACTTTTCATTCAGCTGCGAGCCGTACAATGTCGACTTAGATGGCAGCTGTTTGATGGTGGAAAAATCCCGTGAACTGCTCGTTCGATCGTAGCTGGATTTTGTTTTCGCGACGAAATCCTTGATCGGTGAAGCCGCAACGCAGTTTATCCTGACCCGATGAATGTCTCTTGTTGGTCGACTTTGGTCGCGCAATTATGCCCGCAAGCCTAAGCTAATACATGCGATCGTACGGCCGCGAAATGCCCTCTTTACCGGTTTTCCGCATTGAAGCTGATGTCTGGTTTCGGAATGCGTAGAAAATGAACTCCAAAACTCCGGCTCCAGGCGACTTCGGCACAGAGTGCCCCGAAGCATTTGAAGCGTCCAATGGTTTGAGTGGCATTCGAACCTCTTCAGGTCAAATGCGCGCGCAGTTTCCATGCGAATGTGTCGTGGACATGTGCGCGTTCAATTGCCAAGTCATTGGTTACGGCGTCGCCTTCTTCGTCCGCAGCTGATGCCAGCTGCAGCAACAAGGCCGACAAACGCTCTTGGTCTGATGCCAAATCGAGGAGCATCTCATCGGGTTTTTTCGCGCCGTCGGCCTCCGCAAGGACCGATTTCTTCAAGTGCTCAGATTGGCGTCCATCGACGGTCCGGCCAAGCATTCTGATCCGCTCGGCAAAGGTGTCTTGTGCCTCGAAATGTTCTGCATAGATCTCTTCGAAAAGGGCATGTAGCGGAACGAATGCCATGCCCGTTACGTTCCAGTGATAATTCTGGGCTTTGGCCGTGGCGACCGCTGTGCTTGCAAGCGCCATCTCAAGCCCGTTCACAGGTTTACCTGAGACTTTTTTGTTCAACTCGGATGTCATGGGTGTTTCTCCTGATTCGTCATGATTTGTCACGGTCTTGCGCAGCCCTATAGACGTGGTTCGCACCAAGGTTGCTGTGTTGTGTTGATGGCACCAAATGGGTTTGGGCGGGCCTATCTGCCCGCCCAATCTTTGAAACTGGACCTCGGTTAGCTTTGGACAAATTCCAGCAGGTCCGGGTTCACCAGATCAGGATGGGTTGCGAAGAAGCCGTGTGACAGGCCCTCGTAAACCTTCAGCGTTCCGTTTGGCAGAAGCTTGACCGCTTTTTCGGCCGAGTTTGCGATCGGGACAACCTGATCGTCATCGCCATGCATCACGAGGGTCGGTACGTTCATTGCCTTGAGGTCCTCGGTCTGGTCGGTCTCGGAGAAGACTGCGATACACTGGTAATGTGCAGATGCGCTACCCATCATACCCTGACGCCACCAGTTGTTGATCAAACCTTGGCTGACGTCGGCACCGTCACGGTTGAAGCCGTAGAAAGGACCTGACGGAACGTCGAGGAAGAACTGCGCGCGGTTGGCAGCCAGTCCGGCTCGCAACCCGTCAAAGACTTCAATCGGAACACCGTCCGGGTTGGCTTCGGTTTGCAACATCAAGGGCGGGATGGCCCCCAGCAGTGCTGCCTTGGCGACACGACCGGGCTCGGCTTTGGCCACGTAAGCCGCGACTTCACCGCCGCCTGTCGAGTGGCCGATATGGATCGCGTTTTGCAGATCAAGCGCCGCCGCGAGATCGACAACATCGTTTGAATAGGTCGCCATGTCATGGCCGAGGTCCGTCTGATCAGACCGTCCGTGCCCGCGCCGGTCATGTGCGATCACGCGGTACCCATTGGCGAGGAAGAACAACATCTGGTTGTCCCAATCATCGCCACTCAGTGGCCAGCCATGGTGAAAAACGATGGGTTGCGCATCACGTGGGCCCCAGTCTTTGTAGAAAATCTTAGTACCGTCGCGTGTTTCAATTGTGGACATGATCGTGTCTCCTTCCTTTTCGGTAAGGGTTTGAGCCGCAATTGCGGCAGGCATCGCTGCGAGCAACGTGGTTGCTGCGCCAGCTTGCAGAACCAGTCGTCTGCTGAGTTCCATTCGGGCGTTTGTCATTGGGTCCTCGTTGCTTGTTCGATGACGCCAATGTTGCAATTGGGAGGGTTATCTGCGATTGTCACAAATGACAAAATGAGGTCCAAAAGTGACAGAAGTGAAGCAAAACTGGATTTGCGAGATTGGCCTGTTGATTTATCCCGACTGCCAGTTGTCCGCGATTTACGGCCTGACCGATCTGTTCCGGATTGCGGGCGAGTGGGCAGGGAGCGACAACCCGCGACAGGTTCGGGTCACGCATTGGCGCGCTAAGGACGGTGGGGAGCCTATCTGCGTTTGGGATTCCCATCCCAGCGAGAAACATCACTTGGACTACGTGATCACGCCACCCAGCATAGTCATGCCCGACAAGATGCAGCCCATGCCACAAGAGGCTGGGTGGCTTCGCGCGCAACACAAAGAGGGTAGCCGCGTTTGCTCGATCTGTGCAGGTGCCTTCGTTCTGGCCGAAAGCGGATTGCTCCAAGGTCGACGTGTGACAACGCATTGGGCGTTCGCCAAGCACCTAGCCGAAAGCTACCAGGAAATTGAGGTTGCCGACCGAAATCTGGTGCTGGACGATGGTGACGTCATATCAGCGGGCGGTATCCTTGCCTGGACCGATCTTGGTCTGACCCTCGTCGAGCGTCTCTTTGGACGCAGTACGATGCTTTCGACGGCCCGGTTTCTGGTCATTCAGCCGCCGCGCACCACACAGCTTCCCTTCACCGAGTTTATCCCGGATTTCGATCATGGGGACGAGGCGATCTTGCGGGTCCAGCACCATATCCACGCTGATCTGACTGCATCACTGAACCTCGATGATCTCTCCGAGGCTGCGCATCTGGGAAAACGCACCTTCATACGCCGTTTTGCCAAAGCAACGTCGCTCAACCCCACCGAATATATCCAACAGGCCCGCGTCGCCAAAGCCCGAGGTATCTTGGAACTGACCAACCGCCCCTTGGATCAGGTGGCCTGGGAGGTCGGGTACAAGGACCCTTCGGCCTTCAGCAAGATTTTCCAGCGTATCTCCGGAATTTCAGCCTCAGAGTATCGGCACCAATTTGGTGTTTAGCTAGCCAAGACAAAGGCAGCCATTGGCTCAACCTAAGTGAATTGACGCTTAGTGCCGCGCCTTGCCCGTTCGATATCTAGGCGTGAATGCGATCTCAGCAAACGGCAGCTATGCGGGCTGCTGACGCAGCATCTCAGCAAGGTGTCGGGATTCCGCTTTGGGCCGTGAGGAACGTGGCCCAGCTCTCTCCCAGTGCAGATGCTGCGCTGCTTCCGAGGGCGGCAATGAGCCCTCTTATCGAATGACCACCTAGGTTTCTCGGTAAACAAACTCATTGACTGAAGCATCTCATACGAAGTTTAGCGGCGTCTCGTATCCATTCCGCAGGAAACGGGTCGTCTGGGGCGGTTTGGTGCGGCTAACCCCGGGTCAAAGAAGCCGTCAAAGGAGCCGCAGATATGCAAACACTTTCTCGCCTTACTGGGGCCGCTTACGGTATGCATCTGTCGGATCAGATTGCGTTGGTTTCCGTTCCGCTGATCGCGGCGCTTGTGTTCGACGCATCTCCTGAAACGATCGGCATTCTCGTTGCATGTCAGTCTGTTGCTCACCTTGTTGGGTCCATCCCATTTGGCATTCTGGTTGACACCGTCCAACAACGCACCCTCACGATTGCCGCATGTATTGTGTCCTTTGCCGGGTTCGTCGGGGCGTTTACCGCCATCTTAGTTGAGAGCATCCTGCTGTTCGGGGCTTCTGTGATATTCGCGGGTTTTGGTGTCGTTCTTTTTGTTCTCTCCGCATTGTCCATCCTGCCCAAGATAACACCGCGAGACAGCCTGTCGCGGGCCAACGCGGCGATCGAGGTGGCACGGGCTTTTGCGTCTTTCTTTGTGCCCTTTTTGATCGGACTGTACGTCACAACCGTTCCACCCGTTTTCATCATCGCTGGCGCCGCTGGCGCGTCGTTGGTTGCGCTCGCGTTCACCAGCACGATGCCACGGGTAGACATGTTGCCGCCCGTCCGTTCCCCTGTCTTCAAACAGATTGCTGAAGGGGGCGCACTTGTCATACGTCACCGCCTGTTGCTGCCGATCTCACTGTGCGCGATCTTCTGGAACCTGGCATTTGCCGCTTTGCTAGCCGTCTTGGTCCCGACCATTCGCGATGTTTACACAATGGATACCGGAGCGTTTGGGATCGGCCTTTCGGCCTTTGGGCTGGCATCGATCCTCGGCACTTGGGTCATGCGGACGTTCTCGGATCGGATCGCGCCAAACGTCATCCTGCTGTTTGGGCCAGGTAGCAGTGTTATCGCGTCTTTTGGGATGGCAATGATCCCCGCGGGCAGCACGCCTTTGCTTTTCTATGCTTGCGCCTTCTTTCTTGGTTTCGGGCCATCGATGTGGCTTGTGACGCAGAATTCAGTGCGCCAGCTTGTGACGCCGGCTGCGCGCCTGGGGCGCGTGAATGCCGTCATTCAAACGGCGATTTACGGCATCCGTCCTACTGGTGCGGTGACGGGTGGGGTGGTGGCTGGCAGCTGGGGGCCACAAACAGGACTGTATTTTGTTGTACTGGCATTTGCCGCATCCTTCATCGCGTCGCTGTTGAGCGATTTGCGATACGTGACGCGCTTTTCGGAATTGTCTTCAGATGAAGACAACGCCTGAACGACACGATGAGAGCCGCGCGTCAAAGCGGCTGCACAAAACCCCCAGCCCCCTATCGAACGCGCAAGAAACGGGTCGCCCCTATCTCATGAACCTTGGTAAATTCAACCACCTCATAAGGAGTTAAGCCATCATGGACTTTCAAATCAAACCACTGCAAGGCACAGACTTTGCACATCTCTTCGACCTCACGGATGCTGCGCTGGCCCGCCAACACGCATGCCGCCAGATCGTGGAATCCAACCCCGGAACACCGTGCCGCGTCAGCATGAAAGATGCCGAAGTGGGAGAGACCGTTATCCTCTTAAACTATGAGCATCAGCCGAAAGACAGCCCTTACAAGGCAAGCCACGCCGTCTTTGTCCGGCAGAATGCGGAACAAGCCAGCTTTGACGTCAATGAGGTCCCCGCGGTGATCTCGTCGAGGCTGATTTCTTTGCGCTACTTTGATCACAACCACATGATGATCGATGCAGATGTCGTCGCTGGCGAGGACGTTGCCAAGGAATTGAAAGCCGCTTTCGACAACGACGCGATCGCATACGTGCATATTCATAATGCGAAGCCTGGCTGCTTTGCAGCGACAGCGCAGCGGGCCAATTGAATTCGCACGCACACCACAGCACCCTCCGGATCCAAATAAAGTCATCGCACCCATGGAAATTCACCGAATATCTGCATTCTCGGACAATGGGTCCGGAGGAAACCCCGCCGGTGTTGCGATCGCGCGCAGCATGCCGACGAAAGAGCGCATGCAGCGTATCGCGGCTGAGGTTGGATATTCCGAGACTGTTTTCGCTTGCCAAACGGGCAACACCTGGCGCGTGCGATACTTTTCACCCGAAACAGAAGTGCCGTTTTGCGGGCATGCGACCATTGCCTTGGGCGCAGTCCTTGCGAAACACTTTGGCAACAAGGTTTTCAAGCTCCAACTGAACGATACCCGGATTACTGTCGAAGGCATGTCTTCGCGCGGACAGCTCAGCGGAGCATTTCAATCGCCAAAGACGTCGATCGCAGAACCGGCTTCCGCCCTTGTTGCGGAAACTCTGGCCTTGTTTGGATACGACAGGGATCAGCTCGATGCGCGTTTGCCGCCAATGCTGATCAACGCAGGTTCAGATCACATGGCCCTGACGTTGAACACTCGGAAAGCCCTTTCGGACATGACCTATGATCTGTTCGCCGGCAAAGCGCTGATGCTGCGCGAAGGCTGGATTACGGTGATCCTTGCTTTTTCAGAAACAAATCAACTCTTTCATACAAGGAACCCGTTCGCGTCGGGTGGCGTGTACGAAGATCCCGCAACCGGGTCTGCGAGCGCTGCATATGCCGGCTACCTGCGCGATATGAGCTGGCCGCACGGGAACAGCTTGGCGTTCATCCAAGGTGAGGACATGGGATGCCGCTCCCGCGTAGGCGTGTCTTTGTCCGACGTGCCCGGCAGCTCAGTTCGGGTTTTTGGCGAGGCGATGTGGCTCTTGCAACCATAATGCTCCAGACTTGCGATCTTTCGTGCGGACGGGAAAAGGGAGACGCCATTCCTTCGCAATGGGGACTTGCCACTTTCGTCCACAAAAGCATGCCGATCATTGGCCAGGCACAAGGGCTCGTCCACAAGAGCTTTTCGCCTGACAGTTACGGCGATCATCCCCGATCCCGCTGCGCTCACGGGGCGCGCCTTTATGACTATGAAACCATGCGTCCCATCAGCGTGACCCACATGCATGGCCTGCGTGATCTTAAAGGTAAGATAGACACACCAGAATGTGCCGCGCAGGCGCGTCGACTTCTCGCCCTTTCGCGCGATGTGTCGATAATCTGTGGCGACTTCAATGTCGAACCCGATAGCGAAACACTGCAGATATTCAGTGATGCTGGCTTCTCGGAGTTGGTTACAGGACGCGGGTTCGCAAGCACCCGAACCTCTCACTACAATAAACCAGTGAAGTTTGCAGACTACATGATTATCAACCAAGGGGACGCAGTTCGGGATTTCGATGTGATCTATGAACCAGTGGTCTCGGACCATGATCCGCTGATAGTTGATCTGTAGCCAGGGCAAAGCAACCATTTATCTGACAGAACTGAACGGCTGAAATGTCCACACATTTCCAATCCGCCGCTCGCCAGATCTTGCTGTCGCAGCGAAAGTCGGCTCTGACGGGCCGCGTTGCAGCATATTGATCCCTGGGGCAACGGCAGGAATGGGCCGCAAGCGGTGTATGCGACCGCTCTGTTTGCTCGGCGTTTCAATGATCGATCCGAGCGTCGGCCACAAGTTTCGACGCGCAATTCTGAAATTCGCAGTACCTCAATCACGAACGAACTCGCGAAGAACCACGGTGCTTTCGTAGCCTTCGATAGGCGGCTCATAGAAATGTGCGTCGGCGAAGTCCGTGAATTCCGCCATCGATGGGAACTTCATGAAAAGGACGAAATCGTCTTCGCCGGTCACTGAGAAAATTCGTTCCACTTCTTCAAAGGCGAGTAGCCGATTTGTCAGTATCTGCTTTCGCTTGGGGTCAAGACGACTAACGGTCAGAAATACGATGATGGAAGTGGAGTTCGCCTGAAACTCCGGAGAGATCACCGCGACTTCACGCTCAATCGCGCCGATCTTGCGCAAACGCTGAACTCTCCGAAGGCAGGCTGGAGCCGATAAGCCGACCTGCTTCGAGAGCTGATCACCGGTCTGGCGGGCATTGCGCTGCAGAAGCGCAATTATTCTTCGATCAAAGCTGTCCAATTCGTCCAAACGGCTGCGGCTCATCGAGTAACCTCTTTCCTTCGTCGTAGACTAGGGGGGTCCCGCCATCATTACCGATATTCTTTGAAACTGAGTGCGGAATTTTTTTGCGGTGCGCTTTGCCACTAGATCCCGACACATCAACGCCTACGCGGCGAAGGCGGCTACAAGATGAGGGCCTTGGTGGACCTCGATTGAATGGTCGAAACCGGCGCCACCCAGGATAGAGGCCATCTCACCCGAGGCACCACAGATCAGCAGCTTCTCGCCCGTTCTCGCGTGGTGCATCTTGGCGGCAACAATCAGCGCCCTGCATCCCGCGCGCGTTGCGTGCGTGACGGTGGTGGCGTTTACAACGACTTTGCCTGGACCAAGTGCGCCAAGCTCAACAATCGTATCGTAAATTGAGACCGCGCCTTTGCTGTCAAGCTGACCGTGGAGCCGGACGCTGTTGTACGGTCCGGCGTTCTCGATGCTAATTTCCATGCTGATCCGTTCCCCGCGCCTTGGTCATTTCCCCGATTTCGGCCGCGACCGCGTCCTGTTTGAGCGCTCTCTTGGAACCCGCAATTGTCAGACCCTCTAAGGTCAAGTCCGATCTGGAAAGGCCTATGTCTGCGAGTTCGCGGTCGCTCATGCGCCTGAGTTCTGCAAGCGCACGCTGTTCCCATCCGACATCCAGTCTCCAGTTCAGGCGTAGCCACTTGCCTTTGCCGGGCGACGGATCAGTACTCCAAGTCCAAGTGCCAATCAGTCGCTGTGGAGTCGCAATTTTGGTCAGGATGTCCAGAACGGTGCTTGGTAGTGCCTGCCCTGACGCAGGGCGGTTTGCTTTAATTTGCATGTCATTTTCCAGTCAAAGGGCTTCCAAACCATGACCCGCGAGCCATGGCGGCCTGGCGTCGAACCAGGGCTGGTTATGGTTGATTTTTTTGGTGTGGCTCTAAGCAGGGCCTGCGCTGTTTATAGGCGCGAGTTGGCAAGAGCTGGGATCAAATGCATCTCATTTGGGACGAAGATTTCGCTTGTTTCGCCGATCTATGCGAGAATCTCTTGGGTGACCGTTTGTGGGGTGTTGATCGTGGAAGAACTTGATCGCTTCGACCAGAAAATTCTTGCCGCCATGGAGAAGGATGCACGTCAAACCGGCAACCAGTTGTCGGAGGTGGTTGGTCTCTTTCCCGCAGCTTGCTTGCGCCGACTTCAGCGACTGAGAAAAATTGGTGCGATAGAGCGTGAGGTTGCCGTGGTTAATCCGGTTTACAAACGCATGGTCTTCCCCCACTGAGGTGGTCCTCCGCTATGTTTAGGAAAACGGAGGAAACA
>CAWUIJ010000002.1:0-51629 GCA_963922235.1 uncultured Parvularcula sp. | reverse complement strand
GGATCCAGCAGAAGAACGCCGCCCGCTCCTTACGCCTCAACCTCATCGTCTGGGCCTGCCTCCTCGTCGCCCTCTTCACCCTCGGCTTATGGGTGACTAGCTCGGGGGAGTTTGGTAGCTAGGCAAGAGAGAGGTGGATACATGACCGATTACACTCGATCGTTTCTGGTGGCCTTGTGCGTGGTAGCTGGAGCCTGTCAGTTATCCCTCCCCAAGCATTTGGCCCTAATACCCGATGCTGAGGGAGGGTGGACCGGCTCACGCTTTGGAGACTTTGAGCCGAAAAACCAGTGGGTACGATGGAGGCGACCGGGCGACCCAAGTGCGGGTGTCGTTCGAGTTTCAGCGATCGATATCGACCGATTTGCCGAATACACTGAGGGCGGACCAATCGTTCCTCGTATCAGCATATTTGTAGGCCCAAGCACACATGAAAACATTTTCGTGGATACGGATAAAATTCGTCTAGTTGAGCCGTGCGATTCTTCTGTCTTGGAGGCTGCAAGTGACGATAAAGCGTATAAGGTTAAGGCGCGATTTGGGAACGTCGCTCCGGAAGCCGAGTACGTGAGTCCTGGGCGTCGCGATAGAGCTACCGGCGGCCAGTTTGTGCCCGTGCCTAAGGGTGGTGGAACTGTTGCTCCGGGAAACGTGGTAGCGTTTAGCATTGAGATTGGCGTCGAGTTCCAATCCGCCGACCAGTGTACGCTCGATCTCTCTGATGCAATCGTATTGCCAGCCGGTGGACCACTCACTCCGATAACCTTCCGCCGGACTTATTATAGGGATTGAATGATGACCAGAGTAATACTCTGGTCACTGATTTGATGGAATGCTAGTCGCTCTCACCCGGCCTTCGAGAAACCCGACAGCCGCTCATGGATGATGGCTTCGGCTTCGCCCATGATGCGGTCGATGAGTTCCTGACATGTCGGGATGTCATTGATTAGCCCCGCGACCATGCCGCTGGAACGCGCGCTATTCTGTCAGCAGAAGGACGTTTTCCAGTCGGTTCTGGAAGTACTGGATCGTCGCTTCGTGGTCCTCAGGATTATCGATAATCCGTGGCGTGAGGAAAACAACCAATTCTGTGCGCAGCTGCGACGTCGATGTGTCTCTGAAGAGGGGGCCGAGCAGGGGCAAGTTGCCAAGGACGGGAATGCTTGTCCTCGACCCATTGTCCGTATCGCTAATCAATCCGCCAAGAACAATGGTGGTCCCGCTTTCAACGGCGACCGTCGACGAAAACTGGCGTTGCCGGATGGTCGGGCTATCAATATCAGACGTGGTCGTTGGAATGGAGTCGGAGACTTCCTGATCGATAGTGAGCACGACAGAATTGGTACCACTGATCCGTGGTTCGACTTGCAGAATCACCCCTGTGTCGCGCTGCTGAATGCTTCTCAAAACAGGCGCATCACCTGCATTGACGCTCTGGGCTTGCTGAGAGACCACCGGGATCTGGTCGCCGACCTGCAGGCTGGCTGTTTGGTTGTTCTGAACAAGGATGGATGGTGTGGAAATCACGCTGATGTCGGTGACTGTTTCAAGAACATTCAGTGCCGCACCGATACCCAGCCCATCAATATACGTCGCTGATAAACTGGGGGACACGGCAGGAAGGTTCACGGCACCGTCCGTCACCCCCACTGGATCAGGGAAGAAGCCTGAAAAATCGCCCTCGGCAAAGAACCACCTCACACCAAATTGCAGATCTTTGTTCAGCGTCACTTCCGCGATAGTGACCTCAATCAGAACCTGCTTCGGCAACACATCCATGCGCCTCAGGATATCTTGGATCTCACGATACTCCGTCCCCGTTGCACGAATGATCAAGGCGTTGTTGAGCTCGTCGGGAACAATGGAGAAGTCTCGGTTACTTCCAAACGGAGATGTGACCAGGCGCTGAGAGCTCGTTGCAGCAAAAGCGCGATCCCTGGTGCTCACCGCTTCGCCTGGCTGCGATACCGCGAGATCGCGGGTGGGCATCGCTATTCCAGAGTAGATGGCGCTCACCTGCTCCGCTAATTCCGTAGCGGGAGCATTTTGAGCGACGTAGTAGTAAAGCTGTGGCTCGTCGCCGAGGGCCTGGCGATCGAGGCGCTCAACCCAGGACTGGACCTGGTCAAACTGCTCGTGGGTCGCTGTGGCCACGAAGATCTGGTTGAGGCGTGTCAGCGGTATCACGTTGATTACACTGAAAGCACTCCCGAGCGTCTCTTCCAGAAGCGGTGTGAGCTCAGCTGAGATTTCTTCAACACCAGCAAATTGGACATCAATGAGGCCGAACACGCGGTCCGACAGTT
Source organism: uncultured Parvularcula sp. (assembly GCA_963922235.1). Classification (GTDB taxonomy): domain Bacteria; phylum Pseudomonadota; class Alphaproteobacteria; order Caulobacterales; family Parvularculaceae; genus Parvularcula. The sequence continues at coordinate 49,323 of CAWUIJ010000002.1, read as the reverse complement.
GTGGAAGATCGAAGCGGCGGAGGGTTTCGGCGTAGTCTTCCACTTGAGGCGAAGGACCTGATAGGAAAATGATCCGCCGGCTGTCATCGGCCCTAGCTTCGATTTCTTCCGGCGCAAAAGCGTTGGTCACAGAAAGAAGTGACGAAGGTTGCGTATTGCGGACCACTAGGATGTCGGTACCCGCATCAAAATCGGTTGGGCTTGTTTGGTTGCGAGGACCAGTCTCGCTGCGCTCGAGCAAGAAACCGCTTGGAGATCGAACCAATGCCAAGTCAGATGCGCGTAAAACTTGGCCAAGGGCGTCCAAAGCTTCGCTCGTCGGAACCGCGCCAGGCGAGCTCAGTGTGACGCGGCCGGAGATTCCTGTACCGATGATCACAGTCTCACCCAAAGCCTCGCCCAGAACGCTTCGTACCACCTCACGGACGTCAGCATCGATAAAGTCGAGCTGTAGGGTCTCAGATCGGAAACTGTAATCATTAGCGCCGAGGCTTAATGACGGAGCTCCCCGGTACCACCTTTCTGTCACTCGGGATTCGGTGCGTGAAGCCTCCGGGGCTTCATCGGGCGAGAAATCACTGTTCTGATCATTGGAAATCGCTATGGGGACTTGGCTAATGGAATCGACTTCAAGCCGGGGGCCTCGGTTGGCGCAACCCGTCAGGGCGATGATTCCGGCAGATGCCAGCGCAAGAGTTGAGCACTTGCCTAGAAAAGATGTGTACGTCATCGTCATTGCGCACCTGCATGCACAGGTAGCGCTATCGTTTCGCTATCATTCTGGAAACTGACTGAGTTCGATCCGATCGAACTTAGCGTGTAGCCATAAAGTGTGTCGCCCACTTGTAAGGACGTGACCCCAGCACTGTGTTCTATAAGAAGAATTCGCTTTTGATCGGACTGGATCACCCCTCTCACCACACTGCGTGCAATTGGATGAGGTTCCGCGAGCGGGGTTGCTGTGCGCTGTTGGATGGGTTCGGGCTTCGGTCGATCTGGTAAGGCGCTCCGGTTTAACCGTGCGAGCAGATGCGGCAGTGATGGCCCGAGAAGATCTGTATGAAGACTGGAAATATCATCCTCTTTGTCAAAAGGCACAGTCGGAATGGGAAGAACCTGGGCGCTTAAAAAGGTGAGGGGGCAAAGAAGCCAAAGGGTCCAAAGACGCGTCATGGGCTTTCCTCTTCGAGCGTCGATGCTGAACTTAAGAGGAATAGGAACGTCGCTCGGAGCGTGATGTCTGTGCTTTGCTCGGCGGCATCAATCGAAAGCGATTCAACTTTTGCGCGGTCAAAAGGAAGGTTCTTTGCCCAGGCGGTGATGGAATCGCGAGGCCCATGACCGATCGCCTCTATGCGAATCAAAACGCAGCAATCGGAGCTCCAAAGCTGGTCGGAGGGCGAGGTCGTTATTCGCATTCCGCTTGCGGAATGATTTGATAGGGAGGCTGTCAAATCGGCAATAGATATTTCGACAGTGGGTGGCCAGGCACTGAGATGATCTGCTTTTGCCTGAGCAAGCACCTGTCCGCGGCTTGCTAGTTCCGTCGTTTGCTTGCGTTTGTCGATAGCAGTGATCACCGGTTTGATGGCAAAGCTCAGAAGGCTCGCGATCGCCGCGCACAATCCAAGAAACACCACGAGCAAGGCGGCAAATGCAGCCTGGCGATGGCTGAGCTTCAGTGGTGACGTGAGGCTAGTCATTGGACTGTTGGCCAATCCATCTCACTGGTCGGTAGGCCTCTCTTCGCTGTTGGCTCGGCATCTCTAAGACTTGAACATCAGCGGGCAGATGTCCTGGCCCTTTGACAAAACCGCTGGCTTCTTGTTGCCGAGAGGTCAAAAAGAGACTGAGAAGAACGACATTATCAGCTTGATCTGGGCTCGCGAGATAGTTCGCTAGGCTGGAGGACTCGACTGCAGAATAGGATCCACTCAAATCATCAAGCGCAGCGACATCCGCCCTCAATTCTCTGATCACGGATGTGAGGCGTTCTTGTTCGCTGACGTAATATGCCGCGGCTCTGTGGCCATAACTGTTCAAGCTAAGAGCAAGAAAAAGAGTGAGCGCGAGGCCTTGGGCTAATCGAGAACTGGCAAGCTGCCTACCTTTCATCCCCAGATAGGTGTCAGAGAGGAAAAAGACATGCTGATCAGCTCGTTTGGCCCGAACAACGGGCTTGTCGATCTGCTTGAGTGTTGTCTTGCGCACCAGGCACACAGCCACATCATCGGTCTCCAGAATATTTCGAGACCTATTTCCAATGGCAAAACAGGCCTCATGCGGAGGAATTGGTGAGAGGTGTTTGATCTGCATGGCCATCGCAGTGTTCGCCTCGCCCAGGATTTCACGGGGCAGAATGCCAGTCGTCCAAAAAACCTGATCGGAGCCGAGGGTGGCAAAGCGGAGGTGGGAACGTGTTGTTGTTCGCAATGGAGCGAGGATGGATCGTCTTTGCGGCGGTAAAGCTCGCGCAATGCCCAAAGTGAGCCATCGTAAAACCTGCCAAACCCGGCGGTCGGTTTCAAAAACGGCGCGGGCGACCCGCGGAGCGAGGCGGTCTGCCCATTGTCTTGAAAATCCTAGGATCTGCACGGTTCTGCCCCTGATAGGAGAATAGATACAAGATCACCTTAGCGATGAACAGTTCGCAGCCAAGCCTCGCTAATTTTTGGCTAAATCAGCATCCTCACCGGCTCCCCCCTCAGCCCCATCACGCCCGAGGGTCGAGACGGTGAAAACGGTTCCCTGCTCGTTGATGGTGTAGAGATAGGCACGCCCCCAAGGGTCGGTCAGTCCTTCTTTGTCTTTGAGGTAAGGCCCCAGCCAGAGTGGGTCGTGGTCGCCTGCGGTGACCAAGCGTTCAAGGCCTGCTTCGGGCAGGGGGTAGGTGCCATAGTCGATCGCATAGAGCTCGAGGGCGGTGGCGATATTGGCAAGCTGTGCACGCGCAGTATCCGTCTTGGCGCGTCCTAAATAGCCAATCACACGCGGTGCCACGAGTGTTGCAAGAAAGGCAAGGATTGCAAGAACCACCAAGAGCTCGACCAGAGTTAGGCCACGCTCGCGGCTCGTCGGCGAAGCACTTCGGTTGTTGTTATTGAACAAGGTCATTGAGCCCCAAAACTCCCATCATCACACCCGCAATCACGAACGCCACCATGCCGCCCATGAGGATCGTTAGCGAAGGACCGATCAGTCCGGCTAGTGTTTTCAGTTTGTCAGCCAATCGGGTTTCGAGAAGAGTCGCTGTGCGCAGCGAGAGTGAACCCAACTGTCCAGTTCGTTCGCCTACGTCTAACAATGCTCTTGCATCTGCGGGAAAGAGATGCCCAAGCGCAGACTGCACCGACTCTCCAAGACGAATGCGATCCGTGTAGCGCTCAATATCGCCTCGAAGCGCACTGTTGATGATCGAGGTTGTCGCCAGAGGTAAGGCGGTGGCCATTGATGTGTTGCTCTCCAGAAGGGTGCCAAGCCCGCGGCAAAAGCGGGCGAGGTCCGCTTCTCGTGCAATTTTGCCAGTGAATGGTATAGCGTGAATGGCCCTCGCGGTCTCTTGAGGGGCAAACCGACTGGCAGCTTTCCCAGCAAAATAGCAGAGGGCCAAGAAACCCGGCAGCGTCCAACCCCAATCCCGAACAAAACTTCCAAGAGCGAGAACGATCCTTGTTTCCGCCGGAAGGTTCGCATCACCCTGATCGAAAATTGTCTCGAACTGAGGTAAGATAAAATGGGCCAAAAAGAAGATCGTACCGGTGAGTAGGCACGCGAGAACGATCGGATAGATCAGCCCACTTATCATTTCGTTCTCGAAGGCCTTGGCTCGCTTGAGGTTGTCTGAGATCAGTTCCAGCTGTTTGCCAAGCGAGCCAGTCTCCTCACCGATTTTTATCAGCGCCAAAGTTTGGCTCGTGGGTGCGTGAGCGGAGGTCTCAAGCGCTTCCACCAGTGTGCTGCCTTGCCGAACTGTGTTCAAAACTTGTTTGGCGAGGACCCCCATCCGTCCCGGGCGATCCGCGAGAACTGCCAAGCTCTCAGCAAGCGGTATGCCAGAGTTGAGCAGCGTTGCTAGCTGATCATAAAGCGTCAGGAGTTCCTTCTGCCCACGTCCTGAAAAGTCGATATGCCCAACGGACAGCACGTCTCGTTTGATCGAGATTGGGGTCAAACCGCGGGATGCAAGCACGCGGATTGCTTCGTCCCTGGATGACGTTTGAAGCGTTCCGCGCGTGACCTGGCCCGCATCATTGACCGCGATATGTCGAAAGATGACCATCTCTACACCGACTGTTTCCCTAGGACGCGGGCTATCTCTTCGCGTGCGACCTTTCCTTCCATACCAAACTGCGCTGCGGTCACGCTCATCGGTTTATAGGACGAGGAGGCCTCGATGAGCTCTTCGGCTTCCCGGCCCTCTCGGAGATGGGCTTTCATGGTCTCGTCAAAAGACAAAATTTCGGCGACGGCAACCCGTCCGTCGATACCCGTTTGGGCGCAAACGGAGCAACCCTTGCCGCCACAAGCTCGACACACGGTGCCCAGTAAACGCTGGCTCGCGACGCCTAACAAAGTGGCAGAAATGAGAAAGTCCTCAGCACCCAAATCTCGCAGCCGTGTGATTGCGGAGGGTGCATCGTTGGTATGCAAGGTCGATAGCACCAGGTGGCCTGTGAGGGCTGCTTGCATAGCAATCTCGGCGGTTTCCTTGTCGCGAATCTCTCCCACCAGCATGACATCAGGATCGTGCCGTAGGAAGGATCGGAGGGCGGATGCAAAGGTGACACCAATCTGCGGGTTCACCTGTGACTGAAGAATGCCATCGATCCGATACTCAATCGGATCTTCGATGGTCATGATCTTCCTCCGTGTGCTCGCAAGCTCCCTCAGCATGGCGTAGAGTGTTGTGGTTTTCCCGCTACCCGTTGGCCCCGTCAGCAGAACCATGCCGTGGGGTGCGGATGTAAATCCCCGGAGCTCTTGGAGTTGCTGGTCAGAAAACCCCAACTTGCTAAGTTCAAGGCTGACGGATGACTGATCAAGCAGACGCATGACGACGCTTTCACCGTATGCCGATGGAACGGTTGAGATGCGCAGGTCGATGTTCCGACCACCGACCGGAAAAGTCAGGCGGCCGTCTTGGGGGCGTCTTCGTTCGGCGATATCCAGTGCACTTAAGATCTTGAGCCGCGAAATAACGGCGAGGCCTTCACCCGGCGAGAACCGATCAACCGGCGCCAGTGTGCCGTGCCTCCGATGCAAGACTTCGTAGGAGGCGGCTTTAGGTTCTATGTGGATATCCGACGCGCTGGCACTGGCGGCATCGGTGATCAAGGCCTCGACACGCCGAACAATGGGTTCTGAACTTGCAAGATCGCGCAGACGCGACGCGTCGGAACTAAAATCCGACGGCAGATCAAAATCGTAGTCGGTGCTTTCACGACGTCGGGAGAGGCGATTGAAACGGCTGGCGCTGATCAAAACAGCATCATGCTGCCCGACAGCGAACGCCACCCCAGATCGGGCTTTGTCATCAAAAGGGTCGACGAAGCCAAAGGTGGGCGTCGATCCAGCTGTGGTGAAGTCGATGACCCTGTGCTTGATGAGAAAAGACCCGTTGATATTGGGGGCGCTTTGGGGCGCCGGTTCAACATCTGGCGCCTCACTGAGGCCAGTGTATTCTGACAGCCAAAGCAGGAGTGTCTTTTCTTCTGCGAGGCCAAGCTGACAAAGCACTTGGTCCCAACGTTCGCCCGTTTGTCTGCCGAGTTCACTGACGCGTCGAGCGTCTCCTGCCTTCAACTGGCCTTCTTTTTCAAGATGTTCGAGGAACGCAGGCGCCGATTGAGCAGGCCGTAGCGATCGGTCTTGTTGAGCATCGAACATGGGCATGCTTCCTGCGTAGTGTGTTCAACTTTCTGGCAATTTGCCCTAAACCTCGTGTGATTCAAGAACTCACAGCGGCGTCAGCATCGAGGGCACTGAATATGATGACACATGGCGATGAGAACGGCCTGACGCTTTTGGAACTTTTGATTGTCCTGGCAGTCATCAGTTTGCTGATGGGTATGGTCGGTGTTTCGATTCAGCAAAGTGCTATTGGTGCTCGCATTGTGCTTCAGCGGTTTTCTGAAGAGCTCAAATCCGATCTCATGGCATGTCGCGAGCATTCGGTGATGACGGGCCGCGAATGCTCTGCCTTTCCAACCGAGCAAGGCTATGTCGTCACCATCCGAGAAGGGGTGCGTCCTTGGCCAGACCGGATAACGTCCACTTGGACAACTCCTTTGCACTTTCGGAATGGGGGGCCAAACGCGGGACAGACGTTTCTGCTCGTTGGAGGCCGGCGTCAGCACGTTCTGACAGTAGAGCCTTATACAGGCAGGATTGGCCTCCATGCCGAATGATCAGCAGCGCGGTTACACGCTCGTCGAAGCGTTGATCGCTGCAGCGATTGCAGCCTTCGTGATCGCAGGTATCTCGCAAAGTCTTAGGGCGTCGGCACAGGCGCAAGGGCGGCTTGCTGAAGCCCGGGCCTTTGCCAACGACGCGGAAAGTGTGATGGCCTTGGCGCGTGCGCGAATGCCAGCTGAAGCGATAAGGCAAGCTTATCCTCATCTTATCATTGAGTACGAAGCCGTTCCGCTGACCGTCCCCGCTGACTTGGGGGAATGGCGTCCCCTGTTGCTAACGGTTCGTGACCCGGACCGGCCATCTCTCAATGTTGAAACGATCGTCATAGCGCAGGAGGCGGGGCAGTGAGCTCCTCGCAGCAAGGCTTCTCCCTGATTGAGGTCCTTATTGCGGCCGCGATTGTTGCATTAATTGGGGCAGCCTTTGCGCCCACACTCTATGCCGCAACAAAAATCTGGGCACAGCAGAGCCGTGTTGCTCAGCTGACTGAGGAGGACCGGGTAGCGCGCCGGGTTTTGCGCACGCTGGCTGAGGGCGCCGTTCATCCGGCTTATACTGGCGGGGACATCCGTTTTGTTGGTGATGCACAAAGCGCCGAGATGATTGTTCGTACAGAGAGCGGCGATCTGGAGCAAATTGGTCTTGTGTGGCAGGCGCGTGCCGATGGTTTTGCGTTGATGCTGCGGGTGGAGTCGTTTGGGACTGACAATGGCGAGGTCGTGCTGGTCGAATTGCTGAGCCAGTTGGACGAGGGCACCTTCCAATACATTGACGCTCGAACGGGAGACCGACCGCGCGACTGGCAACCCTCATGGGCTAGGGAGCGTCTGCCTGCCGCCCTGCGGGTTGCCTATCGCCGCTCATCCATGAACGCGCCATCGGTGCTTGAGCAATCGATGGTCGTTTCCTTTCCGGCCAACGAGCCTCTTCACTGCCCTCATGAGGGGACGGGTGATGTGTGTTCGGGTGTGCGGCGATGACAGCCAATGGTCCCCGCTCGCAAACTGGCTCGGTGATGCTGGTCGTCCTGTTTCTCAGCTTGCTTTGTGCGTTGATGGCGTCGGCGTCGATTGTCTTAACCCGGGCCGAGATCCAGCGCTCACGTGCGGCTCTTGATCATTTGCGGGCTCTTGCGTCGATGGACGGCGCGGCGATTTATGCGGCCCATGAAATGGCGCGCTCGCGGCGAAACGAGACAGTCCTGCCGTTTGACTGCACGTTGAACAGTCATGTCGTTCGTGTGCAGAGTGCGCCTCCGGCAACACTGACAGATCTCAATCTCGCAGGCGAGTCACAGTTGCGGTCAGTCTTTGTTCGATCAGGTATGGCACAAGATGACGCTACGACTCTCGCGTCTCAAGTTCTCGATTGGCGTGACGCTGACGACTTAAGTCGTCCATCCTTGCGGGGTGGGTTCGATATCGAAGGGCTGCCGGACACCCGAAATGGTAACTTTGTCACGAAAAAAGAGATCTTGCTGCTTCCCGGTGTGTCTGAAGATGTTTATGCGCAGCTCGACCCTCACATCACGGTGTTCGGTCTTTCCAGCCCGGGCTCTGAGGTGGGGCTTCTGTTTCCGGGCACGCGGGTAACGCTTTCATCCGCCATCCAAAATGATGATGATCGATCATTTATTGCTCCGCGTTGGTATCTTTTTCGCGGCGGTGATGACCCATCAGACCCTGTTGGCTTCATTGGTGTGGCGAGGGGTTCTTAGCGAAAAAAGAGCGTATGCCGACAAAAAATAGTCGGACGCATGCTATCCAAAAGAATTCAAAGAACTATCCAGAAAGTCGGCGATAATCATTGTTATTTTTGCAACATTTTCTGTTGGGGCGAAGTTTTTTCTAGCGTTGCCGTGCGGCCCGCGTTAGGACATCTGCGGGTTGTGTTGAGGCAGCGGGAAACATTCAGGGAGTGTTGGGTCGGGCTTGTGCTTCGCGCGCATACGGCTCGCGAATCCGTGTCAGGCTGATCATTATTTTGCTCTGTGGGCGATGTTTTTGCTTCCGGGTGTGGGTGTGTTTTGTCTGGCGGGTCCCTTGTTCCGTCCTCTGTCTTTGATTGCTGGAGCTAGGGGTGTTTATGCGCAAGCTGTTCACTTTGGGTTTGGTTGCTGCGTTATCAGTCGTAGCGAGTGTTTCGTTTTCTCATGCTCAAATGATGATGGTCCCTGGTAGCTTCAATGTGAGCCCGACAGGCGCTGCTGAGTACTCCATCCCTATCATCGTTCCTCCCGGGACAGCGGGTATGGAGCCTGTGCTTTCGCTCAACTACTCAAGTCAGCAGGGCAATGGCTTGTTGGGTGTCGGTTGGAGTTTGGGCGGGCTGCCCTCGATCGGTCGTTGTCCTCAAACCATCGCCCAGGACGGCGCGGTGCGGGGTGTTCGCCTCGATGGGGCGGATAAATTTTGCCTTGATGGTCAGCGTCTTGTGGCAGTCTCAGGCACATATGGTGGTCATCAGACGGAGTATCGGACAGAGATCGACGGCTTCAGTAAGATCGTCTCATATGTCGATGCGGGGTCGGGGATTTCTGGTCCAGCCTATTTCCGTGTATGGACCAAGTCGGGCCAAATCATGGATTTCGGCACCACTCACGACTCGCGCCTTGAGGCCACAAACGTTGCTGTCGCTCGTTCGTGGGCAGTGTCAAAGATTGCCGACGTTGTTGGTAACTACTTAAAGATCACCTATGACGAGAACACGGGAACGGGTGAGGCGCTTCCGAGTCGCATCGATTATACGTTCAATGACGAGGCTGGTCTCGATGGCTACAGCTACGTTCAGTTTTATTATGAAGGTCGGCCGGATGTGGCGCGGCGTTTTATTGCTGGTGCGCAGATTGACACGACAAAGCGGCTTAAAAAAATATCGACCGTTGTTGAGATGGCCGAGGACGACGACGCAGAAGGGGTTCTGGATTACAATCTGAGTTATCAAACAAGTCCGATCACCAATCGTTCTGTTTTGCACAGCGTTACACTTTGTCCTGAGGTTGGGGCGTGTCTTCCTACCACGACGTTTGGCGTTCGGTCGTCATCTTTTGGGTTCGACCAGCGGGGGTATAACTTCTTGTCGGGGACCCCGTCGATTCTTGGTTCGAGTTCGCACTTTCAGGTGAAGCCCGCTGACTGGGACGGTGATGGCTTGCTCGATATCATGCTGTGGGATCCGTCGGACGGAGACAACAAGTGGTACTTGGCGCGACCAGACCAATCCCTGAGCTTTGATGAGCAGTCGTTCTCGGTTTCAGCGGTTAACATGCTCAACTGCAATTCCTACGAAGAAATGCTATTCGTTGGAAATCTTGACGGCGACGCTCGGCCTGATTTGCTTTGCCGGGACAGTAATGGGGGGGAGGTCACCCTCCACCTTAACCGTTCTGTGCCGGGGGGTTTGAATTTCCAATCTTATCCAGACTATAGCGCTCCTTATCCTGAAGATGTTTGGTTGGACCCTGAGCAAGAAGTTTATTTGTATGGAGATGATTGGGGTGTTGGTCCCGAGGATCTGGGCTATCACTACGATAATGATTGGGATGTCTTTCCCGCTGATTGGAATGGTGACGGCTTAACGGATCTGATGATCGCGAATACAGGCACTGGTGAAAATCACTTTTATTTGAATGCTGGGGCACCTCATTACTATGTTTCTTTTCATCAAGCGATCGATCCTCTGTTGATGAAGACCCAAGACATGGAGTTTCCTCCGGCCGATGAATTGTGTTGGGGCGAGGATATCTATGAGCCTGAACCTGTTCCATGCCCTCCTGTTGTTAAGGAGATCCCAGTTAAGTTGGTGGCCCGAGACTTTAACGGTGACGGGATCGAAGATCTTTATGTGGTTCGTCAAGGTTACTCTAACATCATTTATTTCGGTCGGGGAGACTCCAACGGCGATGGCGTGCTCGATTTCGATGCTGAGAGCTCGTTCGCATTTGGCGAGGAAGACGAGAGGACAAAGATTGTCGATTGGAATGGCGACAGTCAGGTCGACGGATCATTTTTCGATGCGGCGACAAACGGTTCGGTGTCAATTTGGCATCATAAGGGCGACGGAACTGTTGAGGCGCCGGATGATTTTAACCCTATACCAGCGAGTGTTGTTCTCGATGCAAATTATAATGGCAACGGACAATCTAAGACATATTATCCGGCTGATATGAACGGCGACGGTGTCAACGATATTATTATTCACGACAGTGAAAAGAATACTTATAGCGACGGCGATGCGTTTCATTTGTTCTTCAACACCTCGCATCTCGATTATAGTCGATGTTTGCGGAGCGACGAGAACTATGTGGTCAGTCAGTCTTGCCAGTTTTCAGGTATTTATCATTCCAATATTGAATACGAGGGCTACTTTATACCCGCTGATTTTGATAATGATGGAATAACGGACCTCATGTGGGTGCGGTCCGACACTGGAACCCATTATCTCTATATCAATAGGCTGGACGTTCCTGATTTGATCGAAACGATCACAACGGGCCTAGGGTCTGTTACGTCAATTACTTATGCGCCGGGCACTGATAGTGCCGTGTACACACCAGAAACTGCTTCAACTTGGCCAAAGGTGGATTTGCGCGGTCCTATTCAGCTCGTCTCCAGCGTCTCCGCTGATAATGGCGTGGGCGGATTCTACACCTCTGACTACCGGTACGTGGGCGGAGCGATCGACGCTCATGGTCGAGGCTTTCTCGGATTTCGCCAGTTCATCACAACTGATACCCAAACGAATATTGAGCAGACCCTGACATTCCGTCAGGACTTTCCATACATCGGCTCTCTTCTCACTGACGAGAAACGTTATCTTCCTTCCGATATCCTCCTTAATCAGACCACCCATAGCCATGGTCGCCAGCTGACCACCCAGAACGGCGCTGATCGGTATTTTCCCTACGTCTGGCGAACAAAAGAGGAGAGCTGGGATTTGGCGGGGCCGCCACCTTATCGTGCAGAGTCTATGCCAACGATCGAGAGCACCTTCGTTTTCGACAATGCGTCGACCTACGGGCTGGGTGAGATCACGGAGATAGGCTTTGGTAATGTGGTCAAGGCAGATGTGTTTAACACGTCAGACGCAAGCCAGAAGACGACCAACTCGACTTACTTGAATGATACGACCAACTGGTGGCTCGGCCGTCTCTTAACCTCTGAGGTGGTTTCGACCTTAAGCGGAGTATCGATGGGAACCACGGATCCCAATCCGATTCCTCCTCCTCCCCCGCCCCCTCCACCAAGTGCAGTTATTGTCGTACCGCTCAACGGTTTCACCGTGATTCCGATTTACGAATGATCGAGGTGAGTCATGTGTCCTGAAAAATCGTTCGATCAGCTGCAGCGGCAAAATCTGGAGTCTCTGATGGTTCAAAGCAACCGGGTCTGCCTGCTCTTGATGGTGTCTGTGCTGATCGCCCTGGGAGGCCTTGCCCATGCCCAGACCGAAGTCAGGCAGTCGTCATTCACTTACTACGCGGCGGGCCACGACAATGAAGGTCTCCTGAAAACTGAGGTGGTAGAGCCTCATAATGCTAGCTATCGCGTGACCACGACGCATATATATGACGTCTACGGAAATACTGAGTCGGTCACAACATCTGGCGCGGATTTTTCAACGCGAACGAGCACAACTGACTATCACGATACCTCTACAGATCGAGGGCAGTTTCCCCAGATTGTGACCAATGCCCTGGGGCATCAAGAGACCTGGAACTACGATAAACGCTTTGGCCAGCCCACCCGGCAAACCGGCCCGAACATGCTTTCTAGCACTTGGATTTATGACGAGTTCGGCCGAACCAGGTCAGAGAAAAGTCCTGACGATACGTATAATGAATATACCTATGGATATTGCGCTGGTGTCGCCAATGGGTCCAGAGCTTGTCCAGCCCACGCCGTCTATTTTGTCGAAGCAAGCAGTCACGCTCCAGGTGGCGCGCTGAATGGTCCTATCACGACCGTCTATAACGATAGCCATGGTCGTGAGGTGGCAAGCGACACGCAAGGCTTCGATGGCAGAGTTATCCGTGTCGTCACCATTTATGACGCAATGGGTCGAACAGAGCGTGAGAGCAAGCCGTTCTATCACGACCCACAATCGGGAGATCCCAACAACGGAACGCCATCGTCGGGTGATAACGATGCGTGGACACGCTACACATTCGACCCACTCGGAAGGGTAACAGAGGTCACGCTTCCTGGCGGCCGAACTGAAACAACGCACTATAATGGTCTGACCGTGACGCAGACCAATGCTCTGGGCCAAACCACAACCACGACCAAGAATGACCGCGGTGAAGTCAAGAGCATCACGCATAATGCCAATTTTGCGGATGCTGGGAACGATACCGATATCACCACGCATTATGCCTACAGTCCGTCTGGCAACCTCACGCACATCACTGATGCTGACGGTAACGTCTCTGAGACTTACTACGACTGGGCTGGCCGTAAGCGTTGGACCGATGATCCGACGATGGGCCTTTGGACCTATAATTATAACGCACTCGGCGAATTGATCGAGCAAACCGATGCTGAGGGTCAGGTCACCACGATGACCTATGACCTCCTTGGCCGGCCACGCACTCGGACGGATGCGGATGGTGTCTCCACATGGACCTATGACACGCAGGCCAAGGGTGTAGGCAAGCTCGCGACCGCGACCCGCGGGACCCATACGCGTGAGGTCTTTTACGACAGTCTTGGCCGTGCCAATCGTATGGACTCGACTCTTGATGGCGTAACGGAGACATTTTCCGTTACGTTCGATGCATCGAGTCGCGTCGATCAGGTGACCTACCCATCCGGTCTCGTGACAGAGACTCGCTACAACACCTGGGGTTATGAGTATCAGCTGGTCAATGCGACCACTTCAGATGTTCTGTGGACGGCCAATGCCCGTGACCAGGAGCTCCGTTTGATCCGCGAGACGGCGGGCAATGGAGTGGAGACCCGGCGGACGTTCGATGCTGCCAAGGGGACGCTCGATACGATGACTGCGGGTCTCAGCAATGTGGTGGCGGACTTCAGCTATCAGTTCGACGAGATTGGGAACCTGACCCAGCGGGCAGACGGCAACGAAAACTGGACGGAGAACTTCTGCTACGACGAGATGAATCGTCTGGTCCAGTACGGTCTTGTCAACTTGGGCAATTGCACAGGCGGAGCTGGGAAGACGGTCAGCTATGACCGTATCGGGAACATCACGTTTAAATCCGATGTCGGACATTATACTTATTCCGGCGCAGGCCCTCACGCGGTGACCCGCACGGATGGGACGTTGAACGAGGACTACTTTTATGACGCCAACGGAAACATGGAGCTCGGCGCGGGACGGACTATCACCTGGGCGGCCTTCAACAAGGTGAGCACCATTCTTGATGGCGGCATCACCACGGCCTTCACCTATGACGCGGACAGTTCGCGGGTGAAAATGAGCGATAGCCGCGGCGCGACCTTCTATTTCGCGGCCTTTGGCGTCATGGCGGAAAAGCTGGTGAAGACGGGCTCCACCGATACCAAGTGGACGAACTATCTCTTCGCGGGCGGGGCCATGGTCGGTGTGGAGATCACCGATGAGGTGAACGGCACCGTGCAGGCGGCAGAGTTCAACTACTTTGTCACTGACCATTTGGGCTCGATTGCGGTCATCACGGATGAATTGGGCGTCGTGATTGAGCGCCTGTCCTATGATGCATGGGGCAAGCGCCGCTATCCTGATGGCGGAGACGATATCAACGGCACACTGACCTCTTCGGTCATGAGCCGCGGGTTCACCGGGCACGAAATGCTGGACGACACCGACCTCGTCCAAATGAACGGCCGGATCTACGATCCGTCCCTGGGCAAGTTCCTCTCGGCCGACCCGTTCATTCAGGACGTACTGATTGGCGCCTCGCTGAACCGGTATTCATATGTCTGGAACAATCCACTCAGCTACACTGACCCGAGCGGGCACTTTGTAGGTACCCTTTTTGCGGTCGGTACCCTGATTGCTTCAGCTCTTCTTGCACCAGATATTATAGACTATTTCCAGGATATCGCCCTGGATGCATTCTTCACAGGTGTCTTTACGCTAGCGTGTGGGGGCAACGCTTTGTGTGGTGCAGTGATTTCATCGGCGATTGTGACTGGAATAAACGGTGGCGATGTCTCCGATATGTTCAAAGCTAGCGCTTTTAGAGCGGCCAATTTCGCAACTACCGAGGCATTTAACGACTGGTACTCAACAGATTTACAAGCCGATTTCTATGAGGGTAACGCAAAGACTAATCCGGGCCGCTTTAAGGAATTCGATGTTTATTCGCGTTCAGGAGATTTTGTCGGAAAACAAAACCTTCGGTACCTTAGAAAGGGAGAGGTGCTTGCTCAACTCAAAGAGCCTGGCCTCGGCGTTCGGTGGCGTATTGCAGGCTCTAAAGTAGCTATCAGGGGAACACTTGGAGGCGTCCAGTCTGTCACTTCGGGAGGGAAGTTCGGACGCGGTTTTGCTTTCGCGGCAACATCTCAAACTGTTCGGGAGCTGCAGGGCTACATGAATCCCGTCCCAAGTACTCTCCAGAATGGTAGCGGATATGTGTCAAAATATACTGGTAAAGAGGAAGATATTGTTTACGTTCAAGGGGCGGGTGACCTACGTTTGAACAATATTGGATCCGGCGTGTCGAATGTTGATAGCCCAGCATGGAGTTCTGAGGGTGGATTGGTTGGCCGAAACGCCTCGCGTAGTTTCATGCTTGGCGGTGAGGCACTCGCAAATTATCACGATCCCTTAATGGATGTTCTCCGAAGCAACTTTGGTCAAAGCAATGCGTTGAACTTTGGCACAATGGCACCGGCCTGGGTGATCGGTATGAGCGCTAATCTGAATGACACTGGTGTCCTTTCCCAACAGTTGCTTAAAGAAGATCAGAAGCGAAAGAAGGGCAACTAGTCGTTGGTCAATTCTCTTATCATGGCATGGAGAGCCGTTCCGCAAGTCACTCTAGTCTTTCTCGCTGCATGCTCGGTCCAAACCGGAGCAGCGTTGATGGCCACTGACGATAGCCGGAATTCAGCTTGGCGAGTCTATGTTTATGATAATCACTCCCGGGTGTCTGGTTGGCGCACGGCTGTATGGGAACATGGTGACACAACGATTGTGGTAACGGGTTTGTATTTAGATCGACGCCAGTTCCAGACTCGAGTGCCTGCGCATTTATTGCCTTACTTGAGCATTTCTCTCGAAGACCTCCCAAAGAATTCAGTTGTGGAACTCTCCAAATTGAGATTTTTGGATCCCTGTGACGGTGTTTTGATTGAATCAGTTCCCATAGGTGCCGATGCCGGTCGCTATGTTTATGAGGAAGATTCAGGCCATTACAAACGAACTTCGTTCAGTTTTAGCGAGTCTTTGGTACTCTCGAACGAGCCCAGAGTGTCTCTTAAAGTCACTTTCGATTTCGATGGCCATGATCCGGGTGCTCAGTATTGTACGCTACGTATCAGCGGTGCTGTGGCCTTGCCGGGTGAGGTTCAGGTGCCGGACCTCTATCTTGAAAGAGGGCAGTGGACTTATCAGTAACGGGTACATGTATTAGACTTGCGGTCCAAAGCTGATCTAGGCTTCAACTGTTTTGGGAGCCGGAGCGATTCTCCAGCTCATATTTTATCAGCAAGCTGAACTCAACCAGCCTTCGAGAAACCCGACAACCTCTCATGGATAATCGCTTCGGCTTCGCCCATGATGCGGTCGATGAGTTCCTGACACGTCGGAATATCATTGATCAGCCCCGCGACCATGCCGCAGGACGAGGCCCCGGCGTCCATGTCGCCTTCGGTCATGAGACGCGGGTTCACCGGCCACGAAATGCTGGACGACACCGACCTCGTCCAAATGAACGGCCGGATCTATGATCCGTCCCTGGGCAACTTCCTGTCCGCCGACCCGTTCATTCAGGACAAGTATCTCGGCGCCTCGCTGAACCGGTATTCCTACGTTTGGAACAACCCGCTGAGCTATACGGACCCTAGCGGTCACTTTGTTGAATGGCTGGTCGTGGCAGCTGTAGCGTATGGCGTCGGCGAAGCCGTCCCAGAGCTCAAACCGTTCACGAATATCATCGTGGCTGCTTCGCTTCATATTGCCGGGCAGGGGTGGGTCAATGGTCTCAATCTTAGTGGCAACGCGTTGATTGCAGCCCAAGCCACAACCGCCGGGGTCACGGGTGGCCTCAGCAGCTCGGTCGCCAGCAACAGCTTCAGCTCCTTCGGTTTAGGTTTTGCTCAAGGCGTTGCTACATTTGGAATAGGACATAAGTTCGGCGACGTGTTGTCTGGGGGTTGGCTAGGCGAAGTTGGCCGTGCCCTTTCGCATGGCACGGTCGGTGGCCTGGTTTCACAGGCGCAAGGCGGTAACTTCTCGTCCGGCTTCCTGGCCGCGGGCTTCTCCTCTGGTGCTGGTACCAAGAGCTTCCAAAGCTTTTGGGCAAACGTCGTGTACAGCGCCATAGCGGGAGGGATAGGTGCGGAATTGGGTGGCGGTAAGTTTGCTGATGGCGCCCAAACCGGAGCGTTTGTCTATCTTTTCAATCATTCTATGTCATCGAGGACGGATGCTGTAGAGGTAACTGAAACAGTAGGAAAGGATGGCACAATAGAAGTCAGCATTACTGCGCGCATTCAATTCTGCGGTGACAGCTTGAGTCCAGAGCAACTGGACGACTGGGTTTCGGGTATAGAATCCATTTGGACCACTAGGGCTGGAAAGTACGTCGTGACCACTGACGTGGTCGTCGTACATGGGCGCTGCGATAACTGCATAAAGATCAATGTTGTAGATGGAGATGGGCGTTCCTTTATGAATGGTGCAGTGAAGAGTCGACGAGGAACCTGGTATACGGACGGTGGCGGCGATATGGCTGCTCACGAGATAGGTCACGCTTTCGGCCTGTCCGATCGGTATACGGAGTATCGTAATGATGATGGCGTCACCATCGGGTGGCAGCCGCATCCAGGTTATCACAGCAATATAATGGCCGGTGGTACACAGGTCTATCAATCCGATATAGAGCAGATCTTGAACTTGCATATAACTAATCGGGGGATGTAATGTTTATGCGTAGGACGAGGATATATTTGCTATTTATTGCATTGCAATCGTCACTATTGATCTATGGATGCAGTTCAAGCGACGAACTTGATACCCAAGCCATTTCTGGCTGTAGTGCCGTTCCAAAGGAATGGATTTTTCGTCTCGAAGAAGCAAAGTTCGAAGAGGTATTTGAAGGTGTGAATCCTACTGGCGTGATTGCTATTTCAAGCGTGGGATTCTTCGACCTTTTATCTCAACCTGAGGAAAAGTTGGGAGTTTATTCAAGAGCACTGCTTAGCTCTGCCATAATTGAGTTGGAGGCTCGGCGAGAGCAGGTCCAACAAGAACGGATTGGGAGTTTTTCACGATTTGATGAGCTTCGGCTCGAGCACCTACGAGATTTGGTTAGTTCTGAGTCGACAGATGAATTGCGACCATACTTGGTAATTGGGCAGGCTGGCTACAAAGATATAGGGAAATTTGATGCGCAAATTTGTGGAGAAGTGCTAGTATTGAGGTATTCGGTACTATCAAGCGAGTTTCCAGATAACCAATATGATGTGCCATTGTTGATTTTATATCCTGGTAATTTGGTAACAGTTGATCACCGTCTCAGCGTAATTGGGTGATTGATTGTGGTTATAACGATATTGTGTAATACCCCTACAGACTAGCCGGACTAATACTTGAATGAAATACTGCTCATGGTGGTGATAATGATTCTTGGAAAAACATAGTAATGTCCAATGTGATAGGGGGCAGAGTTTTGTTCTGGCCCCCTCTCTTCATGAAAGCCTCACCCAGCCTTCGAAAACCCCGACAACCTCTCATGGATGATGGCTTCGGCTTCGCCCATGATGCGGTCGATGAGTTCCTGACATGTCGGGATGTCGTTGATCAGGCCCGCGACCATGCCGCAGGACCAGGCGCCGGCGTCCATGTCGCCTTCGGTCATGATGCGCGGATAGACGCCTGCGACCTCTTCGATAATGTCTTCGAATTTGAGGTCAGCACCCAGCGCTTTTTCCTTTTCAAGAAGGCGCTCCACCGCATCATTGGTCAGCACACGCTCGGTGTTGCGCAGCGGCCGCATGACCAGGCGGGTGTCGAGCTCTGACGCAGCCACAATCGCGTCTTTCACGTTCTGGTGCACCGGCGCTTCTTTCGTCGCGATGAACCGTGTACCCATATTCATGCCGTCCGCGCCCATCGCGAGCGAGGCCACCAGCGAGCGGCCATCGGCCTGACCACCAGAGGACACAAACGGGATTTCCAGCTCATCCGCGGCGCGGGGCAGGAGGATCATGTTCGGTACATCATCCTCACCCGGATGACCGCCGCATTCAAAGCCATCCACACTGACCGCGTCACAGCCAATGTCTTGCGCTTTCAGGGCATGGCGGACCGAGGTGCATTTATGGATCACCTTGATCCCGGCGTCTTTCAAATAGGGGAGGACCTGCACCGGGTTGTTGCCCGCGGTCTCCACGACCTTCACGCCGCCATTGATGATGGTCTGGATGATCGCGGGATAGTCCGGCGCGTTGACCGTCGGCAGGAAGGTGACATTCACCGCAATCGGATTGTCGGTCATGTCCTTGCAGCGCGCGATCTCGTTGGCGAGGTCTTCCGGCGTCTTCTGCGTCAGCGCCGTGATCGTGCCGAGACCGCCGGCGTTTGAGACGGCAGCTGCCATTTCTGCAAAGCCGACATAATGCATGCCCCCTTGGATGATCGGGTGCTTGATGCCGAACATCTCTGTGATTTTCGTCTTCATGGCGTGTTTCTCCTGAACGTTTTGCCCCTGTCTTGCGGCACGTGCTGCTGCATTCCAAGTGCCAAGCTCACGGGGCAGGCTTGCCGCGGGGGATGGGTTTCGGCATCGAAGGGTATGCTCTCCGTTCTCGATCTCTTTCGCGTCGGCCTTGGGCCCTCCAGCTCTCACACGGTGGGGCCTATGCGCATTGCGCGGCGGTTCCTTTTGGATATCAGCGCCGATGATCGCGCCCGGATCGCGCAGGTTTTTGTGGAGCTTCAGGGCTCGCTGGCGCTGACCGGTGAGGGGCACGGCACGCTGACGGCGACGGCGCTGGGCCTCATGGGGCACGACCCTGAGACCTATGATGCGGCCGCGGGCGAAGCGGGGCTCGCGCGGATTGCGGCGGAGGGTGTGCTCTCGCTTCTGGGGCAGCGCGATGTGCCCTTTGCGATAGACAGGCACATTCGGCTGGCAGGGGAGGTGATCCCGGATCTCCATCCCAATGGCATGAGCTTGCGCGCGCTTGGCGCGGATGGGGATCTGATCGCTGAGGGGACTTATTACTCGACGGGCGGAGGGTTCATCGCGTCAGAGGCGCAGCTGAAGCGCCCCGCCGAGGATGATCTCGTCCGGACGGGGACGAAGGTGCCGCATCCGTTCGGTTCTGGTGCGGAGCTTCTCGAGATCTGCAAGGCGAGGGGGCTCTCGATCGCTGATGTGATCTGGGCGAATGAGGAGAGCTTTCGGCCGCGCGCGGAATCGGAAGCCAAGCTCGATGCCATCATCAAGGTGATGTTCGATTGTATAGACCGTGGGCTGACGACCACAGGGGAGCTTCCCGGCGGACTGCAGGTGCAGCGCCGCGCGCCGAGCCTTCATGCAAAGGTCACGGGCACGCCCTTGGCCAACGAGCCGGAGAGGCTTTTCGATATCCTGAACCTCTACGCCATGGCGGTGAACGAGGAGAATGCGGCTGGCGGGAAGGTCGTCACGGCACCAACGAACGGCGCGGCTGGGATCATCCCTGCGGTCTTGAGGAAATATTGCGCGATGGACGAGGCCTCGGATGAGATGCGCCGGGCTTTCCTTCTGACCGCTGGCGGTATTGGCCTCCTCTACAAACAGCGTGCGTCGATTTCTGGCGCGGAGATGGGCTGCCAGGGTGAGGTCGGGGTTGCCTGCTCTATGGCGGCGGCTGGCTTGGCCGCGGTATGGGGCGGAACGCCTGATCAGTGTGCGTCAGCGGCTGAGATCGGGATGGAGCATAATCTGGGCCTCACCTGCGATCCGGTGGGCGGGCTGGTGCAAATTCCTTGCATTGAGCGCAACGCCATTGGCGCGGTGAAGGCTGTGAATGCCGCGCGTCTGGCCCTTCATTCCGTGAGCCAACCAAAAGTGAGCCTTGATCAGGTTATCGAGACCATGCGCCAAACGGGCCTCGATATGTCCAACAAATACAAAGAGACCAGCCAAGGTGGCCTCGCAGTGAACGTGATTGCGTGCTGACCGCAAATGTCACTTCGCCGCTCTTCTGCCGCCGACTAGCTTGACGGGATCACGCCCAACTCGCGGCCGACCTTGGTGAAGGCGGCCACGGCGGCTTTCACTTGCTCTTCTGAGTGCGCAGCATTCATTTGTGTGCGGATACGAGCTTTTCCCCGCGGCACGACTGGAAAGCTAAAGCCCGTTACGAAGACGCCTTCGTCGAGCAGCCGCGCAGCCATGGTCTGGGCCACTTTGGCGTCGTAGAGCATCACGGGAATGATCGGATGCTCCCCAGGCAGAAGATCAAACCCGGCTTCTGCCATTTCGCTGCGGAACAGGCGCGCATTGGCGAAGAGCTGCGCGCGCAGACCGTCGCCTTCGCTCACCAGGCCCAAGGCGCGGCGCGAGCCTTCGACAAGGGCAGGCGCGAGCGCATTGGAGAAGAGGTAGGGCCGTGCCCGCTGGCGGAGGAGATCAACCACCTCTTGCCGGGCACAGATGAAACCACCCATGCCGCCGCCCATGGCTTTCCCCAGCGTGCTGGTCATGATGTCGATCTTGCCCATGACGCCGCAATGCTCATGGGTTCCGCGTCCGCCTTCACCCATGAAACCTGTGGCGTGGCAATCATCAACCATGACGAGGGCACCGTATTTGTCAGCGAGCTCGGTGATCGCGCCGAGCTGGGCCAACGTGCCGTCCATCGAGAACACGCCGTCGGTGACGATCAGTTTCGTCCGTGCACCTGCCGCATCGGCAGCCTGCAGCTGTTCCTCGAGTGAGGCCATGTCGTTGGTCTCATACCGAAAGCGTTTGGCCTTGCAGAGGCGCACGCCATCGATGATTGAGGCATGGTTCAGGGCGTCGGAGATAATCGCATCTTCGGCACTCAAGAGGGGTTCGAAGACAGCACCATTGGCATCGAAACACGCCGCGAAGGTGATCGCGTCGTCAAAGCCGAGCCACGCAGCCAATTCGCGTTCGAGCAGTCGATGGTGTTCATGGGTGCCGCAAATGAACCGGACAGACGCCATGCCATAACCCTGGTCCTCCGCACCCTTCTGGGCTGCACGGATCAATTCGGGATGATCGGTAAGGCCGAGATAATTGTTGGCGCAAAAATTCAACGCACGGATGGTTTTTCCGCCTTCCGTGATCGTCACCTCGGGCCCTTGCTTCGACGTGATTAAGCGCTCGGGCTTGGTCAGGCCTTCCTCATCAATCTCGGTCAGGGTGTCGCGAATGCGGGCGTAGAAGGCGTCGGTCACAGCGTTCTCCTTAGGACAGGATGGCGCCCCTTGCGCAGGCAGGAGCTGTCATTAGCTTTGAGGGTGTCGTCTAACGGGAACCCATCTTATGAACCAGCCGCCTCGTACGCATCTCGCTGAAATCAACGTGGGCCGGACACGCGGGACGGCTGATAGCCCTGTCATGGCCGACTTCATGAGACAGACCGATGCGATCAATGCTTTGGCTGAGCGTTCGCCCGGCTTCGTTTGGCGCCTGACCGGTGAAGGCAACAACGCCATGGATGTCCGTGTCTCTGACGATCCGCTGGAGGCAATCAACCTCTCGGTTTGGAAGACCCCTGCCGATCTCGCGCAGTTCGTGTGGAAAACCGCTCATCAGAAGGTCTACAACCGGAAGGCCGAGTGGTTTGAGGCACCAGCGAAGCCGCATTTCGCCATGTGGTGGGTGCCGGAAGGGCACATCCCCAGCGTCGAGGAGGCGCTCGAACGGCTCGAGCATTACCAGAAACATGGCTCCTCAAACCACGCATTTGGCTGGCGAGATCTGCCTGAGGCCAAGCTCTTTGAGGAGCGGCGCTGCGCCTGACAGTCGGTCCCATCCTCATTTTACCAAAATTGAGCTAAGCCCCTGCGATGGATCAGCTCTCGTTTCCTGACATTTCTGTCTTCGCCGCGCCGATTTACCTCGTCCTGATTGCGATCGAGGTGTTTTTGCTGACGCGCCTGGGGCGGAAGGAAGAGGTCACGAAGGATCTCACGACAAATCTGATCATGGGGATTGGCAACGCCATTTCCACCTTCACGCTTTGGGGCGGCGTGGCGCTGTTGATGCTGTGGGTCTGGCAGTTCCGGCTCTTTGATTTGGGTGTGACTTGGTGGAGTTTTGCCATTGCGATGGTCGCGAAGGACTTCGTCTATTATTGGGTCCACCGCTTCCAGCACCGTGTTCGGTGGCTCTGGGCCAACCACGTGGTTCATCATTCGAGCCAGGGCTACAATCTCTCAACAGCACTGAGACAGCCGTGGTTTTCGGTGCTGGCCCCGACCTACCTTCTCGGGATCCCGGTTTTTCTTCTGGGCATCCATCCAGCGCTGTTCGCCTTCGCGGGCGGCATCAATCTCTTCTATCAGTTCTTCATCCACACCCAGACGGTGAAGCGCTTGCCAGCGCCAATTGAGGCTGTGTTCAACACGCCTTCGCACCACCGGGTGCACCACGCGACCAACCCTCGCTACCTCGACAGCAATTACGCGGGCATTCTCATCATCTGGGACCGCATGTTCGGAACCTTCGAGCCCGAGCGCGATGAAGAGCCTTGCGACTTTGGCCTTGTCAGCAACATCACGACGCAAAACCCGCTCAAGGTCGCAACCCATGAATATTGGGCCATTATCAAGGATGTGGCGCGCGGCGGCCTTAAGCCTCTCGAGCGGCTCCGCTACGCGTTTGCTGAACCTGGCTACAGCCATGACGGCAGCCGGATGACGACCGCTCTCATCAAAGAGCAAGCGGGCGTGAGGTTGTCCGGCGGACAGACCTCCACTATGGCCGCACAACCGGAAGAAGGACGCTCGCCTTGCAAGTCATCGCCTACCTGATCAACCAAATCATCGATCTCTACATCATCGTCCTTATCGTGACGATCATCATGAGCTGGCTTGTCGGTTTTGGAGTGATCAACCGCTACAATTCTGTGGTTGAGTCGATCCTTCGGATCACCACCGCTTTGACTGAGCCTGTCCTCAAGCCCATTCGTAATGTGTTGCCATCGTTTGGCGGGCTCGATCTTTCGCCGATCGTTGTGTTCCTCGGTTTACGTGCGATCCAAGTCTTTCTGTCAGCCTACGTCTTTGGCCCAGCCATCGCACGGGGTTTCTAAAGAGTGGCCGCGACCCTGATTGACGGTAAGGCCGTCGCAGCAGCTTTACGCGAGGATGTGGCCAAGGCGGCGGCGACCCTGCCGCGCAAGCCCGGCCTTGCTGTTGTTCTTGTCGGCGATGATCCAGCCAGCCAGGTCTATGTCCGCAGCAAAGAAAAAGCTTCAGCGAAAGCGGGTATGGTGGGGACGGTCCACCGCATGCCCGCAAGCTCGTCCCAAGCGGATGTTGTCGCGCAGGTTCGTCAGCTGGCTGAAGATGAAGCGGTTGACGGTATCCTTGTGCAATTGCCGCTGCCCGATGGTCTTGATGCCGATGAGGTCATCGCAGCCATTCCCGCTGACAAGGATGTGGACGGTTTGACTCCAACCAGCGCCGGGCAACTTGTGCTGGGACAACCCGGTCTCACCCCTTGCACGCCGCAAGGTTCCATGCGGCTCTTGCGGAGCGTCATGCCCGATCTTTCGGGGAAAAGCGCCGTCGTGATCGGTAGATCAATCCTTGTCGGCAAGCCGCTTGCGCTCTTGCTTCTCGAGGCGAACGCCACTGTCACCATGGCGCACTCGCGTACGGCGGATTTGGCAGCTGTCTGCCGAGAGGCTGATATCCTATGCGTCGCTGTGGGCCGCCCTGAAATGGTGACTGCAGATATGATCAAACCCGGCGCTGTCGTGATTGATGTCGGGATCAACCGGGTTGGCGAAGGCGATACCAGCAGACTTGTCGGCGACGTGGCTTTTGAAGGTGCAAAGGACGTCGCCGGAGCCATCACGCCCGTCCCAGGAGGTGTCGGTCCCATGACCATTGCCTGCCTGCTGAGCAACACAGTGGTGGCATCAGCCCGTCGCCAGGGTCTCTCCGTGCCTGAGGTCTTGCTTTAGGCCTTCAGCAAGAAAACGCCGAACCATTCGTTCGGGTCTGTCCAGAAAGCTTCGATCTCCCAGCCTGCGCGGCCCGCGATGCCGCCCATGCTTTCGCGCGTGAATTTGTGGGAGTTCTCGACATGGAGCCGTTCGCCTTGGGCGAAATGAAACGTCTGTCCACCGATCGTTACGTCTTGATCGGCTAAGGCCTCAGCGTAAATCTCGATGCGCCGCTCATCGGCGTTCCAAAGGGTGATGTGCTTGAACTGGTCGACATTGATGCTGGCACCAAGCTCGCGATTGATCCTTCGGAGCAGGTTGAGCGTAAACTCTGCTGTCAATGTCTCTCGATCGTCATAGGCCGCGACGAGGACGTCTTCGTCTTTCACAAGATCCGCACCAAGAAGGAAGCGGCTCCCATCGCCAAGGTCGCGGCGCGCGCCTGCCAAGAAGGCCTCAGCGCCTCCTTTTTCAAAGTTTCCGATTGTGGAACCGGGGAAAAAGCCAACCCGTGATGGCGCTTCCAAGAAGGCTTTTGGCAAAGTGACCTCACCCAAAAAGTCGCCGACGACGCCGTGAACATCGACTGCGGGAAAGGACTGGCTAAGAGCGTCAGCCGAGGTGGTTAGAAAGTCCTCGGCCACATCGATCATGACGTAGACGGAAGGCTCAGTCGCCTTGATCAATCGCCTCGATTTGATACCGGCGCCGCTCCCAAACTCCGTGATCGCGGGTGCTGCTCCCAGAAGCTCTGGTAATTCTCCGAGCACGGTGCGCATGATCTGTTCTTCGGTGCGCGTGACGTAATAGTCTTCGGTCTTGGTGATGGCTTCGAAGAGTTCAGATCCCCGCTCGTCATAGAGCCATTTCGGGGAGAGGCTTTTCTGACTCTTGGAGAATCCGGCGAGGACCTCTTGCAAAAATTCGTCGTTCACGGAGTATCTCCTGACGGCGTGACTTGCCCCCCGGCCTATGGGTCCTTCTGGCCAAACGCAACACTGGTCATGCCATTTGGTGGAACGACACTAATCGTAATAGCTGCGATACCACACAGAAAAGCGCGCGAGGCCCTCTTTGAGAGACGTCTTGGGATCATAGCCCAAAATCTCTCGCGCCTTTGTGATGTCTGCCCATGTCTCGCGCACATCGCCGGGCTGCATCGGCTTCAACTCTTTCTTTGCCGTTTCGCCGAGATGCTCTTCTATGTATGTAATCAGGCTCATCAGCCGCTCGGGCTTGTCATTGCCGAGATTGAAGACCCTGTGGGCCGCCTTGCCATCGGACGCTGAGGGCGGATGATCGAGGGCGCTGATGATACCGCTGACGCAATCGTCCACATAGGTAAAATCGCGCCCCATATCCCCCTGGCCAAAGACATCGATCGTATCGCCAGCCAAGATCTTCTTAGTAAAGATCATATAGGCCATATCTGGTCGCCCCCATGGCCCGTACACGGTGAAAAACCGTAGCCCTGTAAGCGGCAGGTCATAGAGTGCGGCATAACTATCAGCGAGCAGCTCGCAGGACTTCTTTGTGGCGCCATAAAAGGACGCGGGCGCGTCGGTCCGATCGTCTTCGCTGAAAGGGATCTTCGTGTTGCGCCCGTATATCGACGATGATGAGGCGTAGACGCAGTGCTTGACGGTGAGATGTCGGGCAAGCTCCAAAACCTCTGTCTGGCCGACCAAATTGCTGTCTGCATAGGCCCTGGGCTCATCGATCGAGTAACGCACGCCGGCCTGGGCTGCGAGATGGATGATCCGATCGATCGGCTTGTCCCGCAGCGTGGCCATGGCGTTGCCGTCTGCAAGATCCATTCGGATGAATGTGAACCCAGCTTGATCTTCAAGCTGCCTTAAGCGGGCGTCTTTGAGAGAAACGTCGTAATAAGCATTGAGGTTGTCGATCCCGATCACCTCGTCGCCGCGAGCAAGCAGGGCCTGAGCTGTATGAAAGCCGATAAAGCCTGCTGCTCCGGTTACGAGGATGGCCATAAGGTGTCGGGGGCTCCAAGCTATCCCGCCCGCCGCTAAGGTTCAGAATTCTCAGGGAGACGAAGTGTGAACGGTCCAGGTCCGGTAGGGCTTTTTGGAGGCTCCTTCAACCCGCCGCACGTGGGGCATCGGGCGCTGGTTCTTCATGCAAAAAAGCGCTTGGGCCTGAAGCGGGTCCGTGTGCTCGTCTCTCCCCAGAGCCCATTGAAGAGTGCGGGATCCTACAGCACGCTCGAAGAAAGGCTTGCCGCGACCAAAAAGGTCATGCGCGGCCTCCGCCACGTCAGTGTCGAAGCAGAAGCAGAAACGGGCCCTGTCTTTGCCGTGGAAACGGTGGAGCGCGCCCTCAAAGAAGCCCCTGGTGTCCCGTTGGTCTATCTCATGGGAGCGGACAGCTTTGCGCAGTTTCATCGCTGGCATGCCTGGGAAGAGATTATGAGCGCGGTTCCCATTGCCGTTGTGAACCGGCCAGGGGAAAGGCTTTCGGCGATCAAAGGACCCGCGGGTCTGCGCTATGCAGCTGCCCGTTTGCCAGAGCGCGTTGCCGAGCGATTGCCGTTCGCAAGGGCGCCAGCCTGGTGCTTTCTCACGGGGCTTTCAGAAAGCATCAGTTCAACGGAGATCCGCAGTTCTGAAAAACACTTATAGAATGGCCCAAGTCATGCTAGCCGTCCTTTTGCTTCCACATTGGGAAGTGCCTGACGGAGAAAAGTGCTGATCACCTCCTCGCATGCGGATGTTTCGAACATCCCTCATCATGCCGCCCCAGCTTCGGATGAGACCGAGGCGCTGCTGTCTTCAGACGAGATCGTCAGCCAAGTGCTGACGCGTCTGGATGAGGAAAAGGCGGAAGACATCGTCACCATCGATCTGACCGGGAAATCCGACGTCGCCGATAAGCTTGTGATCGCATCAGGGCGGTCCCAGCGTCATGTCGGCGCGCTGGCGGATAAGCTCGCGCGTTCGCTTAAGGAGACGGGCCTGGGCCATGTCGCGACTGAAGGTCTACCGGCCTGCGACTGGGTGCTGCTCGATGCGGGTGACGTGATCGTCCACCTGTTCCGGCCCGAAGTGCGAGATTTCTACAATCTCGAACGGATTTGGGCGCCGGAGCGCTTCCAGCCGACCTCGGCGGAGTAGGGTGAGGCTCTCGCTCCTCGCCGTGGGGCGGGAGCAAAAACGCGACCCGCTGGAAGGCGTGGGCGCGGACTATCTCAAGCGTGCGCGCGGCCTGTCTGGACCCCTCGGATTGAAGGGGCCGGAGCTCCGCTTTGTGGCGCCGGGCAAAGGCAGTGATCCAAAAGGGGAGGCGGAGCGGGTTCGCGTAGCGCTTTCCGGTTCAGCGGTGCTGCTTGATCAGCGCGGGCCATCTTGGTCTTCAGAAGAGATTGCTCAGCACATCGCGAGCCTCCGCGATCGCGGGGTTTCGGACCTCGCCTTTTGCATCGGCGGGGCTGACGGTTTCGATCCATCCTTTCGAGACGAGATCACGGGCGCCGGGGGAAAACTTCTATCGTTTGGCCGATCCGTTTGGCCCCATGCACTTTGCCGTGTGATGTTGGCCGAACAGCTCTACAGAAGCCTCGCGATTTTAAGCGGACATCCCTATCACCGGGCATAATGATTCTCGTTGCATCCATGATCCTGGCGCTCAGCGTCCAGACTGTTCCTCAAGACGAAGCCACGCGGCTGGAAAACCTTGAGCGCGAGATCGCGGAAAACGAGCGTTCTGCTGAGGAAATTAGGTCCCGCACGGAGGAGATGGAGCCGACGCTGACGCGCCTGCGTGGGCAGATCGTCTCAACGGCGTCAGCACTTCAAGATGCTGAAGCGGAAGCCACCCAGCTCGAACAGGACCTTCAGTCGATCGGCGCACGCGAGGCTGTGGCCCTTGAGGAGCGCGATGCTCGGAGCCTTGAACTCAGCCAGGTCCTGGGGGCTTTGCAGAACTTAGAACGCTCCAAGCCGCCCGCCTTGGTCGTGTCTCCCGACGATGCGCAAAAGGCAGCCCTCGCAGCGATCGCCCTGTCGTCTCTCACCCCGCGCCTCGCGGAAATCGTTGAGGAGCGTAAGGACGAAATTCTCAAACTGGCTGAGCTGCGCGACGAGAAGCGCGATGCCCAGCGGCGGCTCGAAGACACCAACGCTGCTCTCGCTGAGCGGCGCCGTCTTTTGCAAGGTCTCCTCGATGAGCGAGAGTCCGTCTTCGACCGCGACATGGCAGCCCTTCAAAGGGTCGAACGTGAGACCCGTCGCCTAGCGGCAGAGGCGTCGAGCCTTCGCGACTTGATCCAACGCTTGCGCGCGCTTCCGAGCGCGGACGAGGTGATTGAGACCTATGAACGGTCCCGCCGAGATCTCGATCTTCCCGATACGTTTCTCGCCTCTCGCGGACAGCTTTCTTATCCCGTCTCTGGCTTGGTGGTGGGGCGTTACGGTGAGCGCGATGGAAGCGGAGAGCGCCGCGAATCTCTGGAACTTCGCGCCCGACCTGGTGCTGTTGTGACAGCACCCTATTCTGGAACTGTGCGGTGGGCGTCCGATTTTGGGACACTTGGAAATGTCCTGATCATCGATGTCGGCGAGAGCTATGCGACCGTGCTTCTCGGCCTTGAGACCTTCATTGTGGAAAAAGGCCAAAGAATCAGCGCGGGCGAACCTGTCGGGCTCATGCCGCAGCGATCAGGCGCCGCGCCCTTGCGGCTTCAGGTGCGACGCGGCGGCACGCCG
This sequence comes from uncultured Parvularcula sp., assembly GCA_963922235.1. Classification (GTDB taxonomy): domain Bacteria; phylum Pseudomonadota; class Alphaproteobacteria; order Caulobacterales; family Parvularculaceae; genus Parvularcula. The sequence goes on along the minus strand of CAWUIJ010000002.1, from coordinate 19,874 downwards.
GTCGATCCAACCCCCTGGTTTGTCGAGCCCTAAGGGCGCGTCTTTTTGATTTTTCACAGAACCTGCCGTTTCTCGGCTTTGCTTTCGCCGAGATTCGATGACACATTTAAGGCTATTGCAAATGACAGCGCGCATTCTGATCCCAGTTTCGTTCCCAGACAGCGCCGGAAAGTACCTATGAAGCGTCTCGACACCCCTCCCGCACGCGCAACCAAGCCATTGTCAGCGATGGCCTTCGGTGCCTTCCTTGGCGGCGCGGCCACAGCTGCGCTCCTCACAGCAGGTTTTGCGCGCTCGGGATTTGATGCGGAGACGTTCCGCCAGCTCGACCTCTTTGGTGAGGCTTTCGAGACGGTACACCGGAACTATGTCGAGGATCCCAACGATAGCGAGCTCATGGAAGGCGCGATCGACGGCATGCTGTCGAGCCTTGATCCGCATTCGAGCTACCTGCCGCCTGACGATCTCGACACGATGCAGGAACAGACCCGCGGCACCTTTGGTGGCCTCGGCATTCAGGTGGTCCAAGAGCGCGAGGGCGCCGGTCGCGGGCTCGTCAAAGTGATCTCGCCGATCGACGACACGCCAGCTGACCGTGCAGGCATTGAGCCCGGTGACCTGATCTTTGAAATCGATGGCGAGAGCGTTTTCGGCATGTCGCTCAACGAAGCGACCGCCCTCATGAAGGGCGAGCGGGGGACCAGTGTGACCCTCCGTGTGGCCCGCGAGGATGTCGCCGAGCCGCTCGAGTTTGACATTGTCCGCGACATCATTGTGGTGAACCCGGTGGCTTCGCGTGTTGAGCGCGAACGCTTCGGCTATGTCCGTCTTGCAAGCTTTACGCAGCAGACCGAAGGCAAGATGCTGGAAGCGATCCGCGATCTTGAGCGCGAAACCGGCGATCTCGATGGCATCGTTCTCGATCTGCGGAGCAATCCAGGTGGTCTTCTCGATCAGGCCGTCGCGGTGAGTGATGCGTTCCTTGATGGCGGTGAGATCGTCTCGACCCGCGGTCGTCGTCAGAAAGATTCGATGCGCGAGCTTGGTGAGCGCGGCGATGTGCTGGAGGGCCTGCCCATCGTGGTGCTGGTTAATGGCGGCTCGGCTTCGGCTTCGGAGATCGTCGCCGGTGCCCTTCAAGACCGCAACCGCGCTCTGATCCTTGGTACAAAGACCTTTGGTAAGGGCTCTGTGCAGACCATTTTGCCGCTCGACCGCGGCCGGGCTGGCGCTCTTCGTCTGACCACGGCGCGTTACTACACGCCATCAGGCCGTTCGATCCAAGCGCAGGGCATCGTGCCGGACATTGTGATGCCCATCACCCGCCCGGGCCAAGAAGGTCCTGCCGAGGCGCGCTCTGAGCGTGATCTTGATGGCGCGCTTGATGTCGCTGAAACAGAGGTTCCAGCCTCCGAGGCCACATCGGTGCAGGACATCCTCATGGAGGGCCAAGAGGCTCTCCGCGCCCAGGAGCGCGAGGAAGAGAACGCCACGGCGCTCTTCATCGAACCGGTCGAATGTCCGTCTGGTGAGGATTGCCAGCTGGAGCGTGCGCTTGATCTCCTTGAAGACCAGTCGGAATTTGGCCAGCTCTTGGCCGATGCCGGCATGATCCAGCGCTAAGACCGGGCCTCTTTGCGGCATGACTGACCAGAGCCTGCGCCGTGTTCTTTTAGGGCGCGGGTTCGCGGGCGAGGTTGTCGAACTCTCAGACTTGCGCCGCTCGTGGTCCTGTTCTTTCGAAGAGCTCGCGTCGCGTAACCCGTTTGCAGCTTTGAAAGAGCTCGAGGCGTCTCTTCAGGAAGGCGAGGCGTTGGCTGGGTGGCTTGGCTATGAATGCGCCATGGCTCTCGAGACGAGCCTTCACCTCCCCCCGTCGTCTCATAACATTCCCATCGCATGGATCGGTGTGTACGGCGCCAGGAAAGCCGCCGGTGAACTGCCCGTCCCGCAGCATATGCCGGCGCCGCTATCCGTGGACGAAGGTGATGGCGCGCATCTTTACCAGCAACGCGTCCAAAACATCCGGCAGCGGATCACCCGGGGTGATGTCTTTCAAGTTAACTACTCGCACCGGCAGCGCGCGCAATTTGCACCGTCTCCTGATCGTCTGATTGATATCTTGCCATGGGCCGATGCCTTGGATGCCGCTTATGGCGCATTCTTTGATCTAGGGCATGCTTCGCTTGTGAGCGCGTCGCCGGAGCTTTTCCTTTCCTTGGACAAGGGAGAGCTGGCGGCGGAACCCGTGAAAGGAACACGGCCACGGACCTCTGATCCTGAGTCCGATCGGCGAGCGCTTGAGGAGCTGCAAGCTGATCCCAAAGACCGGGCCGAGAACATCATGATCGCCGATCTTCTGCGCAATGATCTTTCTAAGGTGGCGGAGGATGGCTCTGTGCATGAGCCCGTCATTTGCGAGCCGCGATCCCACGCCCATGTGCATCACCTTTTCAGCAGGATCGAAGGTCGCCTGCGGGAGGGCCTTCTCTTTGCTGATGCCTTGGCTGCTGCATTTCCCTGCGGCTCAATCACCGGCGCACCCAAGCTTGCAGCGATGGACGCCATTGCAGAGCTTGAGGGCGAAGGGCGGGGGCCTTACTGCGGCACGGTGATTTATCAACCGTATCAGGACAAAGCCGTGGCGTCTGTGGCCATTCGAACCGCGGTGATTGATGAAGCCTCGCGATCCTTAGACGTACGCAGCGGCGGCGGCGTGACAATCCTTTCCGATCCAGAAGAGGAGTATCGCGAAGCCATCGATAAGGGTTACCTCTTCCGGCATTTGGCAGGGCAAGATGATCCTCATCATCGATAACTATGACAGCTTCGTCGAGACCTTGGCGCGTTATGTGCGCGAGGCGGGCCATGAGACTCGTGTCCTTCGCAACGATGCGTATACGGTGGAAGAGATTGTCAGTCTGGCCCCCGACAGCATTGTCATGTCTCCAGGGCCCTATACGCCTGAACAGGCGGGTGTGTGCCGCTCGTTGCCTCAGCATCTACCAGCAACGCCCATTCTTGGGGTGTGTCTAGGGCATTTGGCGATCGCCGAAGCCTATGGCGGGCGGACCGTGCCGGCAGCTACGCCCATTCATGGCCGTGCAACGCCTGTGACCCATGATCGCTCGCCGCTCTTTCATGACGTGCCCAGCCCATTTGGGGCGGGTCGCTATCATGCGTTGCTCGCAGATATTGCGCTCACTGATCTTATTGCGTCCGCATGGTCGAGTGATGGTGAACTCATGGCGTTCCGGCATCCTGAGAACCCTCATTTGGGTGTGCAGTTCCATCCAGAGTCGTTGCTGACGGAAGGTGGGCGGACGATCATGGCGAACTTTCTGTCTTTGACGGGAGACCAAGATGCTATGGCTTGATGGAAACCGGGTCGAAGACGGCGCGGCTTTGTTCCCGGCGCAAGAGCGAGGCCTTCTCCTCGGTGACGGCCTCTTCGAAACGCTCCGTATCGAGAGGGGGCAACCTCTTCTTTTGAAACGCCATCTCCAGCGCATGGAGGGTGCAGCCGCGGCGCTGGGATTGAAGCCTGACTTTTCTGCGGTTGAGGATAGCGCCCGCAAGGCGGCTTCCGATAGCGAGACCGCCTCCATGCGCATCACGGTTTTCCGCGGATCGGGGCCCCGCGGCTTGTTACCGCCAAAGACAGTTGACCACCGCACACTTGTCTCCATCTCGCCGTCGGGTCCCCGGCAACCCGCCCTGCGAACTGTGATCATCGCGGAGACGAGGCGGAATGAAGGCTCACCGCTCAGCCGGATGAAATGCGTGAGCTATGCTGATCAAGTGATCGCCCGTATGGAAGCTGATGCCTTGGGCTGCGATGACGCCATCATGCTCAACAACAAAGGCGAGCCGGCGTCGACCAGCTGTGCCAATCTCTTGGTCAAAACAGAGGCCGGTTGGGTCACGCCGCCGGTCGAGGTTGGCTTGCTTCCCGGCATTGTTCGCGAGGTCCTGATCGAAAAGGGCGTGGTGGTCGAGGCGCGTATTGGCCTCGAGGCGATCCGTATACACCCTATCTTGCGGACCAACAGCTTGATCGGGATCGAACCTCTCGAGCTGGAAGGTGGACCTGTCGCTGAACCACGTGACTATGCGGCCTTGACGGAGACCCTCATCGCGGCGGAGAGAGACGAGGCATGAAAAGCTTCTCCTTCACCGAAGACAAGATCACCCAGATCCTCGGCTCCCTTATCGCCGATGAACTCGCGCGCCGTCATGTGCGGTATATAGAGACACTGGTGCATTCAGGATGGGACGCCACCACAAAGCTTGGCGCGGGCGGTGTGGAAGCCACGCCTGAACAACAAAAAGACTGTGCGGCGCGGGCAGCTGAGTTCTTCGGTCTCGACGAGGGCCTTCTGACCACGGCGCCGGACGATACGATCGGTGACTGGGCGGCACGTCTCGCCACGCTGGTCAGCGACGAACTTGTCTCTTTCACTTTCTATCCAGCCACCCAAAGCGGTGAGGCGTCATCCCGCCATCCCGCTGATGATATCTTTCAGGATGGGGCAGCGGTCGCTTCGCTTTTGGCTGGGCGTAGACGGACCATCTCGATGGTGCCGACACATTCCCTCTTAGGCCTTGTGAGTGTGCTGATCGCACCGAATCTCCAACGGGTGGAGAGCCTAGATGCCCGCGGGCTGACGCCTGACGAGCTCTCCGATAAGCTGACCTTTGGGGATCTCGTCGTCGCGACTCCAACGCTTTGGCGTTATCTTGCGAGCACATTGCCAGAGATCCCAGGAAATGTGGTGGCGCTCTCCTTTGGCGAGGCGTTGACCATGGATTTGGCGCAAAAGCTCAGGCAGCGGGGGCTGGGAGCGATCCGGGAGCTCTACGGTTCGACCGAAACAGGCGTTGTTGGCTGGCGCGATTCACAAAGCGAGCCTTTTGTCCTCTTCGATCACTGGGAGCGTGATGGTGATGCGATCATCCGTCAGCGCCCTGACGGGCGTGCGTTGCGTCTTATTCCCATGGATGAGGTGGAATGGGACGGCAAGCGATCCTTCCGTCTTGCTGGTCGCCGAGACGGGGCGGTGCAAATTGGCGCTATCAACGTCTTTCCGTCCCAGATTGGTGACGTCATTGCCGAGCATCCAGGCGTTGTGGGCTGCGATGTTCGACTTTCCCGACGCTCTGGCGCGCTTGATCGCTTGATCGCAGACATCACCGTTGCGCCAGGCCTTGATCCTGATGAGGACATGGCATGGGCCATTGATGAATGGTGCCGAAGCAAATTGCGTCCTGCCGAGAGACCAAGGATTTACCGTTTTAGGTCTGAAGCCTAAGCGACCTTTCATTCTTTGATGCTACTTCATCACAGCGGAGGACGTTGTGGTGGCCAAAAAGAAATCAACAAAGACGCAAGCAATCTTTCTGAATTCTATGGATGTCGCGCTGCTGATCAATTTATTGCTCGCGATCTGGGTGGTTTTTGTTTCGTTCGTTTAACCTGAATTTTCTCACACTCACCTAAAGAGAGGTCTGCCCTTCGATGAACCGGGGGAGGCCGTTCTTGTTCCGCAGGCTGCGTATTTTGCTCGTTGATGCACTCGTCATGTTGGCGATTGGGTCCGTTGTGCTTGTGGTGATGACACGCCAGCCCGCCAGTTCAGCCGCTAATCTCATTCTCACCGAACCCTTCACCGCGAGTGCCGGTGCCAGCGCACCAATCCGCGATAGCAATCGCGGCACAGCGCTTTCCCAGCGGCTGTTCACCGGAGAAGACTTGGCCAGTGCGGTCATTGCGCGGCGTGAAGAGCAATCCCTAATTTTACCAGGAGACCGCGTCGATATCTACGACTGGCAGGGCACAGACCCGCTTTTCCGCGATGTTCCTGTGATTGCTATCGATCCCGCTGAAGGCGGGCAGGTGCGAATGACGTTCGCCTTCAAGGTGGCCGACATCCAGCGTTTCAAGGACGCGCGGCAGCGGGCCATTCTCACGGCTCGGCGCAGCACCCTCGGGCGATACGGGGAGCGCGCGGAGTTTGACCCATCGCTGGGCGAGGTCATTGAGCGCCGCTTTCTTCCTGAGCAATGGAACCACCGTCTGCCCTCGCGTTGAGTGCATTGCGCAAGCTGACTCAATAAGCGTAGGTCTGTCGCCCATCTTGTTGATCCCCGGGGGTTTGTCATGCCGTCACCGATTGTCGTGGATTCGGAGCGCGCTAAGGCGGCGACACCGCTCTATCTCCTAAGCAACGCGGACCCTCTTCCCGAAGGCGCTGAAAACCTTGCGGAAATCCAGCAGTTTGACGGCGGCTTGGATCAAATCGCTTACTTTGATGGCGGTGTGCTGATCGGTGCGGGGGACGGCAGTGATCCCCTTGCGCTCGGGGCCGCGGCAATGAAACTGCCGAAGCGGGACTATCGATTTGCGGCGACTCCGGAAGGAGCGCGGCTTGATCTGGCGGTCTTAGGATTTGCGCTCGGAGCCTATCGCTTCGACGCGTATCTCAAGGATCGTGATGTGGCGCCTAACCTGGTGATTGATGATCAGTCGCTGGCTGATGACGCCAACAGCAAGGCTGCGGCCATCAAGCTGTCGCGTGATCTCATCAACACGCCTGCGGAAGATATGGGCCCCGATGCGCTCGAGACCGCAATCTATGATCTTGGCGATGATTTCGGGGCTGAGGTGTCGACGATTTCCGGTGAAGCCTTGGAGCGCGACTTTCCTTTGGTTCATGCGGTGGGCCGGGCGGCTGCGATCCCGCCGAGGCTGATGGATCTCCGCTGGAACAACGGCGGTGAGCACGCTTTCACGCTCATTGGAAAGGGCGTCTGCTTCGATAGCGGTGGTCTCAATCTCAAGAACGGCAAGGGCATGGCCCTGATGAAAAAAGACATGGGCGGTGCAGGAACGGCGCTTGGTCTTGCGCATCTGATCATGGAGCAGGAGCTGCCGATCTCGTTCCGGCTCCTGGTTCCAGCTGTCGAAAATGCTGTGTCAGGATCGTCCTTCAGGCCGGGGGACGTCTTCCGCTCGCGCGCCGGACAATCAGTCGAGATTTCGAACACGGACGCAGAAGGCCGACTGATCCTGGCTGATACCATTGCTTACGCAGCTGAAGACAAGCCTGATCGGATTTTGACCCTCGCGACCCTAACAGGCGCAGCGCGGGTTGCTCTTGGCCCTGATCTCCCACCAATTTACTCAACGGATGAAGGGTTCCAGCGCGCCATTTGTGATGCAGGCATGGAGATCGGTGATCCGCTCTGGCCGATGCCGTTCTGGGATCGCTACAACAGCTATCTGCGGTCGGACATCGCTGATGTGAATCATGCCGCATCCACACCATTTGCTGGTTCGATCACGGCGGCCTTGTTCCTCAAACGCTTCTGCGCGGACATCAGCTTTACGCATATCGATACCTTCGCATGGAACCCATCGTCTCTCCCCGGCCGGCCGAAGGGCGGGGAAGCCTTAACGCTCCGTGCCATCTTCACAGCGCTCGAACGCGAGTTTTCAAGACAATCGCAGTGACCCGCTGAATGGAGCTTTCGCTCTTCGCGCGAAGCACCGTAAGCACCTCTTCATAGAGATTAACGACTTGTTGACGCTTCAAGTGCTCAACAGGTGGGTGGGCCTGATTCGCCCCCTGATAAACAGGAGTGCTCGCTGGCATGAGAGCCGCGCTGCAGGGAAGCCTCATCGCCGTGTTTGCGGCTTTGACTTTGAGCTTGGCTGTTTTGCTGATGCAAAGCGGCGGGTCAGCTCAGCTTGGCCAAGCCCTTCTTGCTATCAATCCGACTTACGCTGTGACAGCGGGCGCCGTCTTCTTCGCGCTCGCAGCGCTTCTTTGGGCGATTCGGACCGCGTCAGCGAGTCGTCACCTCACGTCAGATTGGTCTCGCCGGCTCGCGCGGATGGAAGCGAATCTTGAAAAATCCGAGTCCGTCTTAGCGAGCCACCCTGGTCTCGTTTTGGTCTGGGCAGAGAACGATGACGAAGCGATTGATGGCTGGGGACGGCCGCGTGTTTTGGGTGGTCCGGCGGCTTTGGCCAGCCTCATTACCTTTGCATCAAAGGATCCTGAGGCCTTCCGGCGTCCGGCAGAAAGCCTTCTCGATGCCTTCGGCGATCTCCATGTCACGGAAGATCACGTCCAGTCTAATAAGTCTGAGACTCTCCGCACCAAGGTCTTCCGTCTACGCCAGGAGGGACTCTCCTTTTCAGGGACCTTGGTGACAGAAGAGGGGCGTTCCATCGAGTGCGACGGCCGGGTGGCTGGCGATCAGGTGACCCTTTGGCTCACCGACCCCGCTGTTCGTCTCGCAGAAGAGGCTGGCATGGTGGGGCAGGCGCGGGACAAAGCGTCGGACCTTCATGGTGCGTTCAATCATCTCGATCGTGCTCCGATGGCCGCGTGGCGCCGCGACGCTGACCTGAAGATTGAGTGGGTCAACAAGGCCTATGTCGAGATGGTCGAGGCTATCAATCTTGATGAAGTCATCGCCGAGCAGCGCGAGATCGACCCTGGCTTCCGAAAGGTCGCAGAAAAGGCGAAGACGGAGCATGAGCGCAGCGGGCGGAAGGCGGCTGACGATCTGATCCGCGTCAATATCCGTGGCCAGCGCCGCGTGCTGCGCGTGATCGAACAGCCTATGCACGCCGCGGGCGGCCGTGTTTCCATGGCTGGCCTGGCGATTGACGTGACGCGCCAAGACAAGGCCCAAGAAGAGCTGCGCCGCCACCAAGAGGCACACCGCCAGACACTCGATCAGCTCGGTACAGCTGTCGCGGTCTTCGGACCTAATCAGCACCTTGAGTATTATAACCAAAGCTTTGTTGAGCTGTGGGGACTTGAAGAGGCAGAGCTTCGTCATAACCCAAGCCATGCCGAAGTTCTCGATCGCCTTCGCCATGAAGAGCGGCTCCCCGCGCAGGCGGATTTTGCTCAATGGAAAGAGCAGCAGCTCCGTGTCTATACGGATGATGGCAACAATGATGCCGAGCCTGATGATATCTGGAGCCTGCCCAACGGTCGGACCTTGCGCGTGGCGACCCGCCGCCATGCCCTCGGCGGGATCGCGATCGTCTTCGAAGACATCACCCAAACCGTTGAGTTGCAGACGCTCTACCAGACCCAGATCAAGGTGCAGCGCGCGACGCTGAACAATCTGTCCGAAGGTGTGGCGGTCTTTGGCGCCGATGGCCGGATGGCACTCTTCAACCAAGCCTTCTTGGACCTCTGGGGCCTTTCGGAAGAAGAACTCGAGAACTCTCCGCATTTCGATCGTCTGTCAGCCGAATTTGTTGAGATGGCGCCGAACGCCATGGATGACTTTAAGGCTATGAAGCGGCGCATCGTGAGCTTCTCACCGCAGGATCGCCAGACCGAAGCGGGTGGTCCGTTCAAGCTTAAGGATGGGCGCTGGATGGCCTATGCCACCTCACCGCTGCCCGATGGCGCGACCTTGGTTAGCTTCATCGACATGACCGATAGCCAAGAGCGTCAAAAAGAGCTCGAGGTGCGGAACCAGATCCTTGAAGAGGCCGACCGTATCAAAACGCGGTTCACGAACCATATTTCCTACCAGCTGCGCGACCCTCTCAACGTCATCAAAGGCTTTGCCGAGGTGCTGGAGAACGAGTTCGCCGGTCCGCTCACGGATCGCCAGAAAGACTACACCGCTGCGATCGTTGCCTCGTCGCTCAAGCTTCTCGATCTCGTCGACGACATTATTGACTTGGCGGCTGTGGATGCGGGGCAACTCGATCTTGAGATGGACTATGTGGAAGTCCGTTCTCTGATGGAAAATGCCAAGACCTATGCGGCGCTGAAGGCCGAGGACAGCGAGATCAAGCTCACCATCGAATGCGATGACACCGTGGGCAAGATCCGCGGGGATGAGCGGCGGCTGAAGCAGGTGCTGTTCAACCTCTTGGCGAATGCCTTCCAGTTCACTGGCCCTGGAGGCGAAGTGACGATTGGCGCTGAGCGCGACGGCGATATGGTCCGCCTGTGGGTCACCGATACGGGCCGCGGCGTGACCCCGGCTGATCAGGCCAAGGTCTTTGAGCGCTACGAAGCCGCTGGACCTGGCGCGGGCGCTGGGGTTGGCCTGGCACTGGTCAACAGCTTTGTGGGTCTGCACGGTGGGTTTGTTCGGCTCTCAAGCCAAGAGGACGAGGGCACCACCGTGACCTGCCATCTGCCTGCCGACGGTCCGGCCGAGCAGTATATGGCCGCTGAATAAAGACGGTTTCTTCACAAGACGTGTGTCCCTACACTCCCTAAAAAACATAAGAGGGGGAGCACATGCTCGCACGTATAGCCAAGACGGCCGGGGTTTTTCTCTTTGCCTTGACCGGATCGATTATCATCGGATCACAAGTGGCGCGCTGGGAGAAGCTCGCATCACTTAACGGATACGAGGCGCCAGCAGCCTACAGGATAGAGCGCGATTCCTACGGTGTACCGACGATCTATGGTGAAACCGACCCAGCGACGGCCTTCGGACTTGCCTATGCGCATGCTGAGGATGATTTCGGCACCATTCAGGAGCGCCTTGCGGCTGTTCGCGGGCAGCTGGGTGCGATCACGGGACAAGAGGGCGCGATCGCTGACTACTTCAAGCACTTGATCGCCGTCGACGAGCAATTGCTCCGCTCCTGGCACCTCGTTTCGCCAGAGACGAAGGCCATGGCCAAGGCTTACGCCGATGGGATCAACGCTTATGCCTATGAGCACCCTGAGGAAATTCTCCGCCATCAGATGTTCCCTGTGAGGTCGACTGACATTGTTGGCGGTTTTGTTCTGGTCTCGCCGTTGTTCTTTGGCCTGGACGATGTCGTTCAAGATCTCTTTGAGGGCCAAGAGCTTCCCCATTCAACGGGGCCAGAGAAGCGCGGTTCGAACGCCTTCGCCTTTGCGCCAGAGCGGATGGCCGACGGCTCCACCATGCTGATCTCGAACTCCCATCAGCCTTGGGAGGGGCCAGCGGCCTGGTACGAAGCACGGATTGCCTCGGGTGAAGGATGGGCAATTTCTGGCGCCTTGTTCCCCGGCGTGCCCTTCATTTTGATGGGGTATAATGAGAATCTGGGATGGACCAATACGGTGAATGTTCCTGACCTGACGGATATTTTTGAGCTCACGATGAACGAGGCGGGGACCCAGTACATGCTCGATGGTGCATGGCGCGATCTGGCTGAGCGAAAGGTTTGGCTGAAAGTGCGCTTTGGACCTTTTGTGATCCCTGTCCGGCAAACAGTTTATAGCTCCGTGCACGGTCCGGTGATCAAGAACGACAACGGCGCCTTTGCCTTCCGTTATGCTGGAATGGGTGAGGTGCGCCACATGGAGCAGTACTACCGCCTCAACAAGGCCCAGTCCTTCGAGGAATGGCAAGACGTGATGGCCATGCAGGCTATTCCCGCAACCAACTTTGTCTATGCCGATCGCGAGGGGAACATTGCCTATCTCTACAATGCATCGTTCCCGGATCGCTCCCCCGAGATCGATTGGTCAGGCGTCATGCCAGGTGATGACTCACAATACCTTTGGACGGACTATGCTCCGCAGAGCATGATCCCTTATCTCGTGAACCCGGCGTCGGGATACATCGTCAACGCCAACAACACACCCTTCTTGGCCACGTCGCCGTCGAGCGACATGGTGCGTGAGGATTACGCTGATCTCTACGGGATCGAGACGAAGGTCAGCAATCGGATCTTGCGTGCGATTGGTTTGCTAGAAGAGCTTGAGACCTTCGATCGGGCCTCAATTGATCGGATCAAGTATGATACGGCCTATGATCAATCGTCCTGGATCGGAGAGATCATGGTCGACTTCATCACGTCCCTCGATGGCTCAACCGGTGAGCCTGAGGCGGAAGCCCTTTTGCGCCAATGGGACTATGACCTTGATGGCCGCGGTGACGCTGACGCCCTTGCCGGTCTGATCCTGCATCAGCTCTATGCTGAGACCCGCGGGTGGACAGAGGTGAAGGGGCCAGAGGCTGCGCTCAAAAGCTCTGCTGCGCGGCTGCGTGAGCACTTCGGTCGTCTCGATCCTCCGCTGACGGATGTCGTCCGCTTACGGCGCGGTGGCGAGGACTTGCCGCTTACGGGCGGACCGGATGCGCTGCGCGCACTCTATTGGCTTGAGGAGGACGACGGCCGGGTCGCAGCTGCTTTTGGGGACAGCTATATCTACTACGTCAACTGGTACCCTGATGGCACCATGTCAGCGGAGACAATTTACCCCCTCGGCGCTGCCATGAGCAGGCCGAAATCTCCGCACTATGATGACCAGGCGCAGCTTTTTGCGGACAAGCTCATGAAACCGATGCCTGTTCCGCGTGCGGAGGACGCTGCGCCCGGAAAGTATTAGCCCGCTGCGCGAATGGGGCGCGGAAGCGAAGGAGCTTCGCGACGCGTGCGCTCGCGTTTGGTGCTGGAAGGCTGGAAAGCCAGCTGCGTATGATACGCGCAGTAGGGCTTTCCATCGGTGCAAGCTTGGCCGCAGAAGTGGAAGTCTTCTGACGCCGGATCACCGATCGGCCACTTGCACTGATTGTTTCCAATCGAGCTGACATTCAGCTTGGTGGTGCCAAAATCCGTGACCGGCGGTAGGTCACGCAGCACGGTTCGAAGCGGCTGCCTTTGCGGCGCTGCTGTCGTGGTTGCTCGCGTTTCCGTGGTCACCGTTTTCGGCTTTGCAGGCGCAGCGCGGCCTGAAAGCCCGAGCCTGTGCACCTTTCCGATCACAGCATTGCGCGTAACGCCGCCCATTTTTGCGGCAATTTGGCTGGCTGAGTGCCCTTCAGCCCAGAGCTTCTTGAGCTCCTCGACACGATCTTCCGTCCAAGCCATCGACGATCCTCCTGGTCTTCGGTCGCTGGGCGGAGGCCCCAGATGTTGATAACCTGCCGCCTCCGACCCAAGATATAGTGACCCAGGAATGATCGCCGCACAAGATAAGTCCTCACCAAGTTATTAAGGTCCAGATCTTGGGGGTGGCGAATTTCTCCACACATAAGGCTGCTCCGGAGGCGAACCCGGGCTAAGGGGCGGGGAGGAACAAGGAGCTGCGTTGATGCCGCTTGATACAACTGAAACAGCGACCACGGATGCCCAAGCCTTTGGTGAGCGCCGGTTTGGCCGAATGAATTGGCTGGGACTTTGGACGCTCTACAAAAAAGAGGTGCGGCGCTACATGAAGGTAGCTGCCCAGACGGTCTTTGCGCCGATCATCACCACAATGCTCTATCTGACGGTGTTTTTGGTTGCGTTTTCAGGAGGTGATCGCGCGGCGACCATGGAAGGGCAGCTGATCCCGTTCGCTGCTTTCTTACCGCCAGGTCTCATTATGATGGCGATCTTGGGCAACAGTTTTCAGAATTCCTCGTCCTCACTGATTATTGGCAAGGTGCAGGGCTCGATCGTTGATGTGCTGATGCCGCCGCTTTCGGCTGCTGAATTGACCATCGCGTTTGTTGCGGGCGCCGCCACGCGCGGTTTGATGGTCGGGTTGGTGACCCTGCTGACGATTGCTGCCTATATGCTTGTGACAGGTGGCCCATTTGCAATCGTGTCCCTTCCTGCAGTCCTGTTCTTTTCCATTGCGGCTTCGATCCTGCTGGGTGCGATGGGTGCGATTGCTGGCATGTGGGCGGACAAATTCGATCAACTCGCCTTGATCACCAACTTCGTGATCACCCCGCTGACCTTCCTCTCTGGCACCTTTTACTCGGTGAAGCGGCCCGGGATGCCTGAATGGGTCGCGGATATGTCGTCCTTCAATCCGCTCTTTTATCTGATCGATGGGTTCCGTTTTGGCTTCATTGGCATGAGCGATGCGCCGGTGCTGCGCGGAGCGATGATCTCTTTCCTCTTGTCAGCGCTGGTTGTCGGTATCACGTATCGCCTCTTCAAGAGCGGCTACAAACTGAAAGCTTAAGCGATGCGAGATGAGGCGCTGACACCCGGCACGCCCAAGGATGATCTGATTGTCCCCTTTCAAGTGGGGGAGACGGCTGTGCGTGGCCGTCTGGTCCGGCTTGGCCCGGCGGTGGATGAGCTTCTTTCGCGGCACGACTTTCCCAAACCGCTCAAACAGCTGGTCGGAGAGACCGCAGCGCTCGTTGCTTTGCTGGGTGCATCGCTGAAATTCGACGGCAAACTGATCTTGCAGATCCAGGGCGATGGTCCTGTGTCGATGGTTGTCGCTGACTATACAGCTGGCGGCGCTTTGCGGGCGACCGCGAAGATCCAAGACGGTGCGACCGAAACGGTCGGCAAAGCGCTTGGGCCGGAGCTCCATTTCCTCTTGCGCAAGGGGCACATGGTCATGACCATTGATCAGGGTGCCGATATGGAGCGCTATCAGGGCGTGGTGCCGCTCGATGGTGCGACCTTGTCGAAAGCGACCGTTAGCTATTTTGCGCAGTCGGAACAAATTCCTACTGCGATCGAGCTGGCTGTGGGTCAGATCACGGATGAGCATGGCCGCGAGACCTGGCGGGCTGGTGGGATCATGGCGCAGTTCATGGCGGCTGAAGGCGGAACGCGCGAGCGCGGCGAGGAGGTGATCCTCGCCGATGACGACCGCGAGGCCTGGAACCGCGCTGCCATTCTTCTCGAAACGGTCAAGCCGGATGAGCTGTTGGACCCGACCATCACGCCGGAAGAGATCCTCTACCGTCTCTATCACGAGGATGGTGTGCGGATGTTCGATCCGTCATCGGCTCATTTTGGCTGCACTTGCAGTCGAGAGAAGATCGCGTCGGTTCTCGGCCAGTACACGCGCGCCGATATCGAAGACATGATCGTTGATGGCGCGATCGAGGTGACGTGCGACTTCTGCCGGACAGCTTTCCGGTTTGAGCTTGATGAGACGGGCGAGCAGTTCAAAGCTGAGTAAGCCGCGCCGCTTACCAATTCTGCGCGAATGCGACCCAAAGCGGTATGCTGATGAAAGCCAAAAGGGTGGTGGCGGTCACGTGACCGGCAGTGAGCTCTGCATTGCCGCCGAGCTCTTTCGCCAGCACATAGCTTGAGGCTGCGCCTGGCGCTGCGCCAATGGCGGCGAGCACGACAATGACCTCCGATGACGCACCGAGCATGTGTCCGAACAGCATGAAAAGCGCGGGCGCGGCGATGAGCTTGAGCCCGATGGCCAGCGCAAGAAGCGTTGGGCGCTGCCCGATGGCGGAGAAGTTCAGTCCCGCGCCCACACTCAAAAGGATCAAAGGCAACGCAGCACGGCCAATAAGATCCGCGGTCTCCAAGAGCATGGGGGGACGCAAGGTGGGAACGGCTGCTGCTATCGCTCCAACCAAGCAGCCGATGATCAAAGGATTGGTCACGATACGGAAGGCAACCCGCTTCATGCTGACCGATCCTTCGTGGGACCCCCAAACGGATAAAGCCGCCACACAAAGAACGTTGATGAGCGGCACCGTCGGGGCAAAGACAATCGCAACAAGCGTGGCTGCTTCAGACGACAGCGCGGTCTGCGCCAAGGCCAGAACAATGAAGCCGTTCCAACGGATGGCGCCCTGGAAGACGCTGGTGAAACTGGGACCATCGGTGCGGAGGAGGGGTTTGAGCGCCAGTGCGATCCCGGCCATGGCGACAAAGCCTAAGGTCGCCGCGATGAGAAACGAGCCCGTTTCCAATCCCCGGAGGTCGGCCTCTGCGATTGTTTTGTAGAGGAGCGCAGGCAGCAGAGCGACATAGCCGATCTTGTTGATGCCTGCCCAAAGGTCTGTTGGGACGAGCGCGCTCTTTCGCAAAGTCCATCCAAGAGCAATCGCTGCTCCGATGGGGATCAGGCCACTGACGATCGCGCTAAACAGTGGCCTTCTCCGTTGATTTGGGCGCTGGTTTTAGAGGCCCAGACTGCGATAACTCGCGGCAATGTCTTGCAAAGAACAGAAATAGGCCGAGACACGGAGGTCTTCAATGCCATTATCACCGCGCCAGACTTCACGCATCTTTGCGTAGGCCGTACGCATGGTGTCATCGAGACCTGACCGCACGAGGTCAATTTCATCCGCACCACGACCGAAGCGTTCAATGAACGTGGGATCGAACTTCTGACCCGACATGCGCTCAAGCTCGTTGAGCAGCATCATCTTGTTCTTTTCTTCTTCACGGCGCTGCATCCGGCCAAAGCGGATGTGGTTGAGGTTTTTGACCCACTCAAAGTAGGAAACCGTCACACCGCCAGCGTTGGCGTACATATCAGGGATGATCGTGACGCCGCGTTTCCGGAGCATTTCATCCGCACCCGCTGTGACAGGACCATTGGCTGCTTCGACGATCAGCTTGGCTTTGATGTCGTCAGCATTGCCCTTCCAGATCGATCCCTCAACCGCAGCGGGGATCAGAATATCGCAATCGGCGATAAGGGCCTCGGACGCATCCTCGACGATCGTCCCTTCGGGATAGCCAGCGACGCCGCCGGTTTCGATGAGATGCTGCTTCAGCTTCTCGATGTTGATGCCGTTCGGATCGAGGATGGCGCCGTCGCGCTCTGCCACACCGACGATTTTGACACCATCTTCCTCGGAAAGGAATTTGGCAGCGTGATAGCCCACATTGCCGAGGCCCTGGACAACGGCGCGTTTGCCTTCAAGACCAGGCTCAAGCCCTGCTTCACGCACATCATCGTCGTAGTCGAAGAAGCCTTGGGTGGCATACTGAACACCGCGACCAGTCGCTTCCACCCTGCCGGCAATGCCGCCAGCGTGAAGGGGTTTGCCGGTCACACAGGCTTTGGCGTCGATATCTGTGGGGTGGAGACGGTTATAGGCGTCAGCCATCCAAGCCATCTCGCGCTCGCCTGTGCCCATGTCGGGGGCAGGAACGTTTTGTGATGGGTGGATCAGGTCGCGCTTGGCAAATTCATAAGTGAAGCGCCGCGTGATCTGTTCGAGCTCGTCTTCATCCCATTCGCGGGGGTTGATCGCGAGCCCGCCCTTTGCGCCGCCGAAGGGCACCGAAACCAGGGCGCATTTGTAAGTCATCAGGGCCGCGAGCGCTTCGACTTCATCCGAGTTGACCGACATGGCGTAACGGATGCCGCCTTTGACAGGCTCCATATGCTCCGAGTGCACCGCACGGTAGCCAACGAAGGTCTGCATCTCACCGCGAAGGCGCACGCCGAAGCGGACCTTATAGATCGAGTTGCAGACTTTGATCTTATGTTTGAGGCCCGGCGAAACGTCCAAATGCTCCGCAGCGCGGTCGAACATGATGTCGACGCTCTCGCGGAATGTGGTTTCGCGGCTCGTAGGTTGGTCGGCCATGGCGTTCCTCGCACTCTTGTCGTTATGGGCAGTCTAATGCCTGAAGTGCCTCATCTTGGTAAACATCATCGACAATCCTGCATGATTTGCGGCCTCAATCACTTCATCGTCACGGATAGATCCACCCGGCTGAATGACTGCGGTCGCACCAGCGTCTGCTGCGGCTAAGAGCCCGTCGGCAAAAGGAAAAAAGGCGTCTGAAGCAACCACTGAACCCTGCACGAGTGGGGTGGAAAGGCCCTCTTCGGCGGCGGCGTCTTCAGATTTTCTGACTGCAATTCGTGCAGAATCGAGCCGGCTCATCTGCCCTGCGCCGACGCCAACGGTTGCGCCATTCTTAGCATAAACGATCGCATTGGATTTAACGTGCTTGGCGACAGTGAAGGCAAACCGAAGATCAGACATTTCCTCGGCGGAAGGTTGCTTCTTGGTCACCACCTCAAACGTGTCGCCAAAGACCGGAGCGTCGTGATCCTGAAGCAAGAAGCCGCCAGCAATCGGGCGAACGGTGCTGCGCGGCTGAGAGGCGAGAGGCATCTCGCCAACAATCAGCAGGCGAAGATTTTTCTTCTTGGCGAAGATCTCGCGGGCCTCTTCATCAACGGCTGGTGCAATGACCACTTCGGTGAAGATCTTGGTCATTTCGAGAGCCGCTTCGGCATCAATCGTCTGTGTGGAAGCAATGATGCCGCCAAAAGCCGACACGGGATCACACCTGAGGGCGGACTTGTAGGCCTGTGTAATCGAGCTCCCCACAGCGACGCCGCAGGGGTTCGCGTGCTTGACGATCACGACGGCGGGCTGATCGCGAAACTCTGCCGCCAGTTCGACCGCAGCATCGGTGTCGTTGAGATTGTTGTAGCTGAGTTCTTTGCCCTGCAATTGTTCAGCAGAAAGAGCACCTGGGCGGTTCTCTGAAGTTGTGTAAACGGCGCTCGATTGGTGTGGGTTTTCACCATAGCGAAGCGATGATCCCAAGCGGCCTACGATGCCTGTTCGGCGTGCGGGCGCTTCCTTGTTGTCGAGGTTTTGGCTGATCAAGAGGTCGTATTGGGCTGTTCGTCCGTAGGCGATGCTTGATTGCTGCTTGCGGAAGGCTTTGGTTGTGCCGCCTTGGTCAAGCTCGGCCAGGAGGGGCGCATAGTCCTCAGGGTCGGTGATCACCGTGACGCGATCGAAGTTTTTCGCGGCCGCTCTGATCATGGCGGGGCCGCCGATGTCGATGGTTTCGACCAGGCCCGCTTCATCAGCGCCCGCAGCCACGCTGGCTTCAAATGGATAGAGATTGACGACCAGGAGATCGATCGGCGCGATCCCGTGCTCACTCATGGCCGCTTGATCTTGATCTTCTCGCCCGAGTAGTCCGCCGTGGACTGAAGGATGAAGTGTTTTCACCCGCCCATCCATGATTTCCGGGAAGCCTGTCACATCAGAGACGTCGCGGACGTCAAGTCCGCCGTCACGGAGCGCTTTTGCCGTTCCGCCCGTGGAGAGAAGTTCCACGCCATGGCGAGCAAGGGCTTGAGCGAAATCGACGAGGCCGTTCTTATCGGAAACGGACAGAAGCGCGCGGCGCGGCTGGAAGCGTTGGGTCATAGAAGCAAACATCCACGAGTGAAGCGCGGCGCTTATGCCTCTGCCAGCTGACTCGCAAGGTTTGCGTTAACCTGCCTGGCGGAGGCTGGTGGTCCTGGGAATGTCGCTCGGGTTCTGACCAGAGCCGGGTTTGAATTCAGGGACCAAGTGGTGGATCGCTTCCTTGAGCGATGTCGGGTCTCCCGCCTCAGCAAAGCGGATCACCTCAGAAAGCCGCGGCAACAGCAGCGGCAAATCAATCATTGTCGGCGAGGCCAACAGAACGCCATCGGTGCCTGTTTCGATCAGCTTCTCAAGTGTGTGGAAGATCTCTTCGAAGAGCTTCTCGCCAGGACGTAGCTTCGTGAAGACAATATCGATGTCTTCGCGCGGCTCCAGTCCGGCTGCTGTGATCATGCGCTCGGCCAATGTCACGATCTTAATGGGCGCGCCCATGTCGAGAACAAAAATCCGTCCATCATGGGAAAGGATACCGTTGTCGGATTTGAGAGAAGCTGCCTTCAACACCAAGCGCGTCGCCTCGCGCGTTGTCATGAAGTAGCGCTGCACGTCAGGATGGGTGATGGTGATGGGGCCACCCGATGCGATCTGCCGCAAAAAGAGCGGAGCCACCGATCCTGTTGATCCCAACACATTGCCAAAGCGGACAGTCACAAATCTCGTATCGGTCTGGGCAACATCCAAGGCCTGGGCGTAAAGCTCAGCAACACGTTTTGTTGCACCCATAAAACTGGATGGGTTCACAGCCTTGTCGGTCGATATGAAGACAACGGTGTCAGAACCAGTCTCCACCGCAGCATCAAAGACGTTTTTGGCGCCCTTCACATTCACGAGGCCTGCTGCACATGGATTGCTTTCCACGATCGGCACATGTTTGAAGGCCGCGGCATGGAGCACGAGCGAAGGTTTGAACTCCTTGAACAGCGACATCAGGTGATCGCGCTGACACACATCGACCAACCGTGCTGAGACGTTGTCGCCATGTC
>CAWUIJ010000001.1:0-54456 GCA_963922235.1 uncultured Parvularcula sp. | reverse complement strand
GAGTTTGACCATGGCGGTGGTTGCGGTGGGAGGGACTGGGAATTTGACTGGTCGCTCCGTGGCCCAATCAATGTGAAATTTGTGGGTCGGAACAAAACCCCAGAAAGGCGCGCGAAACGATGACCACCTGGCAACCGCCTGAAGGCTACCTTGCAGTCTTAGACCCACTGACTGGTCGCGCGACGTGCCCCCGCACAACGATGCTCCTCTTTTTGCGGCAGGAGTGGAACGAGCCAGTGTGGTTGAGATACTGCGACCTTAACCCCGCGACGAACGTAGCCGGGCTGTATTGGTATCGTTGCCCCGCACCACCGGAGGAGGCCGCTGGATGACCACACCAACGGTGAAAGAAGTGGTGGATGCCCTCGCCGACATGGAGCGAGGAACACCCCCGTCTTCGGAGCTTACTGAGAAAGTCTTTTGTGAATGGCTAAAACTGAAATGCGCGATACCCGATATCGGGGCGTCAGGGACTGAGCCCGCGAAGAAGGAGGCCGCTGGATGACCTTTGGCGACAAACTGAAGAGCGCGCGCGAGGAACAGGGTATGACGCAGGAGCAGCTCGGCAAGCGGTGCGGGCTGGAGCAGTCGTACATCGCGCATCTAGAGCGAGGCGCCAGGAAGCCCTGCTTTGATAACTTCGTTCAAATCGTCCGATCCCTGCGGATCGATGCCAACAGACTTTTGCCGGATCAGGAGGCCGCTGGATAATGCCCCGCCCCGCTGCTGAACGCTACAATGCACGCCAGGCTGCCGAGCGCCTGGGCATGTCTGCTTCGCGGCTGAAGGAGTTCCTCGCGACTGAGGGCATCGGGGCCAAGACGAATGGCGGCACCGGCCATTGGGCCCTCACAGAAGAAGACATACAGAAGGTCCGGGCGCGTTACTTCCGGAAACCAGCATGCTCCACATCACAAAAAGGGCCGGCAGCCCCTACTGGCAAGTTGTCGGATCATTTGGCGGAAAGCGCTTTCGAAAGAGTACGGGAACGACTGAAAAACGGGTAGCAGAGGCACTCTGCAAGAAGTGGCAGAACGAGTTAGATGATAAGGTTCTGCTCGGGGAGGACGCGAGCAGAACGCTCGCTGAGGCCTTCGAGGTCTATCTTGATCAGGGCGGGGAAGGTAAGTTCCTGGGGCCGATCCTGGAGTATGGCGGCCATGACGCCATCCGGTCGATCAACAAGAAATGGTTCACGGACATCGCCAAGGACATTTGGCCAGATGGCGCATCGGTCGGAACGATCAATCGGCAGCTCTACACCCCTGTTCTCGCCACCCTTAACTGCGCTGCCGAGATCGGTTGGTGCGGCAAACCGGCGATAAGGCGGCCCAAGGGGCACACTCGGCAACAGAAGCGCGTTCCGTGGCTCACACCCGAGACAGTCGAAGCAGGAATCAACGCAGCGGACCCGCATGATGCGTGGCTGCTGACCCTGTTCGTCGGGCTCGGCCAGCGCGAAGAAGACATGCTCCGACGCCTCACCTGGGATGATACGTGGCCAGAACATAAGATGGCCCGGATGGATATCAGCAAGGGCGAGCGAGAGCTGCACGAGCTGTTTCTGCAACCCCGCGTCGTCCAAGCTTTGGAGACCGTCAAAGACCAAACCGGTCTCGTTCTCAAGCGACCCAATGGGACGCCCTACGCCCCCCCTGACAAGCGCTATCAGTTCACGAAGACATGGCGCCGGATCGCACTGGCCGCTGGCTTCCCGAAGTTCGGGACGCACGTCCTGCGACACACATTCGCCACATGGCACTACGCTGTGCATCGCGACCTACTCAGGCTGCGTGATGAGGGCGGCTGGGCATCGGTTGGCATCGTGGAGCGCTACGCCGTGAACGCGACTCCTGACCTCAAAGAGAGGGTTCTGGCCCACGGCTGGACCATGGAGAAATGAGTGTGTCAGATCTGTGCCAGCACCCTGCAGTGTTTCCGTCATGTTCCGGCGTTTTTGACGTTACAAAGAAGCGCCAGGAAAATCGCGAAAGCCAGTGTTTATGCGGGGTTGGTGGTGCTGCTGGAGAGAATTGAACTCTCGGCCTCTCCCTTACCAAGGGAGTGCTCTACCACTGAGCTACAGCAGCCCAAGAATGGGTCTATTGGCGATGGTTTGGCCCTGCGTCAACGTCTAGCTTGGCTCTTCACGCCAGCATTTTGTCGATATCGAGAACGAGGATCGCGCTCGCGCCAAGCGCTTTGAGCTCCTCGAGCATCTCCCAGACCACGGCCTCCTGACAGACGGTGTGGACAGCGACCATGTCGCTCTCGCCAGCGAGATCGAGGATCGTTGGGCGCTCGGCCGCTGGCAAGACGGCTGTGATCTTATCAAGCGCCGACCGAGGGGCGTTCAGCATCACGTATTTCGCGTCGCGGCTGCGCTGGACGCCTTCAATCCTTAGGCGGAGAGCGCGTGCTGTTGCCGCTTTGGCGGGGGCACTCGCGAAGTCCCCGCCAATCAACAAAGCCTGCGACTGATAAATCGTCTCGGCGACGGCCAGCCCATTGGTCTCAAGCGTGGCACCGGTGGAGACGATATCGCAGACCGCATCGGCAACACCGAGCCGGGGGGCAATTTCGTGCGCACCGTTCATGATCACGGACTCGGCGCCCTCAACCCCCTGCTCCGCCAGCCAGTTATCCGTCAGCGCAGGATAAGACGTGGCAATCTTCAAACCATTGAGATGACGCGGCTCGCGATAGTCGAGCTCTTTAGGGACGGCGATACACAGCCGGCAGCGCGAAAACCCAAGTTCGGTCACCATCGGCACACGGTCTTTTAGTCGGCCAGCGCAACGCTCCTCTTCAAAGACGTTGCCGCCAACGATGCCCAGATCGCTGGCTCCGCTGGCCACGAGCGCTGGGATATCATCGTCGCGGACGAGAAGGAGGTCGATGGGGAGTTCAGAGATCCGAGCATAGAGGCGGCTTTTCGATTGGCTCACCGAAAGACCACAGCGCTTCAACAGCTCAAAGGTCTCATCGGCCAAGCGGCCTTTCTTCTGAACGGCCAGTTTGACCCGGCCAGCTGTCTCTTCGGTGCTCACGATCGTCTCTCCTTTGGGCCAGTGCCCTGGTCCCGGGCGCGGCGCCTAGCAAGACTAGAGCCTTAGCACCAGCAAACGCTCAGCCGGTTCAATGCGTTCATCATGCTTTACGGAATAGTGAGATGGATCCGTTGAGATGTGACTTGCGGACGCAGGCGAAGTGACGCCAAAAATACAGCGACAGGGATTTGGGACGAGACTTATGCGTGCTTGGGGCATCGGCGGCACCGCAACTTTCTTTTTCTGTGCATTCTCCGCCTCTCAGGCTGCTGACCTCGAGGTCGCCGGACAATGGTACACCGACGATCGCAGCTCGATCGTGGCCATTGAAGATTGCGGCAACGGTACGCCTTGCGGATTTGTCCAGTGGCTGAGCCCCGAGGTCGACGACCAGGTCCTCGATGCCAACAATCGTGACCACACCCTCCGAAACCGCCCCATTATCGGTATGAGCCTCCTCAGTGGCTTTAAAGCAAAGGAAGATGGCTGTTGGCAGAAGGGGAGCATCTACAACCCCGAAGACGGCCGGACCTATCGCGCTCGTATAGAACTTATTTCAAATGATATATTATCCGTTTCGGGTTGCTTAGGGCCTATTTGTAAAACCTTGATCTGGCACCGTGCGCCCGATGTCGAGCAGACGACGGCCTCCGGCGCTCAGGAGCAAAGCGAGGATCTGGCCTCGCTTTAGGGTGAGTGAGGGTCATGGCCGAGGCCACTGAACAGGACGAACGAATCGCGCCGCGTTGGAACGGTTTGCTTTCGGGCATCGCCTCGTTCGGACCTTTGGTTGTGCTGACAGTCGTCACGGCTTTCCAGATCGATGACTTTTTTGAGCCGCCCAAACCCGTTGTTGAGCGTCCCACCTACTATCCCACAGTCGCAGTTACGATGATTGCTGGCGAAGCCCACGAGCGCTCACTCCAGCTCACGGGCCAAGCTGTCCCAGAGCGAGAAATCGCTCTTCGTGTGGACGGCAATGCGCGCGTGATGCGCGTGCCCGTTCGGCTCGGAGAACGCGTGGTGTCAGGCCAAACCATTTGCGAGCTTCGCTACAGCGGCAGCTCGAGCTCAGTCGCCCTCACCTCTCCGATTGATGGCCAAGTGAACGCCTTGAATGGCGCTCCTGGATCCGTGCTGCGAAGCGGGTCCACCTGCGCCTCAATCGTTGATACCTCATCAATGATCGTGCGTGCCCAAGTGCGGCCCCATGAAGCCAACACCATCGTCGCAGGCGACTTCGCTGATGTCTCGATCGCAGGTGAAAATCGCCATGCCCGCGTGCATTATGTGCATCCTGTCGAGAACCAAACGGACGAAGAGCTTCGGACTCTCGAGCTTCACCCTGAGAATCTCGACGGCATCAAGCCTGGCGACACGGCAACAATCGAAGTCCGCACACAGCAAATCGAAGCCACAGTGATCCCGCAAAGCGCCCTCATCATGGTTCCCGGGCGCGGTCTCAGTGTGCAGATGGTCTCTGGTGATGGTACGACAGGCGTGGTCGTCACCGTACCGGTTCAGATCATCGCCGCAACGGCAGACGGCGTCTATGTCAGCGGCTTACCGAAAGATGCACGCTTGATCGTCAAAGAGGGTCGCAAAGCGCCCGCCTCTGAAGGAGAGGTGGTGCGGATCAGTCGTATAACCTAATCCGCACACCCACTTGTTTAGTAGACTTCGAAAAGGCCTGCTGCGCCTTGTCCGCCACCAACGCACATCGTGACAACGACATATTTAGCGCCAAGACGCTTACCAGCGTGCAGAGCGTGCATCGTCATGCGTGCGCCTGACATGCCGTAAGGGTGACCGATCGAGATCGCGCCGCCATCAACGTTGAGACGCTCGTCAGGAATACCGAGCTTGTCACGGCAGTAGAGGACCTGAGACGCGAAGGCTTCGTTGAGCTCCCAAAGGCCAACGTCGTCCATCGTCAGGCCATTGCGCTCAAGAAGCCTCGGAACAGCGAAGACTGGACCGATACCCATTTCGTCAGGGTTCGTACCAGCAACCGCAAAACCGACATAGCGGCCAAGAGGCTGAAGACCCGCTTTCTCAGCAGCTTTGGCCTCCATCACAACAACCGCACCAGCACCGTCAGACAACTGACTCGCGTTGCCGGCTGTGATGTACTTGCCTTCTTTGATCACGCTACCGTTCTGATAGACCGGCTTGAGCCCTTGAAGACCTTCAAGCGTTGTCTCTGGACGGTTGCCTTCGTCTTTTTCCAGCGTCACTTCGACCTGAGAAACCTCACCGGTTTCTTTGTTCTTTTGCTGCATGACGCTCGGCATAGGAACGATTTCGGCACTGTAGTGACCCGCTTGCTGGGCCTCGTGGGTACGCATTTGCGATTTGTAAGCGTACTCGTCTTGAGCGTCGCGACTCACGCCATAACGCTCAGCCACGATCTCTGCCGTTTCGATCATTGGCATATACGTCGCTGGGATGTTTTCCATCAGCCAAGGGTCTGGGAACACCGTTTGCGCGTCAGGTGTTTGGTTGGTCGAAATCGACTCCACACCACCAGCGATCACTGTCTCCATGTTGTCGACCATGATCTGCTTGGCGGCAGTTGCGATGGCCGCCATGCCTGAACCACACTGGCGATCAAGCGTCGTACCCGGAACATCGAAACCAAGGCCCGCACGAAGCGCAGCCTGGCGACCAAGGTTCATGCCGCCTGTCCGGAACTGCAGAGCCTGGCCAATGACGCAATCGTCGATCGTGTCAGGAGCAACGCCTGCCCGCTCGACAGCATACTTGACCGCGTGGCCAGCAAGAGCAACCGCACCGGTTGAATTGAACGCACCGCGATACGCTTTACCAATCGGCGTCCGCGCCGCCGATACGATAACTGCTTCTCTCATCTTTTTCTCCTAGTACTGCAGAACGGCCGCAAGCCGGTTCTTGTGGAAGTCACTGTCACCGAACATCTCGTTGGCAACACGAACGCGTTTCATGAAAAAGCCAACGTCGTAGTCGTCGGTCATGCCGATGCCGCCGTGCATCTGGACCGCCTCGTTGGTCGCGAGCCGTGCCACCTGACCGATCTTGGCCTTGGCGAGACTGACAGCAGTCGTTGCTCCGGCCACGTTGCTATCGAGTTCGTCGAGCGCCTGATGGGCGACTGCCTTTGCGATTTCGATCTCCGTATAGAGATGTGCGGCACGGTGTTGGAGGGCTTGGAAGCTACCGATGCGCTGACCGAATTGCTCGCGCTGCTTGAGATAATCAATCGTCATCTCGAATGACGCTTCTGACGCGCCGGCCATTTCAGCAGCAAGACCAGCACGGCCCGCACTGAGGATCATCTCAAGACCAGCGAGGCCTTGGTCGACCTCACCGATGACGGCATCGCCATCGACTTCGACATTATCAAGGGTGATCCGCGCGTGCGAACGATCGTCAACGGTCCGCATGCGGTCTTTTGTGACACCAGCTGCATTGGCATCAACGAGGAAAAGCGTGATGCCTTCCGACGCGTCATCATCTCCCGACGTCCGGGCTGCCACGATCAGCTGATCCGCTGCATTGCCCTCGGCGACAAAGGCCTTCTCGCCAGAAAGTTTGAAGCCATTGCCTGAACGTTCCGCCTTCATCGAGACGTGGTTGGGCGTGTGCTTACGTACTTCGTCGCTCGCAATAGCAAAGATCGTCTCGCCGGCAGCGATCTTTGGCAAATGTTTCGCCTTTTGATCATCCGTTCCAAGATTTGTAAGCGCTGTCGCGGCCATGATGGCTGTCGCGAGATAGGGGCTCGCTGTCAGTGTTCGGCCCAATTCTTGAGCAACGATACCTGCGCCGACATAACCAAAATCTGAGCCGCCAAATTCCTCAGGGACCAGAATGCCTGCAAAGCCAAGCTCCGCCATTTGAGCCCAAAGGTCACGGTCGAAGCCTTCGGCCACGTCCTCGTCGCGGATCCGACGCAACTCCGAAACGGGGCTCTTCTCCTCGGCAAAGTTGCGGGCTGTTTCCTGCAGCATTTGCTGCTCTTCACTCAGTACAAGCGCCATTGCGTCTCCTCTAGGTCTCGTTGTGGCATTAGCTGTGCCATTTTAATGGATACCCTGCCAGCTCCAACCGGCAAGGGAAAGCGGTGGATCCATGAAAGGGTTGTGAGCAGATCTCAACGCCCCTCACAGCCCCGCCATAGTCCTGGTATTGCTTGCAAAAACGCCCGCTGACGCGGGCGTTATCGCTCATGTTTTGGAAAGTTCTAGGAGCTCGGAAGCTCCAAAATGCGCTTCGCGATGATGTTCAGCTGCACCTCAGAGGTTCCGCCCTCAATCGAGTTCGCGCGGGTCCGGAGCCACATGCGAGCACGCTCACCGTCATCATTGCGGTCTGTCTCCCACTCGAGTTCGTCCGAACCGCCAATATCCATCATCAGCTCGAGACGACGCTTGTTAAGCTCAGTCCCGTAATATTTGAGCATTGACGAAGCTGCACCAAGGGAGACGCCTTGTTTCGCCTTATCTTTCACAGATTGCAGCAGCGTGGCGTAGGCCCAGCCATCGACATCACACTCCGAAGCACGTGCACGGAGCATACCATCAGCAATTTGACCTTTTTCGTCCGTACCAAGCTCTTGAGCAGCAATCTGACCGATCAGGCGCGTGCCAGACATACCCATGCTCGAGATCATTTCGCGCTCGTGAGTCAGAAGATATGTCGCGACTTTCCAGCCCTCATCCTTCTCACCAACGATTTCGAGACCGTCTTTCGGCACCTTCACATTATCAAGGAAGGTCTCGCAAAACGGCGAACGGCCGGAGATCAACTTGATCGGCCGCGTCGACACCCCTTCAGATGCCATATCAAACAGCATAAAGCTGATACCATGGTGCTTCACACCTGAACCATCCGTCCGCACAAGGCAGAAGATCCAGTCGCAGTGATCCGCATACGATGTCCAGACTTTCTGGCCATTGATCAGCCAGTGGTCGCCCTTGTCCTCGGCCTTGGTTTTCAGGCTGGCGAGGTCGGAACCGGAACCTGGCTCTGAATAGCCCTGGCACCAACGGATCTCGCCGCGAGCGATGGGCGGAAGGAATTTCAGCTTCTGCTCATGGGTGCCAAAATGCAGGAGGGCTGGCCCAAGCATTGTGATGCCAAAGTTCTCATGCGGCGGCTTCGCCCGGATGCGCTGCATTTCCTGCTTAAGGATTTTGACTTCCTCTTTGGAAAGCCCGCCGCCGCCATACTCTTTCGGCCATGCTGGAACGGTCCAACCCTTCTCAGCCATCCGGTCCAGCCAGAGCTTTTGGTCGTCAGACGTAAACTTCCAATTGCGGCCGCCCCAGCAGGCATCTTCGGTCGAATAGTCGCCGCGCATGCTTTGAGGGCAGTTCTCCTCAAGCCAGGCGCGCGTTTCCTCACGAAAAGTTTCAAGGGCATCAGTCATATGATCATCCTCCTAGCCTTCTGAAAGTGGCCATTTGGAATGACTTAAGCATGGCACGTGGCATGCCGTCCATGCGTCGCGAGGTGCCGATTATCCAGGAAACGCAGAACGAAGAGCGGCAAGCTGTCCCGCTGCATCATCCCCAAAGGTCTGAGTGGTTTCTTCCGTGAACAGCTCACGGTCGATGCGCACGACGCGGGCGTAGAGCGTATCGGTCTCATTGATGAGATTGAGCATGCGTTCAGGCAAACCCGACGCAGCCTCATCCGAAAGATGGATGCTCTCAGGCTGACCGATCCGGTATTTCTCGAGGCTCGCCTCACTCTCGGTCATCTCGTCGTCACGGACCGCGCGAAGAACGAGGAGCCAGGAAGCAATCTGCATCAAACGTGTGGTGAGCCGCATCGAGACGCTGGCGTAGTTCAGCGCATCCCGACGTGGCAGAGTGCGCGCTGCGTTTTTGCCGTCTTCGTCAAGATAAAGCGCTGCTTCTTCAACGAGCTCCATGCCCGCCGCAAACAAGCTATTGAAAACCTTCGAGGCAACGAAGGGCCCGACATTCTTGATGGCTGCCTCATCCGACAGCACTCGCAACTCGTCATTCATCATGCCGTGACCCTCTAGCATCTCTCACGAACCCCTCGAGAGACGAACCTCTTCGTCTTGAAGGACTAAGCAAGCAGGAGCAACATCCGCGCCAGAAACCTGAATACAAGGAGATATGCCGTCTTCAAAGGATTGAAGCGGTGGCTTTCAGCAGATCGTCGATGTCTCGGAACAGTCCGAAACGGGTCTCACCTGTCTTGGTCAGGTGCACTTTGACCCGAAGCGGCTCACGTCGACGCTTCTCCAGCTCCATAATCAGGAGCCTCGCGGCGGGCTTTTCGAGGGCCTCAGCCGTCAAATAAATGAACAACGGGCGCGACAACGGATATTCACCGCTCGATACTGCGTCCCGCGACGGTGCGACCCCCTGAAGGTGGAGTGCATCGAGACCGCACGCGGCTTCAAAACTGCGAATCCCAAAGATACCGACCGCGTCATGGACATAAGTGAGAGCAATCGCGGCAGCCTCATCATTTTCGCCCGCATCCGTCCAAGCGAAGTCGCTTCGGGGGGATATGGCTGCCCAAAAGGCAGATGGATCGTCTTTCTCGAGGGAAGCAAGGCACGGAATAGAACGGGCCCCAGCCGCAAGACCCAACTTGATAAACATGTCCCTGGTGCCAGAGCTCACAGGCGGCCCGAAGAGCCTTATGCGATCAGCAGGAAGAGAGTTGTCCACATCGCGCCAGGTCATCGAAGCGTTGGGCTCGAGCCGACACTCGTCATCCACAGGAACAAGAGTTCCCGATGCGAGATAAAGCTGTTGAAGGGTGAGCCCTCGCACAGCTCGGCGTGAGGAATGAGCCAGCACGATACCGTCCGTACCAATCATCACCTCGACGAGCTCAGCAACGTCGTGCTCTGCGCATGCCTCAGCCTCGCGAGCCGTCAAACGCCGCGAAGCGCCGATGACCTGAACAGAGCCTTCCACACAAAGCTCTTCAAAGCCGCGCACAGTCCCCGTTGGCGCCACACGCACATCGCGAAGGTCCGCAATTTCGCTGACTTCGGCGATCAGCGGTGCCACAGTTGAGGATCCTGCAATCCGTAAGTCGGTCGGTGCCGCAATGGCCAGAACCAAACTGAAAACGGCACCAATCACGAAGCCTCTCCCATCACAGGCGCCACCCCGTCGGGAGTTGCATTGTTTTCGTTCGTGTACTCTGCAAATATGCTCTCCATGAGATTTTTTCTCATGGGTTTGTGGATCACGGCTTGGAAACCGCGATTGATGAGGTCTGGAACTTCTTCTTGTGCCACGTGTGCCGTGACAGCAACAATTGGTGTGAATTGATTGGGACCTGGAGCATTGCGTATGGTTTCGGTCGCCGTGATGCCGTCCATCACTGGCATCGAGATATCCATCAAAATCAGATCAAAATGCTGGGCAGCTGCTTTTTCCACCGCACACTGGCCATCCTCTGCCATCTCCGTTTCGCCGCCGAGAAGCTGGACCATGGCCTCAGCCACCATGCGGTTCGGCATGTTATCATCAACAATCAGGACACGCTTTTTCGATTGAGCATCAAGCCGATGAGCCGACAACGGTGCATCCGACACCGTTTCGACCGGAATTTGCAGCGTGAAGACAGAGCCCTCACCAACCTCTGTTTTGAGGTCAATGGTGCCGTCCAACATCTCGACGATCCTTTTGGAGAAGGAAAGTCCAAGACCCAACCCGCCACTCTTTGCGGTATCGACAGATGTCTCGGATGAGTAACGATCAAAGATATGGTCGAGGCGATGCTCCTCAATACCCACCCCAGTGTCTTCAACCGTGAGCTTGAGAACAGAACGTCCATCCTGTTCGATGAGCTCACCACCAAAGCAGATCTCTCCCTCATCGGTGAAGCGCGCAGCGTTATCCAGCAGGTTCAGACACAGCTGGCGCAAGCGCTGGGAATCTGTCTTGGCGCGGATGGACGAAGGCACGTTGAAGCACGGCTCAAATCGAAGCCCCTTGCGCTCGGTAAAGTCGGCAGCGATGGCCGCGATAGCCTGAAGCTCATCAGCAAGGGTCACTTCACTTTGCGTGATCTGAAGTTTGCCTTCATCAAGCTTATGCGAATCCAGCATGGTGTTGAGCATACTGAGCAAATGATCGCTTGCGTGAGACATTTCTGAGAGGAGTTGATCTGCCTTGTCCTCTCCGTGCCGGATCACTTCTGCGAGACCCATAATGGCGTTCAGGGGTGTTTTGAGCTCATGCGATGCGGTCTTGAGAAACTCACCGCGCACGCGATTGGCGCGTTCAGCCGTCTCCGCGGCTTGCACGGCCTCCTGCTGCGCCAGCTCCATATCGGCAAAGGTTCTGAAAAGGTGCTGGGCCATCGGACGGAAAATCCGTTGGGAAATCAGTATAAGTATAACAAGCGACACCAACCACGCAAAGCCAGTCATCGTCGCCGCCCTTTGGATGGCTCGATTGGCTTCCGCTTCGAGGACCTCGACCAGCAAGCTGTGCGTTTGCAGAAGGCTGTTCGTACCCGAATCTTTGATGCGCTTCCGCAAGAGGCTTTCGTTCAGTTCGACGTTCGAGAGATCACCCTCGGCAAGACTTGATGCGGCGTTGAGGAACGCGTCCACCTCGTCAGCGAAAGTCATCGCCCCCGCTTGGAAAATGTCTCGGAGCGGAACGAGGTGTTGCTGCACAATGCGCGGAGCGCCGCTGCCCGTCAAAAACGCATGGTTGGCACGCATTCGGCGGACAGTCGTCTGCAACTCGACGCAGGGCGACCCTTCCACGCAAGCGGTTTCGCTCAAGTCGTTCTCTGCAACCAAAAAAGCGATCCGCTGAGACAGCGCCGCCTGCTCAGCCGCTAGGGCGATGACCGAGGCGCGGCTTCGCTCACCGGTGATCGTTTTGAGCTGAACGATGGACACGACGCTCCAAACGCTCGCCAAAAGAACAAGCGCCAGCGTATAACGCCGTGAGAAGACCTTGCGCCATTTTTCGCCGCGCAACCCCATCTTCGGATCTCTCAAACCTCTCGGCTGTGAGGGTTCAGACGGACTGACCCTCGCCCTTGATCTCAAGAAGCGACGAAGCGCCGTTCCCTGCCTAAGGTGTGCCCGAGAAGGTTTGATAGAGTGCGAACAGAACCGTCTGAATGCACTTCAAAATGAAGGAATTGGCTATGGTCCATGCGATGTTTGTCGAGCAAAGCGGCAACCTAAATTGGCGGGATGAAGACCTCCCCGACCTTGGGACCGACGAAGTTGCGATCGATATCGCCGCAGCCGGGGTCAACAGGCCGGACCTGTTCCAGCGTGCCGGGCTTTATCCTCCTCCTCCAGGCGCATCTGCGGCTCTGGGCCTCGAAGTCTGCGGAACCATCACCGCTGTCGGAGACAAGGCAGCAGCTCACTGGGGTCTTGGCGACAAGGTCATGGCTCTTGTCCCAGGCGGTGGTTATGCAGAACGCTGTCATGCCCACCACGGATCCATTCTGCCCTGGCCTGAGAACCTGTCCGCCGAAGAGGCTGCTGGGTTTTGCGAAACCGCCTTCACCGTTTGGGCCAATGTCTTTGATAAGGGCGTCAATCTTCACGCCAGCGAGCGCCTTTTTGTCCACGGCGCCACCTCGGGCATTGGCACCATGGCGGCCGCGCTCGCGCGAAGCCGCGGTCATGAAACCTATGGGACCGCAGGGTCAGAAGCGAAAGTCCACGCTGCTCAGGAAGCAGGGTTCACCAAGGTTTGGAACTACAAGGACGAAGCTTGGGACGAAGGGATGACAGCGCTCGGCGGCTGCGATGTCGTTCTCGACATGGTCGGCGGAAGCTACATTCCTCGCAATCTTGCCATGTTAAGACCCGGCGGCCGCAATGTGATGATCGCGTTCCTGGGGGGCATGCAGGCCGAGGTGAACCTCGCCATGGTGATGCAAAAGAACCTCACCCTCACCGGTTCCACGCTTCGCGCGCGATCGGTGGAAGAGAAGCAGCGCCTTCGCGACGCCTTAAGGACAGAGGTTCTTCCAGCCGTTCAGTCAGGCGATGTGAAACCCCTCGTCGGCCTCACCCTGCCCATGGCTGACGCCGATGAAGGGCATCGCGCCCTCGAAGCTGGCGAAGTGATTGGAAAAGTGGTCTTGCTGAACGCTTAGGACCCAGGCATTTAACGGCTTTTCACGTAACCTTGGCTTCAATAGGGGTCCCTCGCGGCCTAAACGTTGCAGCCCCGGGGAGACAGCGGGCAATAGAGGTCGAGATGCGACAGCTTTGGGCAATCATGGGATGTGTGGCGGCGGGGTGCATGATCAGCACCCACGCATCAGCCCAAATGATCGGCAACGCCGTGGCGGCAACGGTCAACGACAACCCGATTTCCACCTTTGATGTGCAGCAGCGCATGCGCCTGATGCTGATCACCTCAGGCAACCGCGATTTGACGCCGGAGGCCGAAGCGCAGCTGCAGGCGCAGGCCCTCAAAGATCTCGTCGACGAACAGTTGAAGCGCCAAGAAACGAACGAATTCGAAGTTCAGGTTAGCGATGACGAAGTGAACGAAGAGCTCGCCCGCATCGCAGCTTCCGGCGGAACCAGCATCGAGGGCTTGGCAGTGGACCTTGCCCAACAGGGCATCGCGATTGAGACGCTGCGCGAAAAAATTCGCACCGACCAAGCATGGGAACGCCTCGTCCGTGGGCGGTTCAATAATCGCGTGAACGTCACCGAAGGCGAAATCGACAACATGCTCGATAAGATGCGTTCCGAGGCGGAGAACGAGCAGTTCTACCTCTCGGAGATTTGCCTGCCGGTCGACGATGAACAGCAACGCGATCGGATTTATAATATCGGTATGCAGATGATCGGGCAGATGCGCCAGGGCGTCCCCTTTCAGGCCCTTGCCCAGCAATTCTCCATTTGCCCGTCGGCTGCGCGCGGCGGAGAATTGGGCTGGATGCGCCCAGCAGAACTCGATCCAACCGTTGCATCCGTGGTGACCGAGCTTGCTGAAGGTAATGTGTCGACACCGATTGAAATGGATGACATGATGAAAGTCGTGGCTGTCCAGGGTAAGCGCGCTGCCGCTGAGAAGGGCGATCCCTCCTACGAGCTGGCCTATGCGGGCGTCAGCAAATTTGAGATTTCGCGAGCCGAAGCGGAAGAGGCCACCGGCCGCCTCCCACTCGCCAATCCTTGCAACGGCAGTGAACTGAGCACCGATCTGGGAGAAGGGATTGGTGTTGAGCTTTTACCAATGGTGGCGATCAACAAGATCCGGCCAAGCTTTCACAATGCCCTCCTCGACCTGCAACGAGGGGACCTCTCAGTGCTGCTTGAGAGCAACGACGCCTATCACCGTGTTTATGTCTGCGAGATGGACGAAGGTCTTGGCCTTCCGCGCCGTCGGGTGATCGAAAACCGGTTGGAAAACGACGAGTTCCAACTTCTTTCACGCCGCTACCTCCGAAATCTTGAGCGGGACAGTGATGTCGAAATCCGCTTGGGCGGTGAAAGCCAAGACAGCTAATGCGCCACTCTCTGCCTCGCCCCTTGGCCATCAGCATGGGCGAGCCAGCTGGTATTGGTACGGAAATTCTCTATAAGGCGTACGAGCATCTACGGGATGAAGGCATCGTCTTTTTCACCATCGACGATGCGTCACGCCTGAATGCTTTGCCTGAAACGGTCAGCGGCGGTGTCCGGGCGATCGAGATCAAAGTTCCAGAGGAAGCCGCCTCCGTATTCTCACAAGGCCTCCCCGTCCTGCGCTTGCCCGAGGAACCTCTGGAGACGCTGCGCAACGTCATCCTTGGCGAGCCGCAAGCGTTCACCGCCGCGGCGGTGACGGCGTCTATCGAGGCGGGTGCGAAGGCCTGTGCGCAGGGACAGGCGGGGGCTTTGGTGACCCTGCCCATTCAAAAGTCGGCTCTCCAAGAAGCCGGTTTCGGTTTTCCTGGCCACACGGAGTATTTGGGCGACCTCACCGCGAACATGCCTTTGCCTGAGGGACACTCCCGCGGCCCTGTCATGATGCTCGCGGCGGATAGTTTTCGCGCTGTTCCTGTCACGGTTCACATGGCGCTGAATGCCGTACCAGAGGCCCTCACGAGCGCGTTGATCGTGGAGCGCGGCTTGGTGACGGCTCAAGCGCTTGCCGGGGACTTCGGTCTTCCCTCTCCCCGGATCGCTGTGGCAGGTCTCAACCCCCATGCAGGCGAAGACGGTCGGATGGGGACGGAGGATCGCGATGTCGTCGCCAAGGCTGTTCGGGAGCTGCAGGATCGCGGGATCAATGCCGTCGGCCCCCTGCCCGCTGATACCATGTTCCACCCCGAAGCCCGCGAACGCTATGACGCCGCACTGGCGATGTACCATGACCAGGCCTTGATCCCGATCAAGACCGTCGCATTTCACGACGCCGTCAATGTCACGCTTGGGTTGCCTATCGTCCGGACGTCCCCGGATCATGGAACAGGCCTTGATATCGCGGGGAAAGGATTGGCACGACCTGATAGCCTGATCGCCGCCATCCGAATGGCGAATGATATGGCCCGAGCCCGAGAGGGCGTCCGTGCTTGAGGAACTCCCGCCGCTGCGGGACGTCATTACGGAACATGGCCTTGCCGCTAAAAAAGGGCTTGGACAGCACTTCTTGCTCGACTTGAACCTGACACGGAAGATTGCAAACTTCTGCCAAGCTGGCGACGAAAGTACGATCCTCGAAATCGGGCCCGGACCCGGCGGCCTCACCCGAGCACTTCTCGAAACGGGAGCGCAAGTGGTCGCGATCGAGCGTGACCGGCGCGTCGCTCCGGTGTTGGAAGCCTTGCATGAGGCGACGGGCCGCCTGCGCGCGATTGAAGATGATGCTCTGAAGGCTGATGAACTGGCGTTAGGTCTTCCCAATGGTACGATCATCGCCTCGAACCTTCCCTACAACATTTCGACGGAGCTTTTGATCAAATGGCTCACAGCAGAACCGCGTTTTTGGAAACGCATGGTACTGATGTTTCAAAGGGAAGTTGGCGACAGGATTCTGGCCGAGCCGGGAAGCAAAACCTATGGCCGTCTTTCCGTCATTGCTCAGGCGGCCAGCACGCCGAAGCTCGGCTTCCACCTCCCCGCGCGCGCCTTCACGCCGCCGCCGAAGGTGGATAGCTCAGTGCTCGTCTTTGAAAATGATGGGAAGCCGGAGCACTTGCGCGTTTTAGAGCGCGTGACTCAAGCCGCCTTCACGCAGCGCCGAAAAATGCTCCGCCAGAGCCTTAAGGGAATTTTGGGTGACCGCTTGAGCGCTACGCTCGAACACGTTGAGATTGACGAAAAGTCGCGTGCGGAAAATGTGTCCGTGGAGAGCTATGTCTCCCTTGCCAAACGGATTGCCGAGCAAACAGCGCCTCGTTCAGACCAGTGATTTTCGCATGTGAACGACGGTTTTGATACCGCCATTGGCGCCGCGTGTTTCCTCGGTGAGAAAGTCCTTATACCCTCGCGCCTCGTAAAGTGGAATGCCCGCGACCGTCGATCCAAGCTCGATGGTTTGATAACCCGCCTGACGCGCTGCATCTTCACCGAGGTTCAAAAGCAGCGTGCCGATCCCCAAGCGCACCCAATCAGGGTGGGTGAACATCGCGCGAATGCGCGCTGGCTCCGTCGCTGGATCAGAGAAGCTGTCATCACGGCCTTCCGTGTGCGCACCTCCATAAAGCGTGCGCCGCTTTCCCCATCCCCCACAAGCGACCATCACCGTCGCATGATCGACTTTGGTTTCGATCACAAAGTAGGTCTGGTCTTCGATCAGCGTCGGATCGACGCCCATGGTCTCACGCGCTGCCGTGAGATCTTTCTCACTGAGCAGCCCATTATTCGTCCCGACAATCGATGCCTCGATCAGCTTATCGATGGCCGGGATATCGTCCGTGGTCGCCAAGCGATGAGAAAAGGTTCGTGATGCCATCAGGCCGCCTTCTCTTCTTGCCGATCACTCAAGGCCAAGCTTGGCTTTAAGGATCTCATTCACAGCCTGCGGATTGGCCTTGCCGCCGGTCTCTTTCATCACCTGGCCGACAAACCAGCCTAGCGCCTTTGGCTTGTCCTTGACCTTGGCGACTTGCTCCGGGTTCGCAGCAATGATCTTATCCGCCGCTGCCTCGAGAGCACCTGTGTCCGTGACCTGCTTCAAACCGCGAGCCTCGACGATCTCCTTTGGATCGCCGCCCTCTTCGAGCATGATCTCAAAGATCTGCTTGGCAATCTTGCCGGAGATCGTTTGGTCTTGGATGAGATCGATCAAGCCGCCGAGCTGCCCCGCAGACACAGGCGATTCATCGATTGTCTTGTCAAGTTTGTTCAGAACACCGAAGAGCTCGGTTGTCACCCAATTGGCCGCGAGCTTTCCGTCACGCCCTTTGGCCACATCCTCAAAATAATCTGCCTTCGCCTTATCCATCACCAAGACGGACGCGTCATAGGGGGAGAGGCCATAGCTCTCAACGAAGCGATGTTTCTTAGCGTCAGGCAGTTCCGGCAAAGACGCCGCGATCTCATCGACATGCTCTTGCGTGAAAGCGAGCGGCAGAAGGTCGGGATCAGGGAAATAGCGATAGTCATGCGCGTCTTCTTTCGAGCGCATGGTCTTGGTCTCGCCCGTCTTCACATCGAAAAGCCGGGTTTCCTGATCAATCGTTCCGCCCGCTTCCAGCACTTGGATCTGCCGGCGAGCTTCGTAATCGACGACCTGACGCACGAAGCGGATCGAGTTCACGTTCTTTGTTTCTGTCCGTGTACCCAGATGAGAGAAATCGCCCGTCTCAACGAACTTTTGATAGTTGCCCGCACGGCAGACAGACACATTCACATCGGCGCGCATTGAGCCCTGGTCCATGTTCCCGTCACAGGTCCCGAGGTACCGGACAATGGTCCGAAGTTTGGAGAAATACGCCGAAGCCTCTTCTGCTGAACGCATCTCGGGCTTGGAGACAATCTCCATGAGCGCCACACCAGAGCGGTTCAGGTCGACATAGCTTTCCTTCGGAGCAAGATCGTGCACGGATTTGCCAGCGTCTTGCTCAAGGTGCAAACGCTCGATCCCCACCTTGATCGTGCGTTCGGCGTCGAGCTCGACCTCGATTTCGCCCTCACCGACGATCGGATCTTTGTACTGTGAGATCTGATAGCCTTGGGGAAGGTCAGGGTAGAAATAATTCTTCCGATCAAACCTCGACCAGAGATTGATCTTTGCATTAAGGCCAAGCCCTGTGCGGATCGCTTGGTCCACGCAGAAGCTGTTGATCACTGGGAGCATCCCAGGCATCGCCGCATCAACGAGGCTGACATTTTCATTCGGCCCCGCGCCATATTCAGCGGAAGAGCCTGAAAAGAGCTTGGTGACGCTTGAGACCTGGGCGTGGACCTCAAGACCAATCACGACTTCCCAGTCACCGGTCTCACCGCGGAGCAGGTTGCTTCGTTCGGTCATGCTTTCCACCATTCCGTGGGCTGCGCATCAAAAGCGAGCGCCTCTTCAAGCGCAGCGGCGCCGCGCAGCATTGTCTCTTCACCAAAAGCGGGCGCCACAAGCTGAAGGCCCATGGGCAAGCCCTGGCCATCAAGGCCGGCCGGGACCGACACGCCAGGGACACCGGCGAGGTTGGCGGTCACCGTAAAGACGTCATTCAAGTACATCTCGATCGGATCGGATGACTTTTCACCCAACCCGAAAGCAGACGATGGCGAGGAAGGTGTGAGAAGAAGATCGACCTTCTCGAACGCATCCGCCAGCTCCATCGCAATTTTCTTCCGCACACGCTGGGCGCGGAGGTAATAGGCATCGTAATAACCAGCGGACAGAACATAAGTACCGATCATCAGCCGGCGTTTGACTTCGGCACCAAAGCCTTCGCCGCGGGTTTTGGCATAAAGCTCGTTAATGTCATCGTCATGGACCCGCTGACCGTAACGGATACCGTCATAGCGCGCGAGGTTCGATGACGCCTCTGCCGGAGCGACGATATAATAAACGGGAAGCGCGTATTTCGTCAGCGGTAGCGAGACCTCAACAATCTCCGCACCCTGCTCTTTCAAGAGATCAGCGCCCTTTTGCCAAAGCGCATCGATCTCTGAAGGCATGCCGTCGAGGCGATACTCTTTCGGGATCCCAATCTTGAGACCCTTCACCCCGCCTTCAAGTGCCTTTTCATAATCCGGAACCGGACGATCGATTGATGTGGAATCCTTCGGATCGTAGCTCGCCATCGATGTCAGCATGATGGCAGCATCACGCACGTCCCGCGCGATCGGGCCTGCCTGATCGAGCGAACTCGCAAAGGCGACAATGCCAAACCGGGAGCACCGGCCATAGGTGGGCTTGATACCGACAGTACCGGTCAGCGC
The DNA here is from genome assembly GCA_963922235.1 of uncultured Parvularcula sp. Lineage (GTDB taxonomy): Bacteria > Pseudomonadota > Alphaproteobacteria > Caulobacterales > Parvularculaceae > Parvularcula. Next base: position 35,046 of record CAWUIJ010000001.1, on the reverse strand, counting down.
CGCAGGCTGACGAATCGAGCCGCCCGTGTCGGTAGCCGTCGCTGCCGCGCAGAGCCTTGCGGAGACTGCAGCCGCTGATCCCCCAGAGGAGCCGCCTGGCGTGAGTTTGGTCTCGTCGCCCTGACGGCGCCAAGGGTTGATCACGGGTCCATGACAGGATGTCTCATTCGACGAACCCATGGCAAACTCATCGAGGTTGAGCTTACCCAGGAAGACCGCACCGTCGTTCTTGAGATTGCCGGAAACCGTCGACTCATAAGTTGGCGTGAAGCCCTCAAGGATTTTGCTCGACGCGTTGGTGGGCGTCCCTTCCGTACAGAAAAGATCCTTGATCCCCAGCGGCACACCTTCGAGCGGACGCGCTTCACCGCCTGCAATCCGTTCATCAGACGCCTTGGCCTGGTCCTGCGCCTTTTCAGCGGTCAGACGCACAAAGGCGTTCAGCGGCCCCGAAGCCTCGGCACGCTCGAGATAAGCGTTCGTGGCTTCCGTCGCGGTAAAGTCTTTCTTGGCCAGCCCGTCGCGAAGCGCGGCCAGCTTCAAACTCGTCAGGTCTGTCATTATTCTACCACCTTCGGCACGACAAAGAAGTGATCTTCCGTCTTCGGTGCATTGGCAACGATCTGGTCGGGTTTGCCGCCGCCGGTTTCGTCGTGGGTCAGCGTATCGGGTCGCATCGGAAGAGCGACATCGACGGAGGAGGTCATGGCCTCCACACCTTCGATGTCCACCTCTTGGAGCTGCTCGATCCAATCGATGATACCGTTGAGCTCTCCAATGAGAGGCGTGATTTCCTCATCGCTCATCGCAATGCGAGCGAGTTTGGCAACTTTGCGGACTGTGGCTTCGTCTAGGCTCATGGCCGACCGCAGTATCAGCGGCGATTAGAGACGTCCAGCACGAAGCCGCCCCATCGTGGTTGAGGGCGACGCCATGCGGAAATCGGCGGTGAGAAACGTCTTTGCGCTGAGCGCGAAGTGACTCCCGGCGAGCTCTTCCATCAATTCCAAGAAATCACCGATCGAGCGCCCGGTCGTTGCGTAACGCCGGTAAAGCTCCTGCGGCGAAAGCTGCGCTGCCACGGCCATTCCGTCGGTCAGCACCCCGCCGCAGCCATAGACCGCATCGGTCTGACCCTGCACACCCACAATCCCTCGCCGGAGGGCGTCGCGGCACTGGTTTTCCAGCCTAATCATCAATCGCTCGGGACTCGCGCGGCAGATCTCACGGCACCTCACAAGTACATCGATGGCAATCGCTTCAGCGAACCCTTCATGGAGAATGCGAGGCTCGATCGGATTGCCCATCTTCCATTGCCAGACATGGGCGATCTCATGCGCGAGGTTCCGGACAAGCTGAGATCGCGCCTCTTCTGAAGCCTCACGCCAGGAACCTTCGAGCCCAATCAGGATTTCGTCGCCAAAGGTTTGGGACTGAATGATCCGCGCGCCCGGAGGATGATCCCCTTGTTTCCACCGCAAGGTGATTCGCGGCGGTTCCTCGAGTTCAAGGGCTTCGAGGATCGCAGGAACCACCTCGTCGGTGGCCCGCTTTGTCCATGCAGGGACCGCAGCGCTTGCATTCCCGGCGATGAGCATCACAAGGGCAACCATGGCAAAGAGCATTGACCATTTCACGGACAAGGAGGGAGCGCTCATCGGGCTCGATCTTGGAGTGAAAACCATTGGCGTTGCTGTCTCAGATCCCCGCCAAACCTTGGCGACCCCCGTCACCACGATCAAGCGCACGAAGTTCACGGCCGACGCCCAAACGCTTTTGACCATGGCCGAAGAGCGCGGCGCCATTGGCTTTGTCCTGGGCTTGCCGCGCAACATGGACGGGACCGATGGCCCCCGGGTGCAGGCCACCAAGACATTCTCGAAAAATCTCGCGGGCAAGACGGACCTTCCTATCGTCTTCTGGGACGAGCGAATGTCCACTGCCGCCGCCGAGCGGCACCTCATAGACCTTGACGTCTCCCGGGCGAAACGGGCAGCGGTGATCGACAGCCACGCGGCGAGCTTCATTCTCGAAGGAGCTCTGGCGAGGCTGGCCGAGCTGAGAAGAGGATGTGCGCTGTGAACCATCTCACCGGGATCGATGCCCTCAGCGATGCGGATATTCGTCAGATTCTGACGAGGACACTTGCTATCGATGCCGCCCTCGAGGCCGGTCATCATCTCGACAGCCCTCTTCAAAACCGCCTCCTTTTCAACCTCTTCTATGAGAATTCAACCCGTACGAGCCTGAGCTTTGCGGTCGCTGGGATGCGGATGGGTGCCCATGTGGTCACGGTTCCTGTGGCGGCTTCCTCCGTACACAAAGGGGAATCGGTGCGTGATACGGTCCTCACCCTTTGTGCCCAGGGCGCCGACTTCATGGTGCTGCGCGCAGGTGGCGCCGGAACGATTGATGCTGCTCGAAAGGCTGTCGAAGAGCACGGATTGAGCACCGCGATCATCAATGCCGGCGAAGGCGCCTTTGGCCACCCGACCCAAGCCTTGCTTGACGCCGCGACGATCCTCAAGGCCCTAGGAAGGACACCAGAGACAGGTCTCGAAGGCCTCACGATCACCATTGTCGGTGACCTCCTGCACAGCCGCGTGGCTGCCTCATGCGCACCGCTCTTCGCCCGGCTCGGCGCCGAGGTTCGCTATTGCGGGCCTGGCGAGATGCTCCCTGATCAAGCGCCGCAAGGCGTTGCGTCGATGACGAAGGACCAAAAGGCCGCGTTCAAAGACGCTGATATCATCATGACACTGAGGATTCAGCTCGAGCGTCTGAGCGCAGACGCATCGGTCGATCAGGTGGCTTATCGCTCGGACTATGGCGTGACATCGGAATCTTTGAGCCTTGCCAAGCCAACGGCGCTGGTGATGCATCCGGGACCTATGAACCGGGGCGTTGAGATCGATGGCAACATAGCTGATCACCCTGACCGCTCGCTGATCCTCAAACAAGTCGCTATGGGCGTTCCGACCCGCATGGCCGTTTTGGAGTTCGCCGCCTCGCTATGATCACCATCCTCCTTATTGTTGTCTTGTCATATCTCTTGGGTGCGATACCGTTTGGCCTCGTCATTGTACGAACGGCTGGACTGGGCGACATCCGCGACATTGGCTCAGGCAATATCGGCGCCACCAATGTATTGCGGACCGGACGCAAGGACCTCGCCTTAGCCACCTTCCTACTCGACAGCGGCAAAGGGGCGATCGCGGTCTTGATTGCTGCGACCGTCACCAGTGGCGATCCGATGGCTATGGCCCTCGCTGGCGCTTCAGCCTTCCTGGGCCATCTTTTCCCGGTGTTCTTGGGCTTCAAGGGCGGAAAAGGCGTGGCGACTTACTTTGGCACCCTGCTCGCTCTCTGGCCCATCGGGCTGTTTGTCGCCGCTATCACCTGGCTCGGGACGGCATTCATGCTGCGCTATTCGTCCCTCGCCGCCCTTCTCGCGGCGACGGTGACACCCATCGCATTTCTTATCGCGGGCAAGGTTGTTCTCTTCTTAGCCGTTCTTTTCATGACGGTTTTGATCTTCATCAGGCATCGCGAGAACATCGCGCGGCTGCTCGATGGCAGCGAGCCCAAGATCGGAAACAGCCAAAAAGGCTGAATTTCGCGCAAGATTCAGCTAAAAGCATGTTTCGTCTTGCGTCTGAGGCGAACCTGGCCTCATGTGCGGCGCAACATTGTTATAAAGGAAAAAAGCTCCATGACCGCTGAAAACGTCCTCAAATTGATCAAGGACGACGACATCCAGTTTGTCGACCTCCGGTTCACCGACACGCGCGGAAAATGGCAGCACGTCACCTTCGATAAGGGTCAGATCGACGAAGGTTTCTTCGAGAATGGCTCGATGTTTGACGGTTCGTCCATTGCTGGTTGGAAACCGATCAACGAAAGTGACATGGTCCTGATGCCGGATCCTGACACCGCCATCATTGATCCCTTCTTCCAGGCCCGCACGCTGTCCCTGACCTGCGACATCCTCGAGCCTGAAGATATGTCGCCTTACAACCGTGACCCACGCTCCACGGCGAAAGCTGCTGAGGCCTACCTCAAAAGCTCCGGTATCGGTGACGCAGCGTTCTTTGGTCCGGAAGCAGAGTTCTTTGTTTTCGAAGACGTGCTGATTTCGACGTCCCAGGACAATATTGGTTTCTCCATCGATAGCGGCGAAGGTCCCTACAACATGGACACGCCGATGGAAGGCGGAAACCTTGGCCACCGTCCACGGGCCAAGGGCGGTTACTTCCCGGTTCCTCCTGTCGATAGCGAACAAGACATGCGTTCAGAGATGATCGCCTATATGAACGAGATGGGCCTCGAGACCGAGAAGCATCACCATGAGGTGGCGCCTTCGCAGCACGAGCTTGGCATCAAGTTCAATACACTGACGAAAATCGCTGACCACCTGCAGATCTACAAATACGTGGTCCAGCAGGTTGCTGACAGCTTCGGCAAAACAGCGACCTTCATGCCGAAGCCAGTCTACAACGACAACGGCTCAGGCATGCATGTCCACCAGTCAATCTGGAAAGACGACAACACGATCTTTGCCGGTGACGGATACACGGGCCTGAGCGAAACCTGCCTGCACTATATCGGCGGGATCATTAAGCACGCACGGGCGATCAACGCTTTCGCGAACTCGACGACCAACAGCTACAAGCGCCTCATCCCAGGCTTTGAAGCGCCTGTGATCCTGGCTTACTCATCACGGAACCGCTCCGCATCCGTCCGTATTCCGTGGGTCAGCTCGCCGAAGGCTAAGCGCATCGAGACTCGTTTCCCTGATGCAGCAGGTAACCCTTACCTCACCTTCACCGCTCTCCTGATGGCGGGTCTCGACGGTATCGAGAACAAGATCCACCCAGGTGATCCGATGGAAGACGATCTCTACGCACTGAGCGATGCTGAACTTCGCGACGTGCCGACTGTATCAAGCTCGCTCGAAATGTCGCTCGAAGCTCTCGATAAAGATCGCGCGTTCCTGACCAAAGGCAACGTCTTCAACGACGACCAAATCAACGGCTATCTTGAGCTGAAGGAAGAAGAAGTGTCGCGCTATAACCAGACGCCACACCCCGTCGAATTCGACATGTATTACAGCAGCTAAGCCCTGCTTCGATCTGCAATTGCCCGTCGGAGGTCACCCCTCCGGCGGGCTTTTTTACGCAGCCTCGTCGATCACACGGTTGCGGCCGGACTCTTTGGCTCTGTAGAGCGCTTCGTCAGCACGCTTCAGAACCGCAGCCAACGAGTCGGTGATCATAAAGCTCGAGACGCCAATCGAGACCGTCACATTGATCTCTTCACCACTTGGAATCGTCACAGCTTCGGCCTCTACAGCGGCGCGCAAACGTTCAGCAATCAGATGAGCTGCGTTTTTGGGTGTCTTTGGCATCAGAAGCACGAATTCTTCGCCGCCTGTACGGCAGGCAAGATCAGCGCCCCGGATGGATGTTGTCAGACGACCAGAAATCTCTTTGAGAACTTCGTCGCCAGCGTCGTGACCGTAGGTGTCGTTCACGCGCTTGAAGTGATCGATATCGATCATCAAACACGTCAGATCATCGTCATCACTCCGAGCGTCATCAAGAAGCTTCGGACCTTGCGTCGCCAAGAAACGGCGGTTGTAGAGCCCCGTCAACTGATCCGTGATCGCCAGTTCGAGTGTTTCATCGAATGATGCTCGAAGGTGCTCGATATAACGCATGCGGCGGATCTGTGTCCGCACACGCGCAGCAAGCTCCTGCGAATCGATCGGCTTCATCAAATAGTCCGACACACCCAGATCAAGCGCACGCACAACCATGCGCGTCTCTTCCGGCCCTGCGACGGCCAAAAGCGGGGCGAGGCGAGTCATGTCGAAAGCGCGAATCGCTGAGCAGAGGCGGAGAGGATCATAGGTCGAAAGCCCAAGATCCATCAGCACAAGGTCAGGCTCACCGCGGCGAATCGCTTCCAGCGCCATCCGGCCATCGCTTTCATAGATCACCGAGACTTGGCTCGGCATATGCTCTGAGCCGTTTTCGAGCTCAGGAATCGAAGGTTGGTCAGTGACCGCGAGAATCGTCGCTTCTTTCGAATCGTATTGGGTCAGGTCGGCTTTGTTCAGAACACCCATCCGGGCGCCCGCCTGGTGGCGATGGCGGAGCTCGTCCGTCATCTGTTTGTAGCGGGTTAAGCTTCGGACACGTGCAAAAAGCGCAATGTCTTGAACAGGCTTGGTGAGAAAATCGTCCGCGCCCGCGTTCAAGCCTGCGACTCGGTCCGCCTGCTGGTCGAGAGCGGTGACCATCACCACGGGAATATGCCAGGTAGCGTCACTTCCCTTGAGCCGCTGGCAAGTTTCGAACCCATCAAGGCCTGGCATCATGACATCGAGAAGAACAATATCAGGCTGTTGCTCTTCAGCAATTTCAATAGCTTCTTGCCCTGAGAGCGCTGTCAGAACTTCGAAATACTCAGCACGCAGCTTCGCTTCCAGAAGCTTAACGTTTGGCTCGAGGTCATCAACGACGAGAACCCGCGCAGTCATAATCCATCCCTAGCAAGCGGTCTTGCCGGAACAGGGTTAAGTCAAATACCTTTTCACTTTCTCAAGGAACTCCGTGACGGAGATAGGTTTTGCCAGATAATCATCACATCCCGCTGAGCGAATACGTTCCTCATCGTCCTTCATAGCGAAGGCCGTGATCGCAATGATCGGTACGCTTGCAAGCTGCGGCTCGGACTTCATTTGCCGCGCAACCTCAGTTCCCGACCGTTCAGGCAGCTGAATGTCCATCAAAATAAGATCAGGCGTATGGTCCATCGCAAGACGATAGGCGTCGTCACCGTTGCCCGCTTGCAGGATCTTATAGCCTTGAACCTCAAGCAGGTCGTTGAAGAGCTTCATATTCAGCTCGTTATCCTCAACCACCAGAATGGTCTTCACGCCTGTGTCCATGGCCCTTATCCACCGGTTTGCGGGCCCCCCACTTGCATGGTTAGAACGCGCTTTAAGATTAAGGGCGAGTCTCTGAGAGCCCTCAATTTCATCCGGCTTAGGTTGCCGGGGCTTAATCACAGGTTGACGGCGGTGACGGTTTGACGGGTGATCTTTGTCTAGGTTGCGGTGCTTTTTCCGCTTGTTGCGACCAAAACGCCTGTTCTGGCTTCCGTCGTCTCTCTCACCCAGAGATCACCACCCTCTCGATTGCCCATGTGGATTGTGATGCTTTTTTCGCGGCTGTGGAAAAAAGAGATGATCCGAGCCTCGAACACAAACCGGTTCTGGTGGGTGGAGGTCAGCGAGGGGTGGTGTCGGCAGCCTGCTATATCGCGCGAACCTACGGTGTCCGCTCGGCCATGCCGATGTTCAAAGCAAAACGGCTCTGTCCCGACGCGGTGATCGCGAAGCCGCGATTCGAAGCCTATCGAGCGGCCTCGAAGCTTGTCCGAGCAGCGATGCATGACATGACGCCCTTGGTGGAGCCGGTGTCGATCGATGAGGCCTTTGTCGATCTTTCCGGAACAGAGCGCCTTCACGGCTGCGCGCCCGCTTCCACGCTGGTCAAACTTCAACGGCGCATCGAACAGGAGGTGGGAATCACCGTCTCCATCGGGCTCAGCCACAACAAGTCGCTGGCAAAACTGGCATCAGATCTCGATAAGCCGCGGGGCTTCGCCGTGATTGGTGAAGCGGAAACCATCTCCTTTTTGGCGGGCCTACCCGTTCGGAAAATTTACGGCGTAGGCGCAGCTTTTGCCGCCAAGCTGGAGAAAGAGGGCATCCACACAATAGGGGACGTGCAAGCGCTTGATCTCCGCACCCTGACCGAACGCTTTGGTGAAAACGGCCTTTGGCTCCATGCACGCGCGATGGGCAGAGACCCCCGGCCCGTTCGCCTTGACCGCACAACGAAGTCGGTCTCAGGAGAAACCACCTTCGAGACAGATACGATGGACCGCACGATTCTCGAAGATCGCCTCTACGCTATGGCGCAAAAGGTATCGGAGCGCGCAAAGGAAAAAGGCCTTGCCGGTCTGGTGGTCACCTTGAAGCTCAAAACCGCACAATTCAAAAGTCTCACGCGCCGCCGAACGCTCGGTGTGGCCACCAATTTGGCTGCCGTCCTATTCGAAGAAGCCAAGTCACTGCTCGCTGAAGAGCAGTTGCGTTCCCCACACCATGCCTATCGCTTGATCGGTGTAGGGATTTCTGACTTGGTCTCGGATGACGTCGCGCGAGCAGACCTTGCCTACCCTGAAGATCATGAACGACACCGGCAACGCGAAGACGCGCTGGCGACATTGAGGGGCAAGTTTGGAAAAGATGTCATCGGCACCATGCGCGACCGTCGCACCACAAAACGCTAACCCACCTTTGGAATGGATATGGACCTCACTCTCACAGGCCTCAAGAACTGCGACACTTGCAAGAAGGCGCTGAAGGCGCTGCGCGATGGCGGGCTGTCACCGAGCTTTGTCGACATTAGGACGGAAGCGGACCTCAGCGCTTTGCTCCCCAAGTGGCTCGAAGCCGTGGGACAAGACGTGCTGATCAACAAACGCTCAACCACTTGGCGCAACCTGTCCGAAGACGAACGGAATGAAGAGCCTTCTGCTCTTCTCCAAAGCCATCCCACTTTGATTAAGCGTCCAGTGATCGAGGTCGGAGAAGCTGTCCATGTCGGCTGGACAAAAGACGTGCAAAACGCCCTTCTTGGCGCTTAGTTTGAGGGACCACGAGGGAGGAAATCAACATGACCACTGTCGAGCATAAACTGGCTGAGAAAGGCCTGATCCTGCCAGAACCGGCCCTGCCTTTGGCGAGCTATGTGCCTTCTCGGAAAGTGGGTTCACTGATTTTTATCTCAGGCCAGCTCCCTTTTCGCAATGGCGACCTCATCACAGGTGTCGTGGGTGATACGCTCACCACAGAAGAAGGCGCGAAAGCGGCTGAGGCGTGCGGCGTGATGATTGTTTCTCAACTCAAGCACGCTTTGGGCGGGGATCTCGGGCGTGCTCAATGCTGTATCAAGCTGGACGGCTTTGTCGCATGTACGCCGAGCTTCAAAGATCATCCAGAAGTGATCAACGGCGCCTCCAATCTCATGGAGGACCTGTTCGCCGACCGCGGTCGTCACGCACGCGCGGCCGTGGGATGCCCCTCACTCCCCCGCGGTGCTGCTGTCGAGGTCGCTGCCATTTTCGCTGTCGATTAACTTCACAATCTCTTCGGCCGCCTGATCAGCAGCATCGCTCGAGCCGATGAGACCAGGTAAGAGGCGGCGAAACGCTGATGTTTGCCGCCGCCGCGCATCGTCATCTTGAAAGAGCCTGATCACATCCGCGCTTAACTGCGACGACATACAGTCTTGCTGAATGCGCTCCGGTATCACGGCTTCACCAGCCATTATATTCAGTATCGTGATAAATGGTGTGGTGATCACTTTTTTGGCATAGTAAGCGGCAATGGGCGCCACCTTGTAGGTCACAACCATCGGCGTTCCGGCAAGTGCCAGCTCGGTTGTGACCGTCCCGGACGCGACGAGAGCCACATCCCCTGCATCAAATGCGTTGAAGCGCTCCTCAGGCGGAACGATCAAAACCTCCGTGTCCCATGTGGCCGCCTCCGCCCTGACGCGTGCCTCAACTGAAGGCGCTGCGATCAAGGCTGTGCGAAGTCCCGGAATACGGGAGGAGATCTCTGCAAGCGTTGGTTCAAAGACGGGCAACAGGCGTTTCACTTCGCCATTCCGGCTTCCCGGCAAAAGAAGCAGAAGCGGCGCATCACCAATATCATGTTTCGCACGAAACCCTGGACCAGAACGCGGGGTCGACGCGGCGATTTGATAGTTCGGATTGCCCACAAACTTGGCCGCACCGCCCACATCCGTGAAATGCTTTGGCTCAAAGGGTAAGAGGCAAAGAAGCAAATCGAAGAGTTCGGAAGCCACGGCGGCGCGATGCGGGCGGGACGCCCAAACCTGCGGGACACCGAGTTTGGCAAGCTTCGTCTCTGGGGCCTTCTTTTTGATCCGTTCCGCGACGACCTTCGAAAAGGCCCAGCTATCAACCAAAATAGCAATGTCCGGCTTTTCATCACGAGCCAACTTGGCGAACGATGACGCCAAACCCAACGCTTTGGGGATCGCCGCAAGAGCGTCCGCAGGGCCCATGACCGCCAATTGATCTGTGTCGAGTGGATTCTCCAGACCTTGCTCGGCCATCAACGGTCCACCACCACCGATGAAACGCAGGTTAGGCAAGCGTTCTTTAAGTGCTGCCATAAGCGACGCACCAAGAGCGTCGCCGGATGGTTCACACGCGCAAAGAAGGATCGTACGGGTCAATCCGCCACCTCCTCGGCCAAGAAACCATAGACGAAGAGGCCAAGACTGTTGGCTCTCGCAATCACGTCCTCCCGATCGATGATCAAGGCATGCTCGGCCTGCGCAGCCACGCCTGCCAAGCCAGCAGCAGCCGCTCGTTCGATCGTTTCCACACCAATTGTTGGCAGATCAACGCGAAGCTCCTGGCCGGGTTTTGGGCACTTCACGAGGACACCCAAAAGGTTCGTGTCTTCTCCCGGCTCAAAACCTTTAAGGGTCTCAGGAAGCTCGGCGCAGCGCTGCAGCATGGCATCCGTTCCCTCCGCCGCTTCGATGGCTAAGACAAAACCCCGCCTGATGACAGCGCCTTGGCCGACATCAAAGGGACCGAGCGCATTGACCACGCCCATGCCTTTAGCAATGTCTTTCATATGCTCTGCATGCGGTGCTTTACCGCCAAGCGACCCTTGGGGAAGCAAAAGTCGATCGGACGCTGCCTCAGCCCCGACAACTTGAAATCCCTCGCCCTCAAAGACATCCACGATCACATCAAGAATGGCGCCATCGCCCTTTCGAGCCGCCGCCACAACTTTCGGCAAAACCATTGCTCCGCGCAGATCGGCTTTGATCGATGCAAAATTGGGGCGCTTGAGTTGTCCAGCAAAGCAAACTGCGTCGCATCCCTCCTTTTTGAGGCGTTTGATAACCCGGCCCAGCTCGCCAATCTGTACCTGATCGTTTGGATAGGACGCAATCGGACTGTCTTCGTTCGTCAGTCGGATAACGAAAGGCTCACGACCTGCCTTCGTCTCAGCTTCAGCAACGCGAAGGGGAAGAGTCCCGCCACCCGCCAAGATGCCGAGACGCGACCACGCCCCCTCGTCTACATGGCCGGAAGACATAGAGGCCGGTTCTCCTCGCTATTGGCCTTCATGAAATCAACGATTTCCATGACCACAGGGGAGTCTTTGTAGAGCTCCGTCGCGTCTGCAATGCGTTCTTGCAGCGTCCCCTCGGGAGCGAAAAGCTGACGGTAGGCAGCCCGGATCGAATGGATAGCCTTTCGGTCCATCCCTCGGCGCTTCATGCCAACAATGTTGAGGCCTTCGAGCTTTGCGCGATTTCCGAACACTGAACCATAAGGAATGACATCGCTACCGAGAATCGCGCCGCCACCGACAAAGCAATAATTGCCGAGCCGTGTGAACTGATGGATTGCGGTAATCCCTGACACAAAGACATAATTGCCGATCTCGATATGACCGCCCAGTGTCGCATTGTTCGCCATAATGACGTTATTGCCGATCATGCAGTCATGAGCGACATGGCAGCCCACCATATAAAGCCCATCATCGCCCACGACCGTTTGGCCGCCGCCTTGTTCCGTCCCCGGATGCATTGTCACGTGCTCTCGGATCTGATTGCGCGCGCCGATGGTTAGGGTCGTTTTTTCTCCTTTATAATTCAAGTGCTGTGGGGGCATGCCCAAGACAGCGAATGGCATCACTTCCGTGTCATCACCCACCGTCGTGTTTCCCAGAACAACAGCATGGGGATGAAGCTTCACTCGATTTCCGAGCTTCACATGGGGGCCGACATGGACGAACGGACCGATTTCGACATCATCGCCCAGCTGGGCTCCATCCTCAACTATCGCACGCGAATGAACAGCCATTACTTTGCCTCCGCCAACATCGCAGCAAAGATCGCTTCAGCAACCACTTTGCCGTTCACCTTGGCCTTACCTTCATACTTCCAGACCGGCGGACGCCGCTGGACGACTTTGACGTGGAGTTCGAGCTGATCGCCAGGGACCACCGGCTTTCTGAACTTTGCCTTCTCCACACCCATAAACAGAACGATTTTACCATCAGAGTCGAGATCATCTGCATGCACAGTATAGGAGGCTGCAGTTTGTGCCATTGCTTCGATGATCAGCACACCAGGCATGACCGGCATCTGCGGGAAATGGCCTTCAAAAAAAGGCTCATTGATCGTCACGTTCTTGACGCCAACCGCGCCTTCCGTGCGAGAAATGTTGACGACCTTGTCGATCATCAAAAACGGATAACGATGCGGGATCAGCGCTTGAATAGCGGCAACATCAAGATCCGTCAGGATATCGTCTTGTTCAGGCATCACTTCTTTTTTTCCGCTAAACGGCTGACAGCCGCAACTTCTTTCATCCACTGTCGGAAGGGCTTAGCAGGTGCTCCGCCCACGCGGCCACCGGGCTCAACATCACGCATGAGGCCGCTCCGCGCCGCCAGTTCAGCGCCGGCACCAATCGTGACGTGTTCAGCCATCCCGACCTGACCACCCATCATCACACCGTCACCGACAACACATGAGCCAGAAACGCCGGTATGGCTGGCAATGAGAACCGAGCGGCCGATCTTACAATTGTGCGCGATCTGGCAGAGGTTATCGATTTTTGTACCATCACCGATTTCGGTATCCGTCAGCATACCGCGGTCGATGGTGGTGTTTGCGCCGATATCAACGCGATTGCCTATGCGCACGGCGCCGAGTTGAGGAATGTAAACCGCGCCCATGTCACCAGGCACATAGCCAAAGCCTGCCTCACCAATGCGTGCGCCAGCTGAGATTGAACATCCTGCGCCCACTGTCGAATGGGTGATAGAGGCATTGGGGCCAATCTTTGTCCCTGCGCCAATCACAACACCATGGCCGATCACCGCATGCGGGCCAATCAGTGCGCCCTCGGAGATCACAGCACCCGGCCCGATCACCGCGGTCGGGTGAACCTTGGCCTCCGGAGAGACGTCCGCTGGCGTCTCATCTTCGGGGCCATTTTCGCTTTTGCTCTCAAACAAACCAGCTGCAATCTTTGCGTAGGCAAGACGCGGTGACGGGGCTTCCAAAATAGAAGCCACGTGGCTGGGGATGTCCCAAGATTGCCCTTGCGGTACGACCAGCAATGCTGCGGGACCGATTGTGCCGCCTGGCTTCTCAGCGAAGCAGACAGCCCCATCCCCGCCAATGGTCGGATCCGCCACGGATGAAATGGCCTTGCCGCCGTCCGTCACAAGAACGCCCGCGGAAAGCTTAGCTGCTGCCGCAGGCGCCATGGGTTCAATCAGCCGGAAAAACCGAGAATCTGGTAAAGTCATATACACCACTGGACCAGCTACGGGCGGAAAACCCGCTCTGTTCGCTCCTTATGACGGCTCTTACGAAACGCTTTTCGCATGATGGCATGCAGGATGAGAGAAGCGAAATCCACTGGCCAACGCGATGATCTCGATCACGCTTCGTGAGCGATTAGAACTGACCACCCGCCGAGAAGCGGAAACCTTCAGGACGGTCATACTCTTCAACGACCACAGCTTCTGAGATCACGAATTGCACGGGACCGAAGGGTGAGCGCCAGTTGACCACAACGCCAGCTGTAACGCGCGGGTCGAGACCTGCTTGAAGAGGGTCGTCTGGATCTGAGTTACCAAAGAGGTCAACGCGCTCGATGCTTGGGTCGTTGAACACTTCCTCATCAGCTTCGTTGACGAGACCCGCAATGCCAAAGTCTGCAAAGAGAGACGCTCTGAGGCCTGCCGATGGAGGCAAGGGAAGCGGAATGAGCGCTTCAGCCGAACCAACAGCATAGGCACGGGCGCCGACGGCCTGTCCGCGGCGGTTACCGAGAACAGCGGAGTCGGCATCAAACAATCGCGGTCCAACACCCGCCACATCGAAACCGCGGAAGCCGCGTCCACCGCCCAGGAAGAAACGGTCGTTCCGGCGTACACCGTCATCATTGAAGCTTTGGATGTAACCGCCGTTGAACTTCAGTGAACCAATGAACTTGAACGGAAGCGGGTGATAGTAGGACGACCGAAGTGTGGACTGGTAGTAATTCACGTCACCACCGAACCCGGCAAAGTTCTGTGAGAAACTGATGGCATAGCCGCGCGATGGAACAATCGGATCGTTTGTCCGGTCCATACGGAGCGAATATCCTATCGACGACGTCACGAACTCACCGTCGTTTTCACAGTTAAGGTCTTCAGATAGCTGAACAACGTTACAACGGTCGGTGGTCAAGATCCCAACACCCAGACCAGTGGTCTCAGGATCGCGAACGTTGCGAACCGCAGTTTCATCGACAAGCTCTGAGCTCGGAACAATCTCACCGTCCTCATCGAAATCGAATGTGAGGTCGGTTGTAAGCTCCAGATTGTCATAACGGAGGCCATAATTGAGGCCGAGCTGCGCAAACTCAGAAACCGGGAAACCAAAGTTTGCACCAAGGCCATAAGTCTCTGAGACAAATCCCGCCTCTTCAAAATCGGTGCTCTGAACAAATAAGCTAGCACCAGCGCGAAGACGGCGACCTAAGAAGTAAGGCTCGGTCAATGAAATCCGCGCTCGATTGGTCCGCTGTGACGCGGAGAGATCCAAGAGCACGCTCTGGCCACGACCAGCGAGGTTTTGTTGGTTCAGCTGGATATTGAAGATGAAGTTATCGTTGGACGAGACACCACCACCGATTTGGAAACTACCCGTCGGTTGTTCGGTCACGTTCACGTTGAGCACGGAACGATCCGGCGCGCTGCCCGGCAGCTCATCAATGGTCACGTCGGAGAAGAATCCCAAGCCCCGAACGCGGCGTTGAGATCGGTCAACCAGCACTCGGTTAAACGCATCCCCCTCAACGAGCCGCATCTCCCGGCGAATAACACGATCAAGGGTTTGCTGGTTACCATTGATGTTGATCTCTTCGACATAGACCCGCGGGCCTTCGTTCACCTCGAAGGTGACATCAATCGTCTTGGTCTCAGGGTTTCTGTCCAAACGCGGGTAGATATCAACGAACGCATAGCCGTAGACACCCGTGGCAAATGTCAGCGCCTCTTCTGCGTCTTCAATCCGCTCGGAATTAAAGACAGTGCCTGTACGGATCGGTACACGTCGGCGAAGGACTTTGCCAGGGAGCTTCGAAAGGGTCGTGTTCACATCGACCTTACCGAAATCGTATTTAGGGCCCTCTTCCACCTCAATCGTGATGATGAAGTCCTTACGATCCGGGGTCAGCTCAGCGACTGCTGAGAGCACTGCGAAATCGGCAAAGCCATTTTTGCTGTAGTGCTGACGGAGCAGCTCCTGGTCGTATTCGAGGCGATCAGGGTCATAATTGTCGTTGCTCTCGAGAATGTTCCACCAGCTCGAGGGAGCTGTGAGGACCACACCGCGAAGTTCCGCGTCAGAAAATTCTTCATTACCCAGAAAGTTGACGGCGCGTACGCCTGTTCGCGGGCCCTCGTCGATATCAAAAATCACATCGACGCGGTTGCGTTCGAGCTCCCTCACGCGCGGTGTCACCGTTGCGCCAAAACGGCCCGATCGCCGGTAGACTTCGATCATGCGCTGGGCATCGGCCTGGGCACGGGCTCGCGTGTAGATGGACCGAGGCTCGAGTTCGACTTCCTCTTCGAACTTGTCGTCGTCGAGCCGTTTGTTGCCAACATAGATCACGCGGTTAACGATCGGGTTCTCTTGGACCTCGACCTGCAGAAGGCCGTTGCTTGCGTTAAAGACCATTTGCGCGTCTTCGAAGAGACCCGTCGCGAAGAGACCCTTCAGGCCCTCGTCAATCACAACCTGATCAATGTTCGTGCCCGGCGTGATCGTGAGGTAAGACCGAACCGTTTCTGGCTCCAACCGCTGCGTCCCGGTGACCACGATTTGGCGTACCACGGTCGTGAAGTTGTCCTGTCCTGCCGCTTGGGTACCAGCAAACAGAAGAGCCAACATCGCAAGAAACAGTGGGCGTGCAGCCGAAAGGCTCATGGGCAGCAAATCCTAAGACTGAAAGAGACGGACGACGTCGTTGATAAAAACAAAGATGATCAGGGTCCCCACTATCGCGAGACCGATCCGAAATAGCCCGTTCTGAACGGCTTCATTCATTGGTTTTCCCGCTACAGCTTCGTACCCGTAGAACATCAAGTGCCCACCATCCAGCACAGGAACGGGCAAAAGGTTTAAAAATCCGACGGATATCGAGATCAAAGCGGCGACTTGCAAGAAATTGGCCGCGCTTGTCATGAGCCGATCACCGAGCGTCACGTTCTCAGCAGGAACAAAGCCTGAGCTCGCTGCCTGCCCTGCAAACTGGGCGATGCGAACCGGTCCGCCAATTTGGCGGGGGTCTTCGCGGAAGGTGAGAAGCCGCGTGAAATAGCGGCCTGTCACACTGATAATACGGCCCACTTCACGCGTGCCTTCGACGGTCGCATCAATGGGTCCGAAGCGTTGCCTGCTGACAAACTCTGGGTCTGCGGAGACGCCGAGCTGACCCGCTTCAACCTTGTTACCAAAGCCATCGGTCTGTTCGACCCGGCGCGGCGTGGCGAGAAGCGTGAGGGTCTCCCCATCCCGCTCCACCTTGAAGGTTAGCTCTTCACCGCTCGAAAGCTTCACGCGGGTCGCCATGGCGTCGAAAGAACGGACGGCGCCGCCATTGAGCTCGAGAATCCGGTCGCCCGGCCTAAAGCCGGCCTCGGCTGCTGCGCTGTCCTCCATCACCTGACCTATGACAGGCTCCACCGTGAAACGGCCAAGGGCCATCAAAAGACCGGCGAGAATGACAATCGCAAGAACGAAATTGGCGATGGGTCCGGCGGCAACGACAGCAGCGCGCTGCCATGTGGGGCGGAAGTGAAAGCAGACGGCTTTCTCGTCTTCTGTCAGCGCTGCCTCGAGAGCTTCACGTTGGGAGCCGAACTGCGTGGTGCCGGTCTGGCCTGAATTGGTCCCAGCGCTGGCCGCATTCGCATCACCAAAGAATTTCACATACCCGCCGAGCGGGATAGCCGAGACCTTCCACACCGTACCATGACGATCGACCCAACCCGCGAGTTTTGGCCCGAAGCCAATCGAGAACGCATCAATCTTGATGCTGAACAAGCGGCCGGTCTGAAAGTGACCCAACTCGTGGATGAACACGATCACCGGGAGCATCACCAGGAACGCGGCAATGCTCACTGCAACCGTCGACGCACCGCCAAGCACTGTCTCCAGCATCTATCCTCAACCCCTGTCTGCGAGTGCTTCCACCCGTGCCCAGGCCGCTTCTCGCGCCAGCTTGTCCGTCGCCAAAATGTTGTCGAGGGCTGTGCTGTCGTGATTCGATCTCACCGTTTCGAGACAATGTTCGGTGACCGAGGCAATGTCCAGGAACGGCAGGTGACCCTTCAGAAAGGCAGCCACAGCGACTTCGTTGGCCGCGTTAAGCACACAGGTGGCCAGACCACCCTCGTCGAGGCTTTCCCTTGCCAAACGGAGGCATGGGAAGCGCTTTTCGTCAGCGGGGAAGAAGTCCATCTGGCGCACTTTGATGAGATCCAGCTGCTCAGCCGGTGTCGCGATCCGATCAGGCCATGCCAAGGCCGATGCCACTGGGATCGTCATGTCCGGTGTGCCCAGCTGCGCCAAGACTGAACCGTCGACGTAATCGACAAGGCTGTGGATCACCGATTGCGGGTGCACCACGATCTCGATCTTCTCTTTCGGTACGGGGAAGAGATAAGCGGCTTCGATCCGTTCCAGCCCTTTGTTCATCATGGTGGCACTATCGACCGAGATCTTCGCGCCCATGGACCAGTTGGGGTGCTTCACCGCTTCTTCAGGGGTCACCGCCTTCAGCGTCGCAGGATCGCGATCACGGAAAGGTCCGCCCGATGCCGTGAGAATGAGCTTCCGCACCCTGTGGGGGCGCTCTGCGTCAAACACCTGGAAGATGGCGTTGTGCTCGCTGTCCACAGGAAGAAGGCGCCCGCCTCCCCGTTCCATAGCGCCAAGCACAGCATCGCCAGCGCAGACTAGGCACTCCTTGTTGGCAAAAGCGATGTTTGCGCCGCGCTCAGCAGCGGCCAGCAGCGGCTCAATCCCAGCTGCGCCCATAATCGCTGCCATGACCCAGTCGGCATCCATCTGCGCGGCTTCCACAATCGCTTGGGGGCCCGCTGCGGAGCGGATCCCCGTTCCCACCAAAGCGGAGGCGAGGTCTTCACCCGCATGCGGGTTAGCGATGGCGGCAAACTGGGCGCCTGATTCGATAGCGGCCTTGGCCAGTTCAGCGACTTTGCTGTTGGCCGTGACGGCGACGACTTCGATCTCAGCGTCGCGGGCCTTGTTCGCTGCGTGGATAAGATTGAGCGTGGTTTGTCCCACGGATCCTGTGGCACCAAGGATGGTCGCGCGCCGCTTGAGCATAGAAACGAGAGCTCCTGTCGTAACGTTAGTGGGCGCCTTGCATCAAAATGACAGCGGCTGCCAGCGCTAAGACCGCAAAGAGAAAGCCGTCCAAGCGATCCAGAACCCCGCCATGCCCCGGAAAAGCACCGCCAGTGTCCTTCATGCCGTATCGGCGTTTAAAGTAGCTTTCGGTGATGTCTCCACAGACAACCGCCACTCCCAAGATCGATCCAAGCACCCAAGCCAGCAAAACCCATTCAGGCTTCAGAAGCATTGCGAGCGCAGCTCCCGCAGCACCTGCGCCCACAACAGCGCCGGCGGCGCCCGACCAGGTCTTGTTCGGGGAGATCTGAGGAACCAGCTTCGGTCCGCCGACGGTCTTACCGACGAAATAGGCAGTGCTGTCGGCGGCCCAGGTGCAGATAAAGAGAAGAAGCGTGAAGAACGACCCCTCGGGCGCATCGCGCCTAAGCCAAAGCGCAGCAACAGCAGGAACAATAAGGTACGCCGCGCCCACACCGGGCCACGACTGCGGGTTGGGTTTGGGCCATTCAAGCGCTGTGGCAATGACACCACCCAACACAGTCACACTCAGTGCCCAGACGGGTTGCCCCCCCGCCGCAAGATAACTCGCCACCGCAGCCGTTGCAGACAGTACGTAAAAGCCGCGGGAGAACTCCGCCCCATCGACCATCCGCGTCCACTCAAAAAGCAGAAAGATCGTCATCGCAGCAATGACACCGGCATAAAGACGGCCGCCAAAAATCACAGATCCAAGTGCTAGCGGCATGAGGACAGCCGCCGTCAAAACTCGCTGGAGAAGCGCTGGCTTGGCGCTATCGGCCAGGAAGGAGGTGTCCGTCGTCACGAAGCGGTGGCGCACTCGCCCTTTCGGCCACCATAGCGTCGCTCGCGATTCTGATACTCTTCGATCGCGGCCTTGAGATGACTTGCATCAAAGTCTGGCCACAGAACATCGAGGAAGACGAACTCTGCATAGGCCGCTTGCCAGAGGAGAAAATTCGAAATCCGCACTTCGCCAGATGTGCGCACAATGAGATCTGGATCTGGTACGCCAGAGGTGTCCAGATGCACCGACAATGCCTCTTCCGTGACATCCTCCGGCTGCAGAGCGCCCTTCGCCGCTTTAGCAACAAGTTTTGTTGCCGCACGAACGATCTCATCGCGCCCGCCATAATTAAAGGCGATCTGTAACGTGAACTGATCGTTGTTGAGCGTCGTCGCCTCGGCTTCATCCACCAAGGAGCGAATGTCAGGAGGAAGGCTTTCATGGTCACCCAGGATCCGAACACGGACGCCCTCCTTGGCGAGCTTGCCCAGATCGTCCCGGAAGAAATGGCGGAGGAGGCCCAGAAGATGGCGCACCTCCCAGTCCGGACGCGACCAGTTCTCCGTCGAGAAACTGTAGAGAGTGACCGTGCGAATGCCCTCGTCGCGCGCCGCTTCGACCGCGCGTCTGGCAGCATCAACACCAGCACGATGGCCATCGAGGCGCGAGACGCCCTTGGCCTCGGCCCAGCGGCCATTGCCATCCATAATGATGGCAACATGATCCACGCGCCTGACATCCCCGCCAGCGGCAGGAGGCCGAGCATCATTATCGAGTTTACGCGCAAACATGGTGGCGACTCCCTAGCACCGTGAGGTGCTTAGACCTGCATGATTTCCTCTTCCTTGGCGGATTGCATTTCCTCGACTTTTTTCACCTTTTCGTCGGTGAGCTTTTGAACCCGCTCCGACATCTTTTTCTGGTCGTCTTCAGGCAGGCCATCGGCGTGCTTGATCTCTTCCATACCGTCGCGGCGGACGTTGCGGATCGCGACTTTTGTCTGTTCCGCATATTTGCCGCACATCTTAGCGAGCTCTTTGCGTCGCTCCTCGGTCATCGGAGGCAGCGGAACGCGCACGATTTGGCCATCGGTGACAGGGTTCAAGCCCAGACCCGAATCGCGAATGCCCTTTTCAACGGCGCTCACGAGACCTTTGTCCCAGACATTGACGGCGAGTGTTCGCGCATCACCGACCGAAACAGTACCGACCTGATTGATCGGCATATCAGAGCCGTAAGCGCTCACAACCACAGGCTCCAACAGGGCTACAGAGGCCCGGCCCGAGCGCAGCCCCCCGAATTCTGTCTTCAGGCTATCGAGAGCGCCGTCCATCCGGCTCTCAAGTTTGGAGAAATCTGGTCCGTCGCTCATGGTCGTCCTCAATTCTTGTTCGAGGCCGGGCTTATAACGCCCCGGGGCCAAGAAGAAAGGTCAAGCCGCCTTTGGTGACGCGCATCGCTCACGGTGACCGCATCCCGCACACACCGCGGCCTGCTTTGCAAAGCCAGGATCGGCCTTTCCGGCCTTGAGCGCAGCAAGCTGGCGGTGCGCCTCTATCACGTCCTCATCGGGCTTCAGACGCACCTTGGAAAAACTGAGTTCACCGCCCGTGAACCGCACAAAGGCAAAGGGTGCGACCGGCGGGCCGCCATCACTGCGCAGGATATACGCGTAGGCAGCCAGCTGCATGCGGTCGCCGTCAAAGACCCGGCCCTCGCGCGACTTGGTCTCCACGATCGTGCGGCGGCCGTCTTTCAGCCACACCTCATCGGGGCGCCCGCGAATATGGACGGGTTTCTGCCGGACCATCGTGGTTTCGCTGGCCCAGAGCTCTGCACCCTTGAGTTCCTGTGGCAGCAAAGCGTCGCTCGATCGACCGCCGCCTTGCAGAGCCAAAATGGCGAGCATCAGCGCCACAAGCGCTGCGATGATGATGACAATCAGCATGCGTTTTTTTCCTTGCGGCGAAGGCTGGGTCACCTCGTCATGCATCCGCGCATGAACGACCCGGCCTTCGGCCGATCTCTTCTGCCAATGCTTGGACCGCTTCACCCCGTAGCGTTGGTCAAAGAGGACCTGGCTCTCGCAACGCGAAAGCTGCGCAAGCTCCGTCGGCGAAAAAGGTTGGCGATCTCCGCGCACGGATTAGGTTCGCTTATTGCTGCTATATGACATGCTAGAGTTGCGTACCATCGAAGCGGGCCATGGCCTCGCGGTTCAATCGTTCCGTCCGAGCCTTTTGGTCGAATGCAGCTTTCGGATCACTTACAACTACCGGGATCGTGAAGGCGACGCGACTTATCTGGCCGGAACCGCCACTGGTCTCACCTGAAGCCCCAAACTGCGCGTTCACTACAGGAATCTTAACGCCAGCACCGACCTTTCCAGACTGCTCAGAAGACGCCGTAACAGCTATATCGAAGTTTAGGTACGACACGAGCTCTCCGGAAGCTCCTGAACTTACCCCTAATGCCGGCTCACTTTGTGACACCACGTCATGAGGCGCCACTTGGGCACTCTCGGGAGCTTTGCTGCGGGCATCAGTAACTGCTCGCAGAACTTTGAGCGTTGCCTCCCGGACAAAGTCTTCAAGATCGATCATAGCAAACTCCTAACGCACTTCAGAAGCTAGCAAATGTTCTTGTTTTGATCCAGGAGAAAAAGGCTCTAGCTTGCTTCGACCACCGTGTATTTGCCTTGCCCTGTCAGGGCACCGACAATGCCGTCCTGGAGGCTGAAGACCACGATGGGGATACCGTTCTCACGAGTGAGGCTGACCGCCGCCTGGTCCATGACCTGGAGATCTTTGGTCAGGATATCGCGGTAAGTGATCCGGTCGTAACGCTCGGCACTCGGATCTTTTTTCGGATCCGCTGAGTAAATGCCGTCGACTTGGGTGCCTTTGAAGAGCGCTTCGCAGCCCATCACCGCTGCCCTCAGGGCCGCTCCTGTATCCGTCGTGAAGAACGGGTTACCGGTGCCGCCTGCGAAGATCACCACACGACCTTTTTCCAAGTGGCGGATCGCCCGGCGACGGATATAAGGCTCGCAGATCGATTGCATCTCGATCGCTGACATCACGCGGGTTTGCGCACCGATGGCTTCGAG
This sequence comes from uncultured Parvularcula sp., assembly GCA_963922235.1. Taxonomy (GTDB): domain Bacteria; phylum Pseudomonadota; class Alphaproteobacteria; order Caulobacterales; family Parvularculaceae; genus Parvularcula. The sequence continues at coordinate 12,545 of CAWUIJ010000001.1, read as the reverse complement.
AGAATTCTGGACAGCGAGCGCGTTCATGATCGTCGCGAGCATGCCCATATAGTCAGCGCTGGCGCGCTCCATCCCCCGCGCAGCCATGCTCAGGCCCCGGAAGATGTTGCCCCCGCCGACAACCATGCACACCTCGACGCCGAGTTCCGTGGCGGATTTCACCTCTTGAGCGATCCGTTCGACGGTCTCGAGATCAATCCCGAATTCGCCATCCCCCATGAGCGCCTCCCCCGACACTTTGAGAAGGACGCGGCGGTAAAGCGGCTCTGCCATGTGATGATCTCCCGATTTGCGGCGGGCTATCAGATTCAGTCCGGCGTGGCTATGTCGCTCTTGCAATTGCGGGCGCAGAATCAAAAACGCCGCGCTCTTGCGAACGCGGCGCATTCTTAACGATGGCGCTGGGCCTTAGCCTTTCGAGAGGCTTGCAACCTCAGCAGCGAAATCATCTTCTTCTTTCTCGATGCCTTCGCCGAGTTCGAAGCGGATGTAGCCTTTGAGCGTCACGTCAGCACCCGCACCTTTTGATGCGTTCTTGACGACGTCTTTGACCTTGGTCTCACCGTCGATGACGAAGACCTGCTCAAGGAGGACGCTCTCTTCATAGAACTTGCGGATCCGGCCTTCGACCATCTTCTCGATGATGTTGTCCGGCTTGCCCGAAGCACGAGCTTGATCAGACAGAACGTCCTTCTCGCGCTGAACAACGGCCTGGTCGAGGCCATCGATGTTGAGCGATTGTGGACGCGCAGCGGCGATGTGCATCGCGATCTGCTTGCCGACTTCTTCAAGCGAAGACGTGTCGCCGGTTGTCTCAAGAGCAACGAGCACAGCGATTTTACCAGCGCGGTCAGCGATCGGTGTGTGCATGTAAGGCACGACAACACCCGACGTCACAGAGAGACCTTCGGAACGGCGAAGGCTCATGTTCTCGCCGATCTGACCGACCATCTCAGCAATGTGCTCATCAACCGACTTGTCCGCACCCGGATAAGCCGCTGTTTTGAGAGCGTCCGTGGCACCGTCAACCGTAAGAGCAACGTCAGCGATATCGCGAACCATGCCTTGGAACGTTTCGTTCCGCGCCACGAAGTCGGTCTCTGCGTTGACTTCCACGACCACACCTTTTGTGCCGTCGAGAGCGTAAGCCACGAGACCATCAGCAGCCGTCCGGCCAGCTTTCTTCGCCGCTTTTGCGAGGCCTTTTTTGCGCAGCCAATCGACCGCAGCCTCGATATCGCCGCCGGTTTCAACCAGCGCCTTTTTGCTATCCATCATGCCCGCGCCGGTTTTATCGCGCAGGTCTTTGACCATCTTGGCCGTGATATCAGCCATGGGATCCTCCAGGTGGCGGGCAAGCCGCCGCAACAACGAACTTGTGAATGAGGGCGCTAGAGCTGCAGCCCCCGCGCTTGTCAAGCGGCGGGGCGATGGCCCGCGCCGCTCGTGATAGGATCGGCCTTAGGCCTGGGGTTCAGCTTCTTCCGCTGGCGCTTCCGCAGCGGCTTCTGCTGGTGCTTCTTCAGCAGCAGCTTCTGCTTCGCCTTCGACGAGCTCTTCGAGGCCAGGTTCGCCCTCAAGGTCTTCAAGCTCACCAAGGTCTTCGCCCATCGCCACAGCCGCAGCGCCAAGACCGTCGATGACAGCATCAGCAACGAGGTTGCAGTAAAGGCTGATCGCGCGGCTTGCGTCGTCATTACCCGGAATGACGTGGGTAACGCCGTCCGGTGAGCAGTTGGTGTCGACGACAGCAACAACCGGGATGCCGAGCTTCTGTGCTTCTTTGATGGCAATCGACTCTTTGTTCACGTCGATCACGAACATGAGGTCAGGAAGACCGCCCATGTCGCGGATACCGCCGAGCGACAGGTTCAGCTTTTCAGCTTCCCGCGTCATGTTGAGTTGTTCTTTTTTGGTCAGGCTTTTGCCTTCACCAGCAAGGGTTTCTTCAATCTCGCCAAGGCGCTTGATCGAACCCGAGACCGTTTCCCAGTTGGTCAGCGTACCGCCGAGCCAACGGTGGTTCATGAAGTACTGCGCACAGCGCTCAGCGGCCTCAGCAACAGGCTGCTGAGCTTGGCGCTTGGTACCGACAAACAGGATCCGGCCACCACCAGCGACCACGTCGCGGACCTTGGTCAGCGCTTGGTGCAGCAGAGGAACAGTTTGCGAGAGGTCGATGATATGCACACCGCCTCGGTCGCCAAAGATGTACGTCCGCATCTTCGGATTCCAGCGATGGGTTTGGTGACCAAAATGGACGCCAGCTTCCAAGAGCTGACGCATGGAAAATTCAGGAACGCTCACGATGTCTCCTTCGGTTAAGCGTCGAGCGGTGGGGAAGCTCAAACGAGCCACCGAAGGTCCACCGCCCTGTGGAGTTGAAAGCGGGCCGCTACTGCGAAAAGTGTTGGTTTGCAAGCCCTGAAGGGCTTGGCTTTAAGAGAGCGCGCTCGATCGGAACGCGCCTGGCGTCATACCCACCCGCGCTTTGAATGCGCGGTTGAAGGGTCCAACCGAACCAAAGCCGCTTTCCAGAGCTATCGTCAGGATCGGAACCTTGCTCTCTGCCCTATCGCTCAATCGCCGCTTGGCTTCTTCGATGCGGTGATGGTTCAGAAGCTGATTGAAGTTCGCAAAGCCCATGCCGCTGGTGATGCATTGGCTGACTTTGTATTCAGGGGCACCGAGCCTTGCGGCGAGGTCTGCGACTTTCAAATCCGCTTCGAGAAAGGCGCGCTGCCCAACCATAGCAGCGGCGATTCGATCGCGGAGCAGCGGATCGAAATCATGCATCGGCGTTGAACGCTTGGGCCTACTGTCAGGGCTCAGCAGCGGGTGTTTGAGGCGATATCGCGTTGCAGCCGCCGCGCCGATCAAAGCCAGTCCTGCGCAGAACGTCTGGCCGGCGTCCTTCCAGTTTTCGAGCCCTGGGATATCGAGCGAACTTCGGAACAGGATCACCCCGCCCGAGAGCAAAGCGCCATAGCCCGCGAGAAACGCAAATTGGAAACGGCGCTCATCACCCGTGGTTCGGCGCGAGGCGCCCTCGATGGCTTCCAGCGACGTGAGGACCAGGACCGCGGAACTCAAAAGAGATGCAAGACTTCCCGTGATCTTGACCAGTGGCCCGCCATCGACGCCGACCATGTTGGCCGTTTGAAGCGTCGCGACCATCAAGAACAGAACCGCGACAAGCGCGATCGGCCAGGCTTCGTATTGGGGCTCCGGCCGGAAGAGCGAACGCGAGAGAAGCCAACCAAACCCGCAGGTCACACAGCTGCCGAAGGCAAGGACCGTCTCCAGCGCTGCCCAATGGCCTTCGATGAAAAAGTGGATGATCGCCATCGACGCTGAGGCTGAAAACAGCACCCAGTAAAGGAGCACTGGCGACGGCTTAGGCTGTCGCTGAAGACGCGCCCATATGTCCTCGCTTCCGGTCAAGCGAAGGACATCAGCGAAGCCTGTGACCCGAGATGCGATGACGTTTTGGCTCATAGGGGAAGTGTACCTGCAGGTTGCGCGCCGGTCGATGAGATCGATGGAAAATTCTCTCAATCGTTGGCCGATCGCCAAATCGGCAAGACGCTTCGCCGGCCGCGCGCCACCCCTTGCCTCAAGGATGCCAAGGCGAAGGGATGATTCATGCAGGCGAATAACCAAACGACGAGCACGCGCTGGGCTGACGCGTTCTTAAGGGGAACAGGCACGCTCTGGTTCCTGGTCGCGGTGATCGGCCAATTGGCCTTCGTCGTCTTCATCCTCGCCTATTACGGTCCACGAACGGCCGGCGGGGATTATGCATCCTGGAACGACAAGCAGCTCATCATGGGATTTGTCGAAGGCGACTTTTGGGGGAACGTCTCCTTCGCGGTGCATGTCTTTCTCGCAGCCATTATGACGTTCGGTGGGATCTTTCAGCTGATCCCGGTTTTGCGGCGAAACGCGCCGACGCTGCACCGCTGGAACGGCCGGATGTTTCTGACCACGGCGATGATCCTCTCGTTCACCGGGATCGGCATGACCTGGTTCCGCGGCGCCAACCTTCACGTGGTTTCTGGATCGATCACGTCGATCAACGGCCTTATGATCATCGTCTTCGGTGCGCTGACCTTCCGCTATGCGGTGGCTAGGAAGATCGCGATCCATGAGCGGTGGGCGATGCGCACCTTTATGGTGGCGAATGGCGTGTGGTTCTTTCGGCTCAGCATCATGGCCTGGGTCGTCCTCAACCAAGGCCCGCGCGGGATGAACGCCACACTCTCAGGATGGGGCGATATCCTTGTGGCTTGCACTGCTTATTTTCTGCCGGTGATCAGCCTCGAGATTTATCAAGCGGGAAAACGATCACGCAGCGCTGGGACGAAAATCGCCACTGGCCTCTATGTGATTGCGATGACAGCCCTCACCGTGGTCGGAGTCTTTGGCGCTATCAGCTTCATGTGGCTGCCGGATCTTTAACTCGGAGACGAGTTTACCAAGAGCCTATGTTCTCCATTGAGGCCCAAGGCTCCTGCGGAGCGAGACGCTCGCCCTCTTGGAGGAACTCGATGGAAATCCCGTCAGGGCTTCTCACAAAGGCCATATGGCCATCACGCGGCGGGCGATTGATCGTCACGCCGCGATCCATCAGGTGCTGGCAGGTCTCGTAAATGTTCTTCACACGGTAAGCGAGGTGACCGAAATTGCGGCCGCCTGTGTACTCTTCCGGATCCCAGTTATAGGTCAGCTCCAATAGCGGCGCTTGATGCTCACTGACAGCACCCAGATCATCGGGGGCAGCAAGATAGATGAGGGAAAAGCGCCCCTCCTCACTCTCGTAACGCTGCACCTCGATAAGGCCCAAACCGTCGCAGAAGAATTCGAGAGCTGCGGGCAGGTCAGCCACCCGGATCATCGTGTGTAGGTACCGCATCTCGTCATCTCCTTGGCTTGGGTGAGCATCTCATAGTCCCTCACGTCGTCCGCGTCGCCCACGGCCGTGCCAATTGCATCTTCCGATATCACAGTCACCAGTTGCGTGCTGCACTTAAGGTTTGCGAATGTTGGTGAGTAAATGTAATAACCTGCTTATAGTTGTTGGATTATTTGGATTATATAGTAATGGTTCGCCTCAGAGATAATCGTCAGACGTTGATTAATCCGGTTGAGCTTGAAAGAATTGATCGCAACCAGTCGGAAATCGTTAAGACAATTAACAATGTCCTAGGAAATCTCCCAGTTGTTAGTCAAATAATCAGTGCCTGGACCTTGGGGACAGGATTAGGAGATACCATCAATTGGGCTGCTAGTGATGATGAACTTGCGTCTGAAGAAAAGTTGACTTCAATCGAAAAAGCTCTTGGTGTAGGTATTGGTACTCTAAATAGAACATATTTTTTGCGGGATCGCTCTACACTAATTCGAGCTATTCGAAAACATGGCGGATGTGGATTTTATGTTCAGCTTAGCAATGCCAGCGCGAATTTTTATTTATGGTATGGCGCTTCAGCTACCGAAGCGCTGATGGGATCGATGAATGCTCTTTACCAAGTTGTGTCAAGTAAAAAAGCCGTAGGAACATACATTTTGAAAGATCCAGAATCTGATCTCAACAATCTTATCGAACGTCCTTGGACATAAGGCACTCTAATAAGATTTTCGGTAACTTGATTTGAAAAATCAAAATATCAATCGCGGTGCGGAATCGATGGACACATTGATTTCGGTTACCGCTCGCCCGACCCTCTGTCACCAGGATAGCTTCCTAAGCGAAAACTGAGGTGAGCCAGCTCAGGGGGATCCCCCATTAACCAATCTCTTCTCGCCGCCGCCTTCTTGGCCTTCTCGCCCATTGCCCCATCGCCAGCGCTCGCGGCCAATAACCGTTGCGATCGCCCAAGATCGCGACGTGGTGCTCGAAGGCAGCTTCCAGTGTGACAGTTTCATTTCAATGGTTCGGCATATATTGAATTATAAGAACGATCAGCTAGGCCTCCCTTGGGGAATTCGGGGTCCGAGGCATGCTGAAATGGCTGGTGATCACTGGGCTGATGGCTTTGTCATTGGTCACGGCCGCTGCTGCTGAGACAGACATCCTTGTCGATGGAGAACTGCGGGCGCGTTATGAAACGCTCGACGGGCAATTTCGCCGAGGTTTTCAGGGAAGTGATCAGGCCCTCTTCACCCGTGCGCTGTTCAAGCTGGAAGCTGATACAGGACCCATCGCCCTTGGCTTTGAAATCCAAGACAGCCGCGCATTCCTCGATGACGAAGGCACCCCGCTGTCAGGCGGTTTCGTCAACGCGTCGGATCTGATTGGTGCCTATGTCCGGTTCGATACGGGCGGCCTTTTAGGCCAAGGCTCCAAGGGCGGAACGGTGGTCGGCCGCCAGACCGTCAGTATCAGCTCCAAACGCCAGGTCGAGCGCGTCAGCTATGCGAATGTGATTCGTTCGTTCACGGGGGTTCATCACACCAGCACCAGCGCGCGCGGAGACCTCTTGCACCTCCTGGCGGTCGTTCCGGTCAATCGCGAGCCCGGCGATCGGGACAGCGCTGCGAAGAACGAATTTGATCCTGATGATGAGCAATGGAAACGCTATCTCGGCGGCATCCACTATCGCCGGAAGGACGCTGTTCCAAAACTGGTGAGCGACCTTTGGGTCGAAGGCTTCGTCTATGGTCTCTACGAAGACGATGGCGACGAATTCGAAACCCCAAACCGCGAGATCCTCTTCCCCGGCTTCAGGATTTATCGCCCTAAGAAAGCGGGCCAATGGGATATCGACCTTGAGCCTTCGGTGCGTTTTGGAACCCGTCATGCGACCAGCAATCGCGAGGATGACGAGGACCTTGACGTCTGGGCACAGCGCGTCATCGCGATCCTTGGCTACACATGGGATGCCCCTTGGAAGCCGCGTCTCGCCGCAGAATGGTATTATGCGAGCGGCGATGATGATCCGAGTGATGATCAGTTTGGGACCTATGAGCGGCTTTTTGGCTCACGGCGCACCGACCTGAACAACACCTCGCTTCACGGTCCGCTCACCTATTCAAACATGAATGCGCCCGGCGCGCGGATCGAGGTGACACCGAGCAAGCGCTTCGATGCGCGGCTTGCCTATTCCGCGGCCTTTCTCGCATCGAGCACGGATCAGTTCCAGATCGCCCGCCTTCGGGACCCGACTGGTCAGTCTGGCACCTTTATGGGGCATACCCTCGACAGCCGCGTGCGGTATCTCCCGCAGGACAAGCCTATCGTCTTTGAACTGGGCGCATCAGCGTTTTTGTTTGGCGAGTTCACCAAGACTGTCCCGGACGGACCCGAGGGCGATCGCACGCTCTTCGGATACGTCCAGGCCACCTACTCGTTTTAATCGTAGGTGTTGGTTCAATGGCTCAGTGCTGAGAGGTCTAGCTCAATTGCTGGAACCGCATGTCAACGCCTGCCTTGAGACGCTCAAAGAAAGGCTCTTTGAACGCAGCGGCTGGAGAATAGATCCCGCCCGGCGTGACATCGCGCGTTGTCTCTTTCAGCAGGCTGACGGCCGATTCGATGATCATCAGCGGTGTCCCGACATAGCCAGGATCCGTGTCGCCTGAGACACTGGTGTGGATGAACTTTCCGCCCGGGCCTCTTGCCACAAACCAGAGTTCAAAGTGGCCTTTGTCCAACTCAGCCTCTGATCCGCCTTCACCTTGCTTAGGCAGAACGAAGTTCTTGAGCAGCGCCTTGATGGGAGGAAAGGCCAGCATCGGTATCGCGATCTCTTGCACGATATGCCGTATCCTTGCTTGCCCACGCTTCTTCACAGTGAACATCTCATTGTACTTGAAATCTTGTCCGTATGGATAACCCATCATCATGTTCGAGCGATGCACGATCGCCATGTTCATGGGAGACATGGCAAAGGACACAGCCCACTTTCCGATTTCCGGATCAAAGCGCGGCGTGTCGGCATCGGGTTGCTCCGCTCGTTGAGCATCCGAATCAGGCGCGAGCACAAAGGGATCCTTCATCAGAGAACGGATCTTCTCGTCCTTGGCGGCACCGCCAACCAACTCGAAAGCGGTTGCTACTGAGCCGCCAGATGGAGCGACCTTCATTCGCTTGATCCGGCCCAACACTTCCTGTGCCGGCGCACCAAACGCCTCCTGCGCGAGCTTTTGAGTGTACATCACGCCGTAATCAAAGGGGATGCAATCAAATCCGCAGGCGTGGACGATTCGCGCACCGGAGGCCCGAGCGGTCTCCTCATGCCTGTCAATCATCTCGCGGACCCACACCTTTTCACCGGTCAGGTCGACATAGTCCGTACCCGCATCTGCGCAGGCAGCGACCATGCTGGTACCAAAGAGCGCATAGGGGCCCGCGGCAGCAATGATCACCTTCGCGCGCTTTGCCAAAGCATCAACAGCCGATTTGTCGGCGCTGTCCGCGACAATCATTGGCATATCAGGGGCGCCCGCTTCAACACAGACCTGGCGGAGCTTTTCGATCGATCGGCCCGCAACCGCGACCTTCAGATCATCCTTAGCAATGTAGGACGTCACCAGGTCCTTGACGATGCGGCGGCCGGTGTAACCGGTCGCACCCCAAACGATGATATCAAACTCTCTATCCATTTTGCGCTTTCCCTAAGCAATCCTGGCATCCCGCCATACTTTGCGAGGTTCTTAAGTGACAGCGCGCAGTTTCGACTATTCAGTTTTTGCCGCGCCCCCCAACGCATTGAGTTGCCCAGCATAAAGAGCTCGAGATCGCCTCCCTATCAACTGTGGAGGCGCTTCGTCGTCCTTGACTTGTCAACGGCAAACTTACGGATAGAGAAAATCCGTTGTCCAACCGTCTTCGGTTCGGGTGAAACGTTTCCGTTCGTGCAGCCGGAAAGGTCGGTTGACCCAAAACTCGATTTGCTCGGGCATGATGACAAAGCCCTGCCACACAGGCGGCCGGGGGACGTCTTGATCTTTATAAAGATCTTCGTAGTCCGCGATGCGCTGGGTGAGGATATCCGGCTCGTCGAGAACACGGGACTGCTGGCTGGCCCAGGCGCCGATGCGCGCGCCGCGGTCACGGCGGGCGAAATAGGCATCCGACTTTTCATCGGAAATCACCTCGGCAAGACCGCGAACGCGAACCTGACGCCGGATCGACTTCCAATGGAAGCAGATTGACGACGCAGGATTGCGCTTCAGTTGATCGCCCTTCGCGCTTTCCATGTTGGTGTAGAAGGAAAAGCCCGGGCCGACATCTTTGAGGAGGACCATCCGGACGTCGGGCATGCCGGCATCATCGACAGAGGCCACTGCCATGGCGTTGGGATCATTGATCTCATGCTCTTTGGCGAGGGCGAGCCATGTCTTGAAGAGCTCCATGGGATCAGCTTCGTCGCCGAACACGTCGCCCTGGTCCGCTTCCACGCCAAAGGCTTCCTGGGCCTTTTTCTCGGCCTCATACTCTTCAGCGGTCGGGGTCTCGGGGATCAGCTCGTCACTCATAGGCCATTCAATACGCTCAGAAACGAAGGACCGCTACCATTCCTTGGTGTGTCGCGGCTAAGAACCTCGGATGTCGCATAATTCTTTTGGCCATCTTTTCCGCGTGACCACCTGGGGCGAGAGCCACGGGCCCGCTCTTGGCTGCGTGATTGATGGGTGCCCGCCGGGCATCGCGTTTGATCTTGCGCAGGTCCAATCAGCGCTCGATCGCCGCCGTCCAGGCCAGTCGCGCTTTGTCACCCAGAGGAAAGAGGCCGATCAGGTCGAGGTCCTGTCGGGGGTCTTCGAAGACGAACGAACCGACGGTCTGCGCACGACGGGAACGCCGATTAGCCTGATGATCCGCAACACCGATCAGCGCTCGAAGGACTATTCCGAGATCCGCGATAAGTACCGTCCCGGCCATGCTGATTTCACTTATGACCAGAAATACGGGATCCGGGACTATCGCGGCGGCGGTCGTTCCTCAGCGCGGGAGACAGCGGCGCGGGTCGCCGCTGGAGCCGTCGCGCAGATGGTGCTCGATGATCTCTTTGGTGCCGTCTCGATCAAGGGGGGCTTGATCGCCATGGGCCCGCATGATGCCGAGGCTCGGAACTGGGACGAGACCGACAACAACCCCTTCTTCTGCCCTGATGCTGAGGCGGCCAAGGCCTGGGAAGGCATTCTCGATCAAGCGCGCAAAGATGGGGACAGCCTGGGCGGCCTCATCGAGATCGAAGCCACAGGTCTGCCTGCAGGCCTCGGGGCGCCGATCTACGTTAAGCTCGATAGCGACCTCGCAGCAGGCCTGATGACGATCAACGCCGCTAAGGCCGTCGAGATCGGCGACGGCATGGCAGCTGCGCGTCTTTCCGGTGTGGGCAATGCGGATGAGATGCGGATGGGTCAGGATGGCGAGGTGGAGTTCCTCTCCAACCACGCAGGGGGAATTCTCGGCGGGATCTCAACGGGCCAGCCGATCGTGGCGCGGTTAGCGATTAAGCCGACAAGCTCAATCCTCACACCGCGCAAGACAGTGACCTCAGCAGGCGTCGACACCGACGTCGTGACCAAGGGCCGCCATGATCCTTGCGTCGCGATACGAGGCGTCCCCGTGGCCGAAGCGATGGTTGCCCTTGTCCTGTGCGATCACGCTCTCAGGCATCGTGCTCAGGTGGGCTCGTTTCCTAGCTAAAGCGTTTTCAGCCAAAGTGGGGCCGGTTTGGCGGTTCGAAAACGCGAAGAAACAAAAACCTCGAGACCTTCCCAACGGCTCTGATACCCATTAACTCTGTCCCTATGACCGACGAGACGACCCAAGAGAGCCGCCGCGCCGGCGCCAAATCTGCAGCGCAGACCGCGATCCGCCTTGCGATCATCAGTTTGATTGTAGGGGCGGTCCTGACGATCCTCCGGATCGATCCCATCAAGCTTTGGAAAGGCGCCTGGCATTGGCTGAACCAAGGCATTGTGGAGCTGTTTGGATCAGGCATGGAGGGGCTCACCCTCATCGCAACGTTGATCATCACGGGGGCGATTATCGTGATCCCGATTTGGCTGATCCGTAAGCTCCTGGGTGGGCAAAAGTAGATAGGTCCTTAGGGGGCGACTGGGAGAACATGGACCGATTTTCTCGTACAGTTCTCGCAGTTATATCTGCACTCGGATCGATTGCTGCGGTGATCGGGGTCGTGACGCAATTTTCGGAGCAAGTGAATGCTCTTGAGACGGCCGCGACCGGTGGGCAGCTGAGTCCCGAATACGCCGCTCTTTCTTCGCAACTCTACCTCGTGGCTATCGGGTTTGGCCTGATCGTTCTTGGCTTGATCGCGTTGATCAGCGTCTTCGTGATGTTTTCCGAAGTCTTTGGAATTCTGGTGGGCTCGTTTTTGGTGGGACTGACACCAGCGAAGCGGAACCGCTCGAGGCTTATCGGTTATGCGATCTCTACAACGATTATTGGTGCACTGCTGACGGCCTCAGCGTTCATTTTCCTAGGAAACGTCCCGGCCACCTATATCGCAATCTTTGGCATCTACATGACCTTAGCCATGACATGGGCATTGGTGCTCAACGACTAAGCTCGTTGCCCTTGATAATGTCGAGAAAGACCTCGCCGTAAATCTCGGCCTTGCGCAGACCGACGCCATAGACACCGAGAAATTCTTCTTTCGATGAAGGCTGACGCACCGCCATATCAATCAGCGTACGATCAGAAAAAATTGTGTAAGCGGGCGCACCCTTGGCTTGCGCGAGCTCAAGCCGTTTGGACTTCAGCCGGCTGAGCAGCGCTTCGTCAAAATCGGCGGGCACCTCAATGGGCTGACGTTTGTAGGACTTTTTGACATCGCGGCTTTGGGCCATCTGCAGAGTGTCGCCAGACTTAGACGTGAGAAACGCCCGCCCTTCGTCCGTCACAACGATGGAGCGGTACTCTCCCTCCATCCGGATCAATCCTTGGGCGAACAATTGTCCCACCAGGCTGCGCCAGGATTTGGCTGGGCGCTCACGGCCACGGCCAAAGACCCTGAGGTCATCGTGACGGGCCTTCAGCACCTTCTCGCTCTCTGACCCGCGCAAGACATCGATGAGATGGGCCTGACCGTAGACCTCGCCGGTATCGGCGGCCGCCTCGAGGAACAGCTTGGCATCGCCCGTTGCATCCTCCGTCTTGGGAGGGTTGATGCAGATATCGCAGTTGCCGCAGGGCTCACTTCCCATCTCCCCGAAATAGGAAAGAAGCATCGTCCGGCGGCAGGTCAGGGCCTCGCAATAGCTTGCCAAGATATCGAGCTTCTTGCGTTCGTGCCGTTTGACCTCGTCCGGCGCACCCCCCTCGTCGATCATCCGGCGACGGAACATAATATCAGCAGCGCCATAAAGCATGATCGCCTCTGCTGGCCTTCCGTCCCGGCCAGCGCGACCAATCTCTTGGTAATAGGCCTCTGGCGACGACGGGAGATCCCGGTGAATCACATAGCGAATATCGGGCTTATCGATCCCCATACCGAACGCCACCGTAGCACAAACCACAAGGTCGGGCTCAGACAAGAACCGGTCGAGCCGGAGCGCACGCTCCT